>NZ_JBKJWH010000018.1:0-27430 GCF_046716805.1 Mycetocola sp. | reverse complement strand
ACCGGGCGCTTCTCGGGAACTGTCAGCTCACGGCCGGCGGAACTGGTTGACCATGGGGCAGTCGAACGGGTCGCGAGCCGAGAGGCCCACCCGGTTGAGGTAGTCGATGACGATCGCGTACGAGCGCACGAGGGTCGTCTCCGTGTAGGGGACGCCAATGGTCTTGCAGTGCTCGATCACGATCTCGCGCGCGTGCTTCAGGTGCGGGCGCGGCATGCTCGGGAACAGGTGGTGTTCGATCTGGTAGTTGAGGCCGCCCATGAAGTAGCTCATTCCCCGGCCGCGAATGTTGCGGCTGGTGAGGACCTGCTTCGACAGGAAGTCGACCTTCGCGCCTTCGGCGATGAGCGGCATCCCCTTGTGGTTGGGCGCGAAGGACGCTCCCATGTACACGCCGAAGACGGCCATCTGAACGCCGAGGAAGGCGAACGCCATGCCGACCGGGAGGAATACAAACAGGATCGCGAGATAGATGCCGAGGCGCAGGCCGATGAGCGTGAACTCGAGCCAGCGCTTGTCGATCGTCTCGGAGGTGAACAAAGTCCGGATCGACAGGAAGTGAAGGTTGATTCCCTCCAGCGTCAGCAGCGGGAAGAAGAGGTAGCCCTGGCGCCGGGTGATGAAGGCGAGCAGCCCCGTGGCTTTCGCGGCATCCTCTTCCTTGAACGAGATGGTGTCGATCTCGATGTCCGGGTCCTTGCCGACCGTGTTGGGGTTGGCGTGATGGCGGGTGTGCTTCGTCATCCACCAGGCGTAGCTGATGCCGACGACGCCGTCGGCGAGGATGCGGCCGAGGCGGTCGTTGGCCGGACCGGATTCGAAGATCTGACGGTGAGAGGCCTCATGGGCGACGAAGGCCACCTGGGTGAGGACGATGCCGAGGCCCGCTGCAATGAGCAGCTGATACCAGGAGTCGCCGAGAAGGACGAAGCCCGTGGCGAGACCACCGAGCGCAAGGGCCAGGGCGGTGAGCACGAGCATGTAGAAACCGGTGCGGCGTTTGAGAAGACCCGCCTCACGAACGGTCTTCAGTAGTGCGGCGAACGTTGTCGTCGGATTGTCCAATCCGTCGATTCGTGCGGTGGTCTTGCGTACGGGACCAAGGGTCGCTGTGACAGTCATGGCACCTCCAAAAGGGTTGAGCCCGACTTCCCAGCCGTGACGAAAACGAGCGTGTGCTCGGGATGTTTCAGAGACTACGTGGTGACATATTCCCTGCGGCGATTACATTACGGGAATAGGCATATACTCAGCCAATATTTCGAATCGCTTGCATCTCACCGCGGCGTGGGTTAGTGTTGGCAGCGCAGTAGTAGTGTTACGCAGTGATTGATTTACGGCGGTTCCTTCATCTGAAGAACCGCCGTTTCTTGTAGGAGCGGACAGGTACGCCGCATTTGGGATGACGACAGTCGTCATCCACAAGACTCCTAAGGAGATCATCATGGCAACAGGAACCGTCAAGTGGTTTAACGCAGAAAAAGGCTTCGGATTCATCGCTCCCGATGACGGAAGCGCCGACGTGTTCGCGCACTTCTCGGCCATCGCTTCCAGCGGCTTCCGCTCGCTCGAGGAGAACCAGAAGGTTGAATTCGAAACCGCAACGGGCCCCAAGGGTCTGCAGGCTGAGAACATCCGCCCGCTGTAACTAAAACTATTGCTTCGTCAGTTTCGGCTGACTTCGTAATTCTTTGAGAAGCCGGCCTTCACGGGAAACCGTGGAGGCCGGCTTTTTTGTTCCTCCTCGCCGCGCTGCGGCGACAGAAATGGCTGCTCGCCTCCTTGCGGCGTAGACAGAAACGGCTGGACTTCGCGAGAAAGTCCAGCCGTTTCTGTCGGAGCAGAGAAGAGGCGCGGGTCTACTCGAGGAGCTCAGACAGCTCGAGCCAGCGCGTTTCAAAGGCGACCAACTCGGACTCGTACCCGCGGAGACGATCGCTGAGCTCCCCGAGCCCGACGTAGTCGTTCTGGTCGTGGGTGGCGAGAAGCTCGTGCGTGTCGACGATCCGCTGACGCATCTTCTGGATCTTGCGGTCGGTTGACGCGATTTCCTTCTGCGCATTGCGGAGTTCCGCTCCGCCGAGCTTGGGCGTTGCCGAGACGGCGGCTGCACCGTCAGCGGCGAGCGGCGCGATCAGCGGTGCGGCATCCTGCCCGGAGCGGAGCGCGAGGTATTCATCAACCCCGCCGGGGAGGTGCCTGAGGTGTCCGTCGAGCACGGCGTACTGCTGGTCGGTGACCCGCTCGACCAGGTACCGGTCGTGCGACACGACGAGAAGAGTTCCCGGCCACGAGTCGAGGAGATCCTCGATCGCCGCGAGCATGTCGGTGTCAAGGTCGTTGGTGGGCTCGTCGAGGATGAGGACGTTCGGCTCATCGAGGAGGATGAGCAGCAACTGCAGCCGGCGACGCTGGCCACCGGAAAGGTCCTTCACCGGGGTGGAGAGCTGTGCGCTGGTGAACCCGAGCCGTTCGAGCATCTGCCCAGGCGTCATCTCCTTGTCGCCGGTCACGTACGAGGTCTTCTGCATGCCGACGACGGTGGAGACGCGTTCGTGCTCGATCTCCTTGAGCTCGTCGAGCTGCTGGGTGAGGCTGGCGATCTTCACGGTCTTGCCGCGCTTGACCCGGCCAGACGTCGGCGTGACAGTGCCGGTGACCAGGCCGAGCAGGGTCGACTTGCCCGCACCGTTGACACCGAGGATCGCGGTGCGCTCCCCCGGCGCAATACGCCATTCGATGTCCTTCAACACCGTTCGAGTTCCCGTCGCCGATTCGGGGTCCGGGTAGACGACGCCGGCGTCGAGCAGGTCGACGACGTCCTTGCCGAGCCGGGAGGTCGCCATCTGGGCGAGCGCCACAGTGTTGCGCGGCTCCGGCTCGTTCTCGATCAGTTCGTATGCGGCATCCATGCGGAACTTCGGTTTGGTGGTCCGCGCTGGGGCACCGCGCCGGAGCCAGGCCAGCTCCTTGCGCATCAGATTCTGTCGTTTGGATTCGCTCGCCGCCGCCATCCGGTCGCGCTCGACCCGCTGCAGGATGTACGCGGCGTACCCGCCCTCGAACGGTTCGATGAGCCGGTCGTGCACCTCCCAGGTGGCTGTGCAGACCTCGTCGAGGAACCACCGGTCGTGCGTGACGACGATGAGGCCGCCGCTCGAGGGCGACCACCGCTTCTTCAGGTGGGCGGCAAGCCAGGCGATGCCTTCGACGTCGAGGTGGTTGGTGGGTTCGTCGAGGAACAGGACGTCCCAGTCACCGACGAGAAGTGCGGCGAGTGCGACACGGCGTCGCTGGCCACCGGACAGCGAGCCGATCGTCGCGTGCCAGGGGATGTCCTGGATGAGACCGCCGATGACGTCGCGGATGAGCGAACTTCCCGCCCACTCATGGTCTTCTGCCGAGCCGACGATCGCCTGCGACACGATGAGGTCGTCCGGCTGCTCGTCGCGCTGGTCGAGCATGCCAATGGTGACGCCGCGGCGGCGCGTGACGCGACCGCCATCCGGTTCGATCCGCCCGGCGAGAAGGGAGAGCAGGGTCGACTTGCCGTCGCCGTTTCGCCCGACGACACCGATCCGATCGCCCTCGTTCACCCCGGCAGTGACAGAGTCGAAGATCACACGGGTCGGGTATTCAAGATGGAGCTGTTCTGCTCCGAGAAGGTGGGCCACCCCCCAAGCCTAAGCGCCGGGGAGGGAGCGAACCGCCATCAGTCGTGCAGGAGCCGCGCCCCGTGCACCGGCCCGGTCACCCGGATCACGTTGAGGCGTGACGCGCTGAGGCTGACCTGCAGTTCGAGCGCGGTGTCGGCATCGGGCGCAAGGAACGCAACGGTCGGGCCTGAACCCGAAACGATCCCGGCGAGGGCACCCATCTGCTCGCCGAGTTCGAGGATGGTGCCCAGCCCGGGAGCGAGATGGAGCGCGGCGGCCTGGAGGTCGTTGTGGAGGGCCTCTGCGAGCTGCCTGGGATCACCGGCGCGCAGAGCCTGGAGCACTTCGGCGTCAACCGTCGGCTGCGAGACGGCGGGAAAGATGTCCTGGGCGTGCCTTTCCCGGTGGGCGTCGAGGGCGCGGTACACGTCCGGCGTCGACATCCCGAACTCGGCGATCGCGAGGACCCAGGAGAAGGTGCCCTTCGCCAGCGCCGGGCTGAGCCGGTCGCCTTTACCGGTTCCGATCGCGGTTCCTCCGGTGAGAGCGAATGGCACATCGGCGCCGAGTTTGCCGGCCATCGCCAACAGGTCATCGCGCGGAACCTCGGTGCCCCAGAGCGAATCGCAGGCGAGCAGGGTGGCCGCGGCATCCGCCGAGCCGCCGCCCATTCCCCCGGCGATGGGAACGTGCTTTTCGATGTCCAGACGCACTCCCCTGCGGTACCCGGCCTTGCGAGCGAGCATCCGCGCCGCTTTGATGGCGAGGTTACTGCCGTCGACCGCGAGCGACGACGTGTCGATCGGCCCGGAGAAGCTGACCGAGAAGTCGGACGCTGGGTATGCGCGGACGTCCTCGTACAGCGACACAGCCTGAAACGCCGTCGCGAGGTCGTGGTATCCGTCCTCCATCAGCTCGCCGACCTTCAGGAAGACGTTGATCTTCCCGGGCGCCCGTGCGTGGGCGAATGTCGGGGCCAGCGGAGCGGTCATGCAACCAACCTAACGCAGCGCCGGGGGCAAGGCCCCGCGAAGGAACTCCTTGGCAGCTGGCATTCCATCCTCGGTCGCGCCTGCGTCCGTCAACATGGTCCGCCAGTTCTCACGGCTCTGGCCGGTCGTGGCGAGGACGGACGCGTCGCCGATGCTGTCACTCTGCCGGGAGACGACCATCAGAGCGCCCTCACCTGGCGTGCGATGGCGAGGAAGTCGTGCACGGTGAGTTCCTCTCCTCGTGCGGTCGGTGCGATGCCGGCCGCTGTCATGGCATCCGTTGCTGCGGCCGACCCGCCGAGCAGCTGGCCGAGGGACTGCCGCAACATCTTCCGCCGTTGCTGGAAGGCGGCGTCGACGATGCTGAAGGTGAGGACGCGCTCTTCTTCGGTGCCGATCGCGTCGTCGCGGCGGTCGAAGCCGACGAGGACGGAGTCGACGTTCGGAACGGGCCAGAACACCTGGCGGCTCACCGTCCCAGCGGTTCGCCAGGCGCCGTACCAGCTGGCCTTGACGCTCGGGCTGCCGTAGATCTTCGACCCGGGTTCGGCCGCGAGGCGGTGGCCGACCTCGGCCTGGACCATCACGACACCGGCGCGGATCGATTCGAAATGCTCGAGCAGGTGCAGCAGCACGGGCACTGAGATGTTGTACGGGAGGTTCGCGACGAGCCGGGTCGGATCGCCGGGGAGTTCAGTGATCCGCATCGCATCGGCGCTCACCACGGTGAGCGGGGCGCCCGGCTGCAGCAGTTCGACGGTTTTCGGCAGCTGGTCGGCGAGACGGTGGTCGATCTCCACGGCCACGACGCTCGCCCCCGCTGCGAGCAGGCCGAGGGTGAGCGAACCCAGACCTGGACCGACCTCGACAACGTGTTCGCCCGGGGCGACCCTCGCGACTTTGACGATGCGGCGCACCGTGTTGGCGTCGACGACGAAGTTCTGGCCGAGTTTCTTCGTCGGCTGGACGTCGAGCATGTCGGCGAGGTCACGGATTTCTGCGGGGCCGAGGAGGCTCATTCGCGGTCTTTCTGAGGAGTGTCGTACGGGTCCGGCTGGGAGGTAACGGGGTCCTCATCCCAATGGCCGTACACGTACTCGGTGTTGGAGGAGATCTGGGCGGCGAGCATCGACGGGTCCGTGCCGAGGTGAGCCGCAATGGCTCGGACCGTGTGCGGAAGCAGATACGGGGCGTTCGGCTGACCGCGATGCGGCATGGGGGTCAGATACGGGGCATCCGTCTCGAGCAGAAGAAGGTTCCGCGGCGCCACGTCGAGCGCGCCCCGGAGGTTCTCGGCGTTTTTGAACGTTGCCGTCCCGGCGAACGACATGAACCATCCGTTGTCGGCGCACTCCCTGGCGAGTTCTGCGTCGCCCGAGAAGCAATGGAACACTGTGCGTTCGGGTGCGCCGACTCGGCGCAGGGTTTCGAGCACGTCGGCGTGGGCGTCGCGGTCGTGGATCTGCAGCGCGAGGTGGTGGTCCTTTGCCATCCGGATGTGCGCCTCGAACGCGCGCTGCTGCGCCGCGCGGCCCTCCGGTCCGGTGCGGTAGTAATCGAGACCGGTCTCCCCGATCGCCCGAACCCGGGGCCGGCCGGCCAGCTCGTCGATCACGGCGAGGGCATCGTCGAGGCCGCCCTCAGCGTCCAGCCGGGGGGTCTCGTTGGGGTGGATTGCGACGGCGGCAAGCATCCTCGGCTCGATGGCTGCCGTTTCGGCGCTCCAGATCGACGACTCGACGTCCGTGCCGACCTGCACGATCCCGCGAACGCCGACACTCGACGCGCGGTCGAGGTGCTCCCGGTAGTCGAGCGCTCCCCCGTCAGCGACGGGGCGACCGGACCCGACGGACGGGTCCAGATGGGTGTGGTTGTCGTACACCGGCACGAGCAGCGCCTCCGGCAGCGGAGGGTACCGAAGTTCCGGGCGCGCGGAGGCGGAGTTCGTCATGGTCACGACGGTACCCCACTTGCGCGCTCGCCAAGCGGCATCCCGCCGGTCAGTTGACGGTGCTCTCGATGCGCGGGAACAACGCCTCCAGTGCCGAGACCTGCGTGCCGGCAGGCAGCTGGCCCCAGTTCCCTGCGTCCCGGAGCGGCTGATCCTCCAGAGCGCCGAGCGCGTCGGTGACGCCCAGCGCCGTCCAGAGCCGGGCGGTGGCGTCGGGGAGGACAGGTGACAGCAGCACGGCGAGGGCGCGCAGTCCGTCGAGCGCCGTGTACAGCACAGTGCCGAGGCGCTCGCGGTTCGCGTCATCCTTTGACAACGCCCACGGCTCCTGCGAAGTGATGTACCCGTTCAGCTCGTCAACGATCCTCCAGATCGCGGAGAGGGCGTCGTGGATGGCCAATTTCCGAATCGACGCGTCAGCGAGGTCGGATGCCGTCGACACGACGGCATGGATGACGAGCTCCGCGTCCGTCCGTTCCGCCTCTGCGGGAACGACACCGTCGAAGTAGCGCGTCACCATGGCGATCACGCGGGACGCGAGGTTGCCGAAACCATTGGCGAGTTCCGACTGGTACCGGGCGGACAGGTCTTCCCAGCTGAACGAGCCGTCCTGCCCGAACGCGATGGCGCGCATGAAGTAGTACCGGAATGCATCCGAGCCGAAGGTGTCGGTGATCTCGGTCGGGGCGATACCGGTGAGCTTCGACTTGGACATCTTCTCGCCGCCGACGAGCAGCCAGCCGTGCCCGAAGACCTGCTTCGGCACCTCGAGGCCCGCGGCGAGGAGCATCGCCGGCCAGATGACGGCGTGGAACCGGAGGATGTCCTTCCCAACGATGTGGGTTGCCGGCCAGCGGCGGGCGAACTCCTCCTCGTCCTGCCCGTACCCGACAGCGGTCACGTAGTTCAGCAGGGCGTCGAACCAGACGTAGACGACGTGGGAGTCATCCCACGGCACCTTGACTCCCCAGTCGAAGCTCGAGCGGGAGATCGACAGGTCGGAGAGTCCCTGCCTGACGAACTGGATCACTTCGTTGCGGGCGGACTCGGGCTGGATGAAGTGGGGGCGTTCCTCGTACAGGGCGAGCAGCCGGTCGGTGAAATCGCTCATCCGGAAGAAATAGTTCTTCTCCTGCAGCAGTTCGAGCGGCTTGGAGTGGATCGCGCAGACCTTCTGCCCCTCGAACGGCCCGGTGCCGTCGACGATCTCGGACTGCGGCTTGAACTCTTCACAGCCGACGCAGTACAGCGCTTCGTACTCGCCTGAGTACACGAACCCCGCGTCGAACAGTCGCTGCAGGAACAGTTGCACGTTCGTCTCATGGCGTTCGTCCGTGGTGCGGATGAAGTCGTCGTTCTTGATGTTGATGGTTTTCAGCAGCGGCTTCCACGCCTCGGTGACAAGCTTGTCCGCCCATTCCTTCGGCGTGGTGCCGTTGGCGGTGGCCGTGCGGAGGATCTTCTCGCCGTGCTCATCGGTTCCGGTCAGCGACCAGGTGTCATCGCCGGCCTGACGGTGCCAGCGGGCGAGGACGTCCGCAGCCACCTCCGTGTAGGCGTGACCGATGTGGGGCGCATCATTCACATAGAAGATGGGCGTGGTGATGTAGAACGAATTGCCGCTGGCCATGGGAACAATCCTATGGCCGCGCTCCAGCGCATGACGCCGTGCCGCGAGTTGCTGAGGTTGCGGTGGTGCCGGCCGGGACCACCCCACAGTTGGCAGCTCGCGTCAGTTCCTGGCGGCGAGCGCCGCCTGGTACAGCTCCCGCTTGCTCAGCCCGGTCGCCTCCGATACTTGCGCTGTTGCTTCCTTCAGCCGTTCCCCAGCGGTCACGAGCTCGAGCACCTGGACGACACCGTCGTGCAGGTTGACCTCGCGTTTCTCAGCACCGGCGATCACGATGCAGATCTCACCGCGGACGCCGGCCTCGGCCCACTCGGCCAGTTCGGCGGCTGTGCCGCGCTTGACCTCTTCGAACATCTTCGTCAGTTCGCGGCAGACGACAACCCTGCGGTCCGCCCCGAGAACGGATGCCGCGTCCGCGAGCGAGGCGGCCAGGCGGTTCGGGGATTCGAAGAAGACCATGGTGCGGCGTTCGTGCTCCAGCTGCCGGAACGCCTGAACCCGGTCCCCATGCTTTCGCGGCAGAAAACCCTCGAAGCTGAACCGGTCGGTCGGCAGGCCGGAGACGGCGAGCGCCGTGATCACGGCGCTCGGACCGGGCAGGACCGAGACTCCGACACCGGCCTCGACCGCGGCGACGACGAGGTGGTATCCGGGGTCGGAGACCGTCGGCATGCCGGCGTCGCTGAGCACGAGCAGGTCGCTGTCCCGGGCGAACTCGATCAGCTCGGCGGATCTCTCGCGTTCATTGTGCTCGTGCAGGCTGACCAGCCGGGGCTTGTGCGAGACGCCCAGCCCCTTGAGCAGCTTCACGGTCGTCCTCGTGTCCTCGGCGGCGACGACCTCGGCCGTGCTGAGTGCGTCGACGAGGCGCTTCGAGGCGTCCCCGAGGTTTCCGATCGGGGTTGCAGCGAGGATGATCATGGTCCCAGTCTCCCACTGTGCCGCCTGACGGCCGCGTCGTGATGGTTAGCATGGCAGGGTGTCCACCCCGAATCGCGAGTCGATCGCCCCGCCTGGGAATCCAGCCGTGACCGGCGGCCCGGCCGCAGCGGCCGAGTTCGCTGGCGACGACGAGGTGGAGCGCGGGTCCCGCCTGGACGAGGTCGGCGCACGGATGTTGTCGACGCCGCGTCGACGCCTCGCCTGGTACTGGGGGGCACCGCTCGTCGTCGCCCTGCTCGCCGGCATCCTCCGCATCTGGAATCTCGGCCACCCGCACGCTCTCGTCTTCGATGAGACGTTCTACGTGAAGGATGCCTGGACGCTGCTGTCGAACGGGTACGAATCGGCGTGGCCCGAGAATTCTGATGAGGCGTTCAACCGCGGAGAGACCTCAGGCTTCCTCGACGACCCGTCGTATGTCGTTCATCCGCCGCTCGGCAAATGGCTGATCGCCCTGGGGATGGCCGTGTTCGGCGCCGGAGACAGTTTCGGCTGGCGGATCTCGACGGCGATCGTCGGAACCCTCGCTGTCGCCGTGCTGATGCTGATCGCGCGCAAGCTGTTCGCGTCAACACTCCTGGCGGTGCTCGCCGGATTCCTCCTCGCCATCGACGGCCACGCCATCGTGATGTCGCGGGTGGCGGTGCTCGACAACTCGGTGATGCTGTTCGCGCTTCTCGGCTTCGGTTGTGTCCTCCTCGATCGGGAACGGCACCAACGCGTCCTCGGCGAGCGTTTGAGGGACGCCCGTGCGGCAGGCGACGATCCATCGTGGGGGCCTGTGCTCTGGTGGCGGCCGTGGGTGCTCGCGGCCGGGCTTTGCTTCGGGCTGGCGTCCAGCGTGAAATGGAGCGGACTGTACTTCCTCGCGGCGTTCGGCCTGTACCTCGTCGTCGTCGACGCCCTCGCCAGGCGCCGGCTGGGCGTGCCGCTCTGGACCAGCGCCGCGGTGCTCAAGCAGGGGCCCGCGACCTTCCTCGTGTTCGTGCCCCCTGCCCTCGCCGTGTACCTGGCGAGCTGGACGAACTGGTTCGTCAGCGACAACAGTTACTACCGGCACTGGGCCGACCAGGCGTCGAACGCGTGGACGGGGGCGTTCGCCTGGGTGCCGTCGACATGGCAAAGCTTTCTCCATTACCAGCAGTCGATCTACGACTTCCATGTGGGGCTGAAAGCGCCGCATCCGTACTCCGCCGAGCCGGTGAGCTGGCTGGCCATGACCCGGCCGACGAGCATGTGGTACGCGTCACCTGGCGCAGGCACAGAGGGGTGCATCGCCGAACCGTGCTCCCAGGCGATCACATCGATCGCGAACCCGCTGATCTGGTGGGCCGCTGCCGCGGCACTGTTCTACCTCGTCTATCGCCTGGCCAGGTACCGGGAATGGAAGGTGGGGCTGATCCTCATGGGGACCGTCGCCGGTTACCTCCCGTGGTTGCTCTACACCGAGCGGACGGTGTTCCAGTTCTACACGATCGTGTTCCTGCCGTACCTTCTGCTCGGCCTCGTCTTCGCCCTCCGCGTGTTGCTCGGCTCAGCGAACGACGAACGCTGGCGACGAAGACGCGGGATCGGGCTGATTGTCGTCTTCGTCGTCGCGGCCGCTGCGCTCACTGCGTTCTGGTATCCGCTCTGGTCCGCGACGACGGTGCCGTACTGGTTCTGGATGCTGCACTCCTGGTTGCCGACATGGGTGTGACCGCGGCTCCGGCCGCGTCGTCGATCTGGCGCTCCCGGACCCCGGGGATCCTCCTCGCCGGCGGCGCTGTGATCGTTGCCGGCGCCCTGCACCTGCTGCTCCCCGCCGTCCCCCTGCTCACCCTCTGTGTCACGCTCGGCATCGCCTGCGGCCTGGTCCCCGCCGTCCGCCGGCACCTGGACGGGCTGTTCGCCGCTGGGATCGCCTTTTCCGCGAGACGGCTGATGCGCATCGGAATCGTCCTGCTCGGGCTGAAACTCAGCCTCGTCGACGTCGTCGGCCTCGGCTGGGGCGTCTTCCTCAGTACCGTCGCCGTCGTTCTGCTCAGTTTCGGCGGCACCTGGGCACTTGGCCGGCTGTTCCGGCTCCCCGGCCATGAACCGCTCCTGATCGCCACCGGCTTCGCGATCTGCGGCGCGAGCGCCATCGGGGCGATGGCCGGAGTCGTTCGGGCGAAGAACTCGGAGCAGGGTCCGCCGATCGCGCTGGTCACGCTGTGCGGGACTCTCGCGATCTTCGTCCTGCCGGTGCTCTGGCATCCGCTCGGCCTGAGCGATCTCGAGTTCGGCCACTGGGTCGGTGCCGGCGTGCACGATGTCGGGCAGGTCGTCGCGACGGCACAGCTCGCAGGGGGCGGCGCGCTCGCGGTCGCGCTCGTGGTGAAGCTGACACGGGTGCTTCTGCTCGCACCGATCGTCGCCGTCGCCGGCGTCGTCGAACGCCGGCGGGATGTGCCAGACGGGGCGGTCAGACCCCCCATCGTTCCCCTCTTCGTCGCAGGGTTCGTCGGAGCGATGCTCGTCCGCACCGTCATACCGCTCCCGGAACCGGTCCTGACGGCGGCGGACGGCATCCAGACCGTCCTGCTCGCCATGGCCCTCTTCGCGCTCGGTGCCGCCGTCAACCTCCGGCGTCTGGGCTCCACCGGGTGGCGGTCGCTCGTCGTCGGCCTGCTCGCCTGGCTGCTCATCGCCGGCCTGGCCTTCGCGGCCGTCTCGCTGTTCGGCTGAGCTGTGCTTCACAGTGTTACGTTCCCGGGCGGACCGCCGTCGTCGAAGCCGGTAACCTCGATCCCATGGCAGATCGCGAATACGGCTTCCGCACCCGGGCAATTCATGCGGGCAACATCCCTGACTCGGTGACCGGTGCCCGCGCGCTCCCGATTTACCAGTCGACGGCGTTCGTGTTCGACGACACGTCGGATGCCGCGGCGCGTTTCGCGCTGCAGAAATACGGAAACATCTACTCCCGGTTGGCGAACCCGACGGTGGCCAGTTTCGAAGAGCGCGTCGCGAGCCTCGAGGGCGGCCTCGGAGCCGTCGCGACGGCATCCGGGTTGTCGGCGCAGTACATCACCTTCGCGAGCCTCGTCGGAAGCGGCGACCACATCGTGGCATCCGCGAACCTGTACGGCGGTTCGATCACCCAGCTGGACGTGACGCTGCGCCGCTTCGGAGTGGAGACGACCTTCGTGCAGTCGGCGGACGCCGAGGACTACGCCGCTGCTATCACCCCCAAGACGAAGCTGATCTTCGCCGAGACCATCGCGAACCCGTCGGGCGAGATCGCCGACATCGAAGCGCTCGCGGACGTCGCGCACGCCCATGGCATCCCGCTCGTCATCGACTCGACGATTGCAACTCCTTACCTCAACCGCCCGATCGAGTGGGGCGCCGACATCGTCACCCACTCGGCGACCAAGTTCCTCGGCGGGCACGGCACGACGCTCGGCGGCGTGGTGGTCGAGAGCGGCCGGTTCGACTGGCACACCGACACCTTCCCACTCTTCGGCCAGCAGGTTCCGAGCTACGGCGGCCTGGAATGGTCGGGCAACTTCGGCGAGTACGCATTCCTTACCCGGCTGCGGGCTGAACAGCTGAGAGACATCGGTCCCGCGCTCTCGGCGACAGCGGCGGCCACACTGGCTCAGGGCGTCGAAACCCTCTCCTACCGGATGCAGGCGCACGTCGACAACGCCAGCAGAGTCGCCGCCTGGCTCGAGGCCGACCCGCGCATCGAAGCGGTGTACTGGGCGGGGCTCGACTCGCACCCACATCACGAACGCGCCAGGAAGTACCTGCCGAAGGGTGCAGGCAGTGTCTTCAGTTTCGTCGTCAAGGGCGGTCGCGCTGTCGGCCAGAAGCTCATCGAATCGGTCAACCTCGCGAGCCACGTCGCCAACATCGGCGACACGAAAACGCTCATCATCCACCCGGCGTCGACCACGCACGCCCAGCTGACCGAGCAGCAACTGCTCGACGCGGGTGTGCTTCCCGGTGTCGTGCGCCTCAGCGTCGGCATCGAAGACGTCGACGACATCATCTACGACCTCGATCAGGCACTCGCCCAGGCAGTGGAGGCTTAAGCCATGTCAGAACTCGTGACCACCCAACTGCAGAACGGGCTCACCTGCTCGCTCCCGTCCGATTCGCCGCTCGCCAAACTGCTGAGAACGCAGCGCACCTGGGTCGGCCCTGACGCGAAAGCACGACTGGGCATCCTTCGCAACGCGACGTCCGTGGCGATCGTGGGGGCGTCGCCGAACCCGGCACGCTCCAGCTACTTCGTCGGCACGTACCTGCTCCAGTCCACCGACTTCCGCGTGTATTTCGTGAACCCGAACGCCGACGAGATCCTCGGCCAGAAGGCCTACCCCGACCTCGCGTCGCTGCCGGAGGTGCCCGACATCGTGGATGTGTTCCGCAAGGCGAGCGACATCCCGTCGGTGATCGACGACGTCCTCGCCAGCGGCGCGAAGACCGTGTGGGTGCAGCTCGGCATCTGGAATGAGGAAGCAGCGCGTTACGGCGAGGAGAACGGCCTGACCGTCGTCATGGACCGGTGCATCAAGGTCGAGCATGCCCGGTTCAACGGCGGGCTCAACCTGTTCGGCTTCGACACCGGGCAGATCACCTCCCGCAAGGGCCTGCGCTGAGTCGTTCCACACCTCGCAGGTTTGGTGCGTAGCACCCGCGTTTCCGCCGTTTTCCTGCACCGCAGGCGCACTCCGGGAGGACATCGCCCACCCCTCGCCTCCGCGTTCTAGAGTGGCAGAGGACCTCCATGCGGGCGGTTCGGCGAGGAGAGAACATGACGGCGTACGTTTCGGCTTTCGACCTGTTCTCGATCGGCATCGGGCCGTCGAGTTCACACACGGTCGGTCCGATGCGCGCCGCCCTGGACTTCGCGACGCGGCTCGGCTCCTCCGGTCGACTGGGCGCGGTCGAGCGGGTCACCTGCGTCCTCTACGGCTCGCTCGGGTCGACGGGCATCGGCCACGGCACACCGGACGCCGTGGTCGCCGGTCTCGCCGGCGCCCGCCCGGAGACGTGTGACCCCGCCGAGGTCCGCCGCGCCTGGTCGGAACTCGCCCCGGGCAGCTCCATCGTTCTCGGCGGAAGCCACACCATCCCCTTCGAGAAAACGGATGTCAGCTTCGAACCGCGCACACGTCTGCCTTCACACCCCAACGCCCTGACACTGTCCGCGTGGTCAAGCGGTGCCGAGCCGCTCGCGAGCGAAACGTACTACTCGGTCGGCGGCGGGTTCATCCGCCGGGAGGGCGAAGACCTGGCGGCACGACCGGCACCGGCCTACCCTCTCCCGTTCGCGACCTCCGCCGCCCTCCTCGCCTTGTGCGCCGAGCACGGACTGCGGATCGATGAGGTCGCCAGGCGGAACGAGGAAGCCGTCCGCTCCCCCGCCGATGTCGACGCCGGCCTCGACGCCATCTGGGCGGCGATGGACCAGTCCGTTCGAAACGGGCTCGCCGGCGGCGGAATCCTGCCTGGGGGGCTGAACGTCAAGCGCCGAGCGGCGGCGGTCCGTGAACACCTGGAGACCGCCGAAGCCGAGAGCGGTCGTGAACTGACAAGCGAATGGCTGCATTCGTTCGCCCTCGCCGTGAACGAGGAGAACGCGGCGGGCGGGCGCGTGGTTACCGCACCGACCAATGGCGCCGCCGGGATCATCCCCGCAGTGGCGTCGTACTACCTGCGTTTCGTCCCCGGAGCGTCGGCCGACGGCATCCGCCGGTACCTGCTGACCGCCACTGCAATCGGCTCGCTGTTCAAAGCCAACGCGTCGATCTCGGGCGCGGAGGGCGGCTGCCAGGCCGAAGTCGGTTCGGCGTGTGCCATGGCCGCAGGAGCGCTCTGCGCGGTGCTCGGCGGCACCCCCGGCCAGGTGGAGAATGCGGCTGAAATCGCGATGGAACACCACCTCGGCCTCACCTGTGACCCCGTCGGAGGCTTGGTGCAGGTGCCATGCATCGAACGCAACGCCATTGCGTCGACGACAGCGGTCAGCGCCGCGCGGCTCTCACTGCACGGAGACGGGACACACCTGGTCTCGCTCGACCAGGTGATCGAGACGATGCGCCAGACCGGCGTGGACATGTCGACGAAGTACAAGGAAACGAGCGAAGGCGGCCTCGCGGTCAACGTGATCGAGTGCTGACCAGGTCGGTGCGCGACATCGTGTGAACGCACGTGACCCCCGGTGACCTCGGTGCGGGACAGATCGGTACGGCTCCCTTACCGTTGACTCATGCCTCCCGTTCTCAGCGGCCCAACGGTCACGACGCAGTGGCTGGCCGATTCCCTGGGCTCTGACGATCTTGTCGTCCTCGACGCCACGGTGATCGTTGCGCGCTCGGCGAGAGGGCACAGGTTCATATCCGGTCACGAACGATACCTGCTCGACGGGCACCTCCCCGGAGCCGTCTTCGCCGACCTGCTCACGGTGTTCAGCGACGCTGATGGTCGGTTCCCGGTCATGCGGCCGGATGCTGCGGCGTTCGAGCGTGCGGCGGCATCCGTCGGAATTCGGGAGTCGAGCACCGTCGTGGCATACGACAGCGGGGATGGAACGTGGGCGGCACGCCTGTGGTGGCTGTTCCGCGGTTACGGTTTCGCCTCGATCGCCGTGCTGGACGGCGGCCTCGCCGCTTGGCTCACCGAGGGCCGCGACATCGACACCGGGCGCGTCGAGCCGGCGTCTGGTGCGATCGTCGCCAGGCCACAGCCGGAACTCTGGGAGGATCAGGCTGAGCTCGAACACGTCGTCGCGGCCGGCAGGCGACCTCCGCACCCACGACGGTGACCCGGCCTGCCGTCGATGGGGCTGAGCGTCACACCGGGGTGGGCATACGGCAGGTGAAGTCCTCACACAGGTAGGCGGCCCGTGCGCCGTTTCTCGGCGTTCGGGCGGCGAACAGCTCGAATCCGGCTGCCGCGAACTCGCGAGCCTGCTGCTCGCTGACCAGCGCGGTGACATCCGTGCGCCGGGCGCGGATGCTCTGCGGAAGGCCCGCGGTTCGCCCGGCGGCGTCCGGGCTGACGACGACAAGCTGAACCGGGGTGCGCACCAGCCTGTGCAGCACGGTGAGCGAGGTGCCGAACGACAGCGGGTTGGCGAGCGCGAGTTCGGCGACGGCGCCGAGGATGGCGACGGCGGCGTCCCGGTAGCGGTTCTCCCCCGTGAGCAGGTACAGCCGCCACGCCGCGTCGGCGCTCGCGCTGAGCCCGGAGGGATACGCGCCCTCGGACGGGTCGCCGGCCAGCGTGATCCCTGAGGCGACGAGGACGGGGTCGCCTCCGCCGGGCTCCGCGAACACGGTGCCCGCCGCTTCGCCGGCGGCGAGGGCGTCATCGACGAGCGAGCGCGCGGCGGTCGCGTACGCCGGTTCGCCTGTCGCCGCAGCGAGCGCGAGGAGCCCGCCGGCGAGCATCCCGTAGTCCTCGAGTGTTGCCGGTGCGCCTGAGCGGCGCTCGGCCACCGACGCCCGGATCAGCCGGCCGTCAGCCCCGCGGTGGTTCTCCAACAGGTAATCTGCCGCCCACCGGGCGGACTCCAGCCAGTCGTCGCGGTCGAAGACGACGGCGGCGCGGGCGAGTGCGGCGATGGCGAGGCCGTTCCAACCGGCCAGGACCTTCTCGTCGAGTGCTGGCGGCTCGAGCTCCGCCCGGCCGTCGGCGTCGCGGGCGTAATAGCCGCCCTCTGACCGCGTCCCGTCAATGACCGACTCGGAGTCCTGCGCGCTCGCGAATCCGCCTGAGGGGAGCTGCAGGGTGCCGAGGAGGAAGTCGGCGATGCCGGACGCGGCCGTGCCGGCCCACGCCCGGCTGTCGTCATCCGCCCAGGCGAGCGTGAACGCGTCCAGCAGGAGGGCGTTGTCGTACAGCATCCGTTCGAAGTGCGGGTCGCTCCAATCGCGCTTCGTGGCGTATCGGAAGAATCCGCCCTCCACCGGGTCGCGGAGCGGCGACCCGGCCATCCGTTCGAGGGTGCGGGCACCGAGCCCCGCACCAGACCCCGATTCGAGGAGGAAGCCGAGGACCGGTGCGACGGGGAACTTGGGAGCGCTGCCGAATCCGCCGTACTGGAGGTCTTCGACGGCAGCCAGACCGTCGACGGCGGCGTCGATGGCAATTTCGTCAGGGAGGGCTCCACCCGACGGAGCGGGGGCAGCAGCGATTGCGCTCGCGATCGCTGCTGCGTTCCGGAGGACCTCGGTGCGCCGGTTCTCCCAGGCGTCCAACACCGCCTCGAGCAGCTGGCGGAACGACGGATAGCCTGAAATCGGCGTGGGTGGGAAGTACGTGCCCGCGTGGAATGCCACGCCCTGCGTCGTCGCGAACACGCTCAACGGCCAGCCGAGCTGACGGGTGAACGCCGCGGCCTGGGCCATGTAGCTGGCGTCGACGCCTGGGTGTTCCTCCCGGTCCACCTTGATGCTCACGAAGTTGTCGTTGAGGATTTCGGCGATGACCGGATCGCTGAACGACTCCCGCGCCATCACATGACACCAATGGCAGGTTGAGTAGCCGATCGACACGAAGACCGGCACGTCGCGGGCGGATGCCTCGTCGAACGCATCCGGCCCCCATTCACGCCAGTCGACAGGGTTGTCGGCGTGCGCACGGAGGTAGGGGCTGAGCGCGGTGGCGAGGCGGTTGACCATGCCTCCAGCCTAGGTTTGGCTCGTGGCGGCTACCAAGCCCCCACATACGCGGAGATCTCGTCGCTTTCGCGGTCCCGGTTGTGCACGAACGGCAGGCCACGGAGGACGGCCAGTTGGACCCGGGACTTCACCGCGTCGGAGGTCAGCGTGTATTCGGTGAAGTCGGTGTTCGAGGCGTAGACGCCGATCGGCAGGGTGAGTGCCTGGAAGAAGCCGAACAGCGGACGGAACTGGTGCTCGAGCATGAGGGCGTGACGTTCGCCGCCTCCGGTTGCCGCGAGCAGCACCGGCTTGTCGATCAGGGCGTACTGACCGACGAAGTCGAAGAGGTGTTTGAACAGCCCGGTGAACGACCCTCGGTAGACCGGGCTGGCGACGACGAGGAGATCGGCGTCCTCGATGCGACGCAGCTCCTCCTCGACCGACGCGGCAACCTGCTCGCGGGTGAGAGCACCAGCGAACTCCGGCCCGATGTCGCTCAGCTCGATGATGTGACGCGAGATCTCCTGGTGTTCGGCGATCTCGTCGAGGATGGCCGACACGAGCGCACTCGTCTTTGATGGTGCGTGGAGGCTGCCGCTGACCGCGACGACCCGGAGAGGGCGGTTTGCTCTGTTCTCGACCATGCTGCGACGCTACGCCCGTCGCGACGGTGGCCGCCAACGAGGCGAAACACGACGTAACGCGGCTCAGTCCGCCAGGAGGACGTTCCGCTCGCCGGCGCGGATCGGGAAGCCGAGTCGGTTGCCCGCCGGCGGCAGGGGGCACACATAGAAGTCACTGAACGCGCACGGCGGCAGGTAGGCCCGGTTGAAATCCGCGACCACGGTGCCGTCGTCGGCAGGCAGCGCCAGGTCGAGGAAGCGGAACCGGTAGCTCTCGGCGCCGCTCGTTCCGTCGGCGAACACCGCGTGCAGGCGTCCGCGCTCGAGCGTCACCGTCAACGACGCGGGCCCGTCCGGCAGGTCGAGGTCGACGAACCCGGCGGGCGCGTCTTCTGAACGGTGGCCGTCGATCGTGGTGAACTCGACGCTCGTCTCAGGTTCCGCCGGGCGGAACCGGCCGGCGAGGACGAACTCTTCAGTGGGAGCGAACGCGTCGATCCCGTGCAGCACCGCTCGCGTCGGTGCGTCCGGATCCAGCAACCGGAGTGCCAGCGCTCCGTCCCGTTCGAAGTAGCGGAGCCGTTTCTCGCCCCACTCGACGTCCTGCCCTGCTGTCAGCGTGACCGTCGTTCCCGAGATCGCTCCGATCGGCCGGCCGCCCTGGAGGAGCGTCAGTCCTTCGAGCTCGTCGCCGGTGCCGACGATCCCCTCAGGTGCCGCCTGCCAGGTTCCTGGCACACCCTCGTACTCCGACGGTGCGCCGGCGAGCCAGTGTGTGGCGACGAGGGAGGCCAGGCCGAGCGGCGAACCGGTGCCTCGCTCCCGTGCCTCATGCCAGCTTGCCCAGTCGGCGGCGAAGGTGTCGGTGCTGGAGTCGAAACTGTCGGGCAATGCCATGAGAGAAGATCCTCGGCTCGGGGGTCAATTGACGTCGTTGGGGTGCGAGCCGACGCGGCCATCGCGCTCGAGGGCGGAGATCGCGGCGATTTCGGCATCCGTCAACTCGAAGTCGAAGATGTCGAGGTTCTCGGCGATGCGCGCCCGACTGTTCGACTTGGGGAAGACGATGTTGCCGTTCTGCAGGTGCCAGCGCAGAACGACCTGCGCGGGCGTCTTGCCATGGGCTACCGCTGCTCCGGCGACGCTCGGCTCAGCGAGAAGGGGATATTTGCCCTGACCAAGCGGACCCCACGCCTCGATCTGGATGCCGTGGCTGCGGGAGAACTCGACGACCTCACGCTGCTGGAGCGCCGGGTGCAGTTCGATCTGGTTCACAGCGGGAACCGTTCCGCCGTCGGCAAGGAGCGTTTCGAGGTGCCCCACGAGAAAGTTCGACACCCCGATCGACGTGGCCTTGCCATCGGACTGAATCTGCTGGAGGGCCTTCCAGCTTTCCCGGTACAGGTCACGCCGAGGGGTGGGCCAATGGATCAGGTACAGGTCGACGAAATCGAGTCCGAGCTTTTCGAGGCTCGAGTCGATCGCATTGTGCGCGGAGCTCGTGCCCTGGTCCGAGTTCCAAAGCTTGGTGGTGATGAACAGATCTTCGCGGGGGATGCCGCTGGCCGCTATCGCGCGGCCGACTCCCTCTTCGTTGCCGTAGATGGCCGCCGTGTCGATGTGACGGTAGCCGAGTTCCAGGGCATCCGACACGATCCCTTCGGTTTCGGCCGGGTCGACCTTGAACACACCGAAGCCCATCTGCGGGATCGTCGCTCCTGAGTTGAGGGGAAGTACCGGGCCGCTCCAGGATGTCGTCATGCATCCAGCTAACCATCCCAGGAAGGTGGCACCAACTTCACGGGCGGCGCTTCGCCGTCAGCGCAATCGGCGGGGACGCACGTCCGCGAATTCACGACTTTGCGGTGGTTGCAGAACCCGTTCACCCCTGCAAACCATGCAACTCGCGACGGAAGTACGATGGAGGGCTATGTCTTTTACGATCTCCTATCCCCCCGAGCTGCCCGTCAGCCAGATGCGGGACGAGATCGCCGACGTCATCCGCGATAACCAGGTCGTCATCGTGGCCGGTGCCACCGGCTCGGGCAAGACAACCCAGCTGCCGAAGATCTGCCTCGAGCTCGGTCGCGAGTCGATCGGGCACACCCAGCCCCGCCGCCTCGCCGCCCGAACCATCGCCGAGCGCATCGCAGAGGAACTGGGCACCGAACTAGGCGGCCTCGTCGGCTACCAGGTCCGATTCACCGACCAGGCGAGCACAGACACCAGGGTCAAGCTGATGACCGACGGGATCCTTCTCAACGCCATCCACCGCGACCGGATGCTGCGGGCCTACGACACGATCATCATCGACGAGGCCCACGAACGCAGCCTCAACATCGACTTCCTGCTCGGCTACCTCAAGCAGCTACTGCCGAAGCGGCCTGACCTCAAGGTCATCATCACCTCCGCGACCATCGACCCGCAGAGCTTCTCCCGTCACTTCGACGATGCACCCATCGTCGAAGTGTCCGGGCGGACGTTCCCCGTCGAGGTGCGGTACCGGCCGCTCGTCGCCGATGCTCCGGCCGACGACGACCCTGACGAGGCATCCGAAACGCAACCAGATCTGGACCCGATCGACGGCATCACCGCCGCCCTCGACGAACTCGCGGCGGAATCAATGGGCGACGTCCTCGTCTTCCTCAGCGGCGAGACCGAGATCCGCGACACCGCCGACGCTCTTCGCGCCCGGTACGCGACCGGCGGTGCAGGCGTCACCGAAGTGCTGCCGCTCTACGGGCGCCTGACATCAGCCGAGCAGCACCGGGTGTTCCAGCCGAGCGCAGTGGCGGGTGTGCGCCGCCGCATCGTCCTGGCCACGAACGTCGCCGAGACGAGCCTCACCGTGCCGGGGATCAAGTACGTCATCGACGCCGGAACCGCGAGGATCTCCCGCTACAGCGTCCGGTCGAAGATCCAGCGGCTCCCGATCGAGGCCATTTCGCAGGCATCCGCGAATCAGCGCTCAGGCCGATCCGGCCGCACGAGCGACGGCATCGCCATCCGCCTCTACTCGGAGCAGGACTTCACCGCCCGCCCGGAGTACACCGAACCGGAGATCCTCCGCACCAACCTCGCCGCGGTGATCCTGCAGATGGTGTCGCTCGGACTCGGTGACATCCAGGCGTTTCCGTTCCTCCAGCCGCCGGACTCCCGCGGCATCAAGGACGGGTTGGATCTGCTCCGTGAGCTCGGGGCGATCAGCACCGCCGAGGGCGTCACGCCGGCCCTCACGAAGGTCGGTCGCGACCTGTCCCGCCTCCCGATCGACCCTCGGTTCGCGCGGATGGTCGTCGAGTCGAAACGCCACGGCGTGTCCCGCGAGGTGATGGCCATCGTCGCGGCGCTCACCATCCAGGATCCGCGGGAGCGTCCACTCGAGCGTCGCGCGCAGGCCGATGAACAGCACGCGAGATTCATTGACCCGACGAGCGATTTTCTTTCGCTGCTCAACCTGTGGAACTACCTCGAGGACAAACAGAAGGAACTCGGTTCGAGCGCATTCCGGCGGCTGTGCAAGACCGAGTATCTCAACTACCTGCGGGTGCGCGAATGGCAGGACGTCGTCCGCCAGCTCCGGCAGTTGTCGAAACCGCTCGGGCTCACACTCAGCGACCGTGCGATCAACCCGGACGGCATCCACAAGTCGCTGCTCGCCGGGTTGCTCTCGCACCTCGTATTGAAGGATGCCGCGGCGGCCGCCGCGAACACTGCACGCGGCAAGCAGGCTTCTCGCCCCGGTCCGCCGAAGAAGGGCGACTACATCGGGGCGCGGCAGACCCGGTTCGTCATCTTCCCCGGGTCTGCCCTCGCGAAGAAACAGCCCAACGCGCTCATGGCCGCTGAACTGGTCGAGACCTCACGCCTGTTCGCACGGACCAACGCGGCGATCGACCCGGCCTGGGCGGAGCAGATCGCCGGGGACCTTCTCAAGCGCAGCTTCTCCGAGCCGCACTGGGAGAAACAGCAGGGAGCCGTCGTCGCGTGGGAGAAGGTCATGCTCTATGGCCTCGCCATCATCCCTCGCCGTCGCGTCCAGTACGCCCGGATCGACCCCGAGCTCAGCCGCGAGTTGTTCATCCGGCACGCCCTCGTCGAAGGCGAATGGGACTCGCCACAAGCGTTCGATCGCGCGAACCGCAAACTCCGCAAGGAGCTCGCCGAGCTTGAGGAGCGCACGCGACGTCGCGACATCCTCTTCGACGACGAAGCCGTCTTCGACTTCTACAATTCCCGGATCCCCGCAGACGTGTTCTCCACCAGAAGCTTCGAAGGGTGGTGGCGCGAGGCACGCAAATCCACTCCCGACCTGCTGACCATGCGCCAGGAAGATCTCCTGCCCGACGACGCACCCGAGGTCGACGAAGCTCAGTTCCCGCCGGTGTGGCGACAAGGCGACCAGAGGCTCAGCCTGCGGTACCGGTTCGAGCCGGGCGCGGAGGACGACGGTGTCACCGTCCAGGTGCCGTTGCCGCTGCTCCCCCGGCTGTCACCGGCCGGTTTCGACTGGCAGGTGCCCGGACTGCGCCAGGACCTCGTCACCGCGATGATCAAGTCACTGCCGAAAGCGATCCGCCGTAACGTTGTGCCTGCAGCGGACTGGGCACGACGGCTGATGGCCGAGCTGCCGGATGCTCCGCCACAGCCGGCACCGCAGGTCACGAACAACGACACCCTCGCCGCCTCTCTCGCGATCGCGATCAAGCGGCTCTCGTACATGCCGATCGAGGCCTCCGACTTCGACCTCTCCCGGATCCCCGGCCACCTGCGGGTGACCTTCCGCGTCGTCGACGAGAAGGGTCGCCCGGTTGCCGCGAGCAAGGACCTCGTCGACCTGCAACACCGCCTCGCCTCCCGCACCCGCGAAAGTGTGGCGAAGGTCGCCGAGGCGACACCCAACGCGCTCGAACGCTCCGGCATTACCCGGTGGGACTTCGACGAACTGCCGCGGTACGTCGACACCCGCCACGCAGGCAACACCATCCGGGGCTACCCGGCACTCGTCGACGAGCGGACCTCGGTGTCGATCCGGATCATGGCCACCGAAGCCGACCAGCGACGGGCGATGCCCGGCGGCGTGCGCCGGCTGCTGCTCCTGGCCGTTCCGTCGCCGGTGACCTACGTGCAGCAGCACCTCACGTCCGCTGAAAAACTCGTGCTCGCCACAAGCCCGTATCCCTCGACGCAGGCTCTCTTCGACGACTGCCTGATCGCGTGCATCGACGATGTCCTCTTCCGCGTGTCGGCAGACGGATGCCTCTTCATGAGACTCGAATTCGAAACGGTTCGCGACCGCGTCTCCGGCGCGATGATGAACACGATGTTCGACACGGTGTCACTTGTCGCGAAGGTGCTCACCGCGGGGCGAACAGCGGAGAAGGCCCTGAAGCGGGCGACGAGCCTGTCGCTGCTCCCCGCCCTGACCGACGCCACGGCCCAGCTCGGCGGCCTCGTTTTTCCGGGCTTCGTTTCCGCCACGGGTACCGCACGACTGGCATCCGTGCCGAGGTATCTCGCCGGGATCGCCCACCGCGCCGAGAAACTGCCGGACAACCCGAGCCGCGACCGGGTCTGGATGAACGAGATTCAGGCCGCAGCGGCGCTGTTCGAGGCCGCGGGCGGCAGCATCCCCCTCGACCCGTTCGCTCCCCCGCACCTCGTCAAGGCGCGCTGGATGCTCGAGGAACTCCGGCTCAGCCTGTTCGCGCAGAACATCGGGGCTGCCGAGACCGTCTCACTCCAGCGGATCCGAAAGGTGCTCGCTGGCTAGAGCACCTTCGACAGGAACGACTGCGTGCGCTGGTGCTGCGGGTTGGACAGGACCTCGCGCGGGTCTCCCGATTCGACGACAACGCCGCCGTCCATGAAGACGAGCGAGTCGGCGACCTCACGGGCGAAACCCATCTCGTGAGTGACGACGATCATCGTCATGCCCGTGCTCGCGAGTTCCTTCATCACGTCGAGCACCTCGCCCACGAGCTCTGGGTCAAGCGCGCTCGTCGGCTCGTCGAAGAGCATGAGCTTCGGTTCCATGGCGAGGGCCCGGGCGATCGCGACCCGCTGCTGCTGCCCACCGGACAGGTGAGCGGGATAGTGGCCCATGTGCTCGGACAGCCCGACCCGCTCGAGGAGTTCCTTCCCCTTCGACACGGCCGCTGCCTTGCTCAGGCCGCGGACCTGGAGCGGGGCCTCGATGATGTTCTCGAGGGCCGTCATGTGAGGGAACAGGTTGAACCGCTGGAAGACCATGCCGATGTCGCGCCGCTGGCGGGCGGCCACCTTCGGTTTGAGTTCGTACAGTTTGTCGCCGCGCTGCTCGTATCCGACGAGCTGCTCGTCGACGAACAAACGGCCGGCGTCCACCCGTTCGAGGTGGTTGATGCAGCGCAGGAACGTTGACTTACCGGACCCGCTGGGCCCGACGAGGCACATCACCTCGCCGCGGGCGACTTCGAGGGTGATGCCCTTGAGCACCTGGTTGCTGCCGAAGTTCTTGCAAACGATCTCCGCGCGTACCATCGGGGACTCGGTCATGTCCTGCCTCCCTCTTCGCTGGATGTCTGCGCTCTCGTTGGGACCGCTCCGGTGTTCGCACCGACACCGGCCGATTCGTCGATCGGGGCGCTCTTGTCGAGACGCATCGCACCGATACCCCGTGAGAACCGTTTCTCGAGGAAGTACTGGCCCACCATGAGGATCGAGGTGAACAGCAGGTACCAGCTCGACGCAACGAGCAGCATGGGGACGACGTTGAAGTTCACTGCCGAGATGTCGCGGGAGCGGGTGTAGAGGTCGAGGCTGAACGGCACGGCGACCACGAGCGAGGTGGTCTTGAGCATCGAGATGACTTCGTTGCCGGTTGGCGGGATGATGATGCGCATCGACTGCGGAACGATGATGCGCCGCATGGTCTGCGGCCAGCTCATGCCGAGGGCGGTCGCCGCTTCTTCCTGGCCTTTGTCGACCGAGAGGATGCCGGCACGCACGATTTCAGCCATGTAGGCGGCTTCGTTCAGGGCCAGGCCGATGACGGCGATGGTGAAGGTGTTGAGCAGTTCGCTCGTCTCCCACGACGCCAGAGGCTGTAGTCCGGGCACGCCGATGTCGATGGTGTTGTAGATCACCGAGATGAGGCCCCAGAAGACGAGCTGGACGTAGACCGGCGTTCCGCGGAAGATCCACAGGTAGAGCCAGGCGACGCTCTTCACCACGGGGTTCGGCGAGAGCCGCATCACAGCGAGCAGCAGCCCGAGGAGTATGGCGATGATCATCGAGTAAACGGTGAGCTGGATGGTCACCCACGCCGCAGCGGCGATACGCCGGTCGAAGATGTACTTCGCATATTCGGGCCAGTCGTAGGCCGGCCGGAGTGCGGCGTCCCAGACGAACAGCGCGAGTGCGGCTATCAGGACGACGGCGACCACCATGCGCCACGGGTGACGCAGTTTGATGGCTTTGATGGGGTCAGACCCCGCCAGCGCGGCGGTTTCCCGCTGCGCCGGCGGGTTCTGCATGTCCGCTGGCATGCTTAGCCCTTCGAGGCTGCGTTGATCGTGATTTCGTCGACGCCGCCGTCTGCGACACCCCACTCGGCGAGGATCTCCTCATAGGTGCCATCCGCGATCAGCGATTCGAGCGCGGAAACGATGGCCTCGGTCAGCTCGCTGTCCTTCGCGATCGGGAGCCCATACGGCGCCTCGTCGAAGGTTTCACCGGCCGCCTGCAGCTTGCCGTCGGTCTGGGCGATGGCGTAAAGCGTCACCGGGGAGTCCGCGCTGAACGCATCGGCCTGACCGAGGACGACCGCGTTCGCGGCGGCATCCTGAGCTTCGAACTGCAGCTTCTCGATCGGCTCCTTGCCAGCCGCCACGCAGGCGTCGGACTTGGCCGGTACCTCTTCGGTGTCCTGGAAAGTGGTGGCCTGGACGGCGACCTTCAACCCACAGGCGTTGTTCGGGTCGACTTCTTCACCCGCGCGCGACGCCCACTGCACGCCGGCCGTGTAGTAATTGATGAAGTCCACCTGCTCTTCACGCTCCACGGTATCCGTGAACGAGGAGAGCCCGAAGTCAAGCTTGTTGCCGACGATCGACGGGATGATGTTATCGAACTGCGACGCCTTGTACTCGGTCTCAAGCCCGAGCTTGGCGGCCATCGCGTCGATCAGGTCGATCTCCCAGCCGATCACTTTGCCGTCTGGGTCTTTGAACTCGTTTGGCGCATAGTTGGCGTCCGTGCCGATGACAAGCTTTCCCTCTTCCTTGATGTCGTCGGGAAGCAGTGCAACGCTTGCCTCGTCGACGGAGACACCGGCGCCTCCTCCTCCGCCAGTGGCGGGGGCTTCTTCGTTGTTCACACACCCGGTGAGCACGAGGGCGGCTGCTGCCGCCAGTGCCAGGGGTGCAACAAGGGATTTTCTGCGCATGGGTCTGTTCCTTAATCTCGCAACGTCAACGCTGACGGTACACCGAGACTAACCCACCGGAAGGGAGCCACCTCGCGCACGAAACCAAGTTGTAACCGGCCGCCCACCCGGACGGCGCGAGAGGAACTCGTGTTGCTTTCGCGGGTACTACTGTCACAGTCAGGCACGATAGTCGGCGCCCGCCCGATCGCAGGAGGTCCTCGGTGAGACCGACTCGCCCGTTTCCGGAAGCTCTGTCGAACGCACCGGCGGACTGATCGTGCTGGTGGCACCTGCTCCAGCGTGCTGGTCGGAAGGGGTATCACCAGTACCGCCCACGCTCGGCCCGCCGCGCGTAGCGTGGAGCCGGCGGAATCGAGAAGGCGTGGTCGGCGCTCGCGTCGCTGCACCGGTGGAAGCCGAAGGCACGGCGAACACGTTCGAGGCGGTGCTCACGGTCGACATCGTGAACGAGGCAGGCGACATCCTCTGCACGCGGCACATCCTGGCGACATCGGGAAGCGGGACGACAGGAACCTGGCAGGCACGCCTCGGCTTCGGCCCCGAGCAGGACGCCGCTGCAC
>NZ_JBKJWH010000017.1:0-9285 GCF_046716805.1 Mycetocola sp. | reverse complement strand
CGGGCGACGTGCTCCGCTGCTGCCGCGGCAGTCAGGTCGTGCTCTGCCACTGCCCATCCGCGAAGTGAAGCGCAGAGGGGCGGATCTCGATCACGCCGTACTGGGCGGCCGGGCACTTCTCGGCCCAAGCCAGTGCGGCGTCGAGATCCGGCACGTCAAGGACGAAGACACCGTTGAGCTTCTCCTTGGTGTCGGCGAATGGCCCGTCCTGGATCTGCAGGCTGCCGTTGCGCAGGGTGAGGGTGGTGGACGAATCGACCGGCTGGAGGATGTCCACCGACACCAGCACGCCCGCTTCCTCGAGCGACTTCGCGTAGGCATCGAACGCTGCGCGGCCGTCATCTCCCCGAAAAGGGGCATCCTCCGATTCGCGGCACGCGACAGGGCATCATGCGCGACGGCCGGGCCGCCCGTTAGAATGTACCGACCGATCCCGGGAGGCCATCAGCCAAGGGATGTGGCCGGCTGCTCAAGCGCCGGCCGATGACGGAGGAATACGCCCACCTTGCCTGACGCACTAAATCCGACCGGCACCGGTTCGATGATCACCCCACCCGACGGCAAGCGACCGATGCGAATCATCATCGGAGCGGATACTTTTTCTCCGGACGTGAACGGGGCAGCACGCTTCGCTGAGCGTCTCGCGGCGGGGATGGTCGGGCGCGGGCATGAGGTCCACGTCGTCGCTCCTGCGGCATCTCGGAGGCGCGGCACCTGGACTGAGACCCATGAGGGCCAGCAGATGACTGTGCATCGGCTCAAGAGCTGGCGGTGGTACCCGCACGACTGGCTGCGCTTCGCGCTGCCCTGGAGCATCAACCGCAACGCGGCCCGCATCATCGACGCGGTGAAGCCCGATGTCATCCACTCCCAGTCGTACCTCATCGTTGGCCGCGGTCTCTCGAATGAGGCCGCGAAGCGCGGCATCCGCATCATCGCGACGAACCACCTCATGCCCGAGAACGCCCTCGAGTTCACGCTACTGCCCGAGCAGTTCCGTGAGGGCCTCGTCCGCTGGGCGTGGAAGCTCGCCCGCGGTAACCTCAGCCTGGCTGAAGCGGTCACCACTCCGACGCGTCGCGCGGCTGACTTCCTCGAGAAGTACACCGGCCTGAGCGGTGTCCACGCCATCTCCTGTGGCATCGACGCGCACATGTACACCCCGAACTTCGAGCCGCGCACCGAGAACCGGATCCTGTTCGTCGGTCGAGTCACCGGTGAGAAGCAGATCGACGTTCTCATCAAAGCGTTCGCGACACTTGATCCGTCGCTCGACGCCAAGCTTGAGATCGTCGGCGGAGGCGATCAGAAGCGCAACCTCGAAAACCTGGCCGCACAGCTCGGACTGGGTGACCGGGTCCTTTTCACCGGCTATGTCAGCGACGAAGAGCTCCGGTCCACGTACACGCGAGCCACCGTGCTCGCCATGCCGTCGATTGCCGAACTGCAGAGCATCGTGACGATGGAGGCGATGGCATCCGCTCTTCCTGTCGTCGCTGCGAACGCTATGGCACTCCCGCACCTCGTCCACGATGACGAGAACGGTTACCTCTTCGAACCGGGAAACGTCGCCGAACTCGCTGCCCGATTGACGGATGTCCTCACCGCCTCGCCGGAGAAGATCCTGGCGATGAAACGGGAGTCGCTTCGGATGATCAAGGCGCACGACATCCAGCGCACGCTCTCGACATTCGAGAGCATGTATCGTGGAGAATCGGTGACAGACCCCGTAACGGAGTCGATTCCCATCCAGGTGTCAGACGACTAGACACCGCTCGGGGCGGTAGCTCAGCTGGTTAGAGCAGCGGACTCATAATCCGTCGGTCACGGGTTCAAGTCCCGTCCGCCCTACACTAAAACATCGACTGACCAGGGTTTCTTGTCC
The DNA here is from genome assembly GCF_046716805.1 of Mycetocola sp. Classification (GTDB taxonomy): domain Bacteria; phylum Actinomycetota; class Actinomycetes; order Actinomycetales; family Microbacteriaceae; genus Mycetocola_A. The sequence goes on along the minus strand of NZ_JBKJWH010000017.1, from coordinate 7,400 downwards.
GAGCAAAAGGACAGAGACTTGATGCATTTAACGTTTATTCAACGAATATTCAAAATGGGGCGCCTGCCGGAGCCCCCTTCGGGCGTCGTCCACGACCCGGTTCGACTGCTCTGGGACCGCCTGGGTCACCTACTGGTTATGAACACCGAACGTCTCTCCGGGCTTGGCCTTGAGCCCGTACTAACCACAAGCGAGCTCGCCGACTACCTGGGTGTGCAGGTGCAGGCGATCTACGATCTGCGCACCGATGGACGCGGCCCAGCCGGTATCCGGGTCGGACGGGAGATCCGTTACCGGGTCTCCGACGTGCTCCGATGGCTGGACAGGCTGCACGAACCCGAACCGGCTCTGCGCTCCCTCAGCGGCCAGATCGGACAACGCTGATGGCCGGCCGACCGCGGCTGCCGGTCAGCACCTTTGGCGCGATCAAGACCGCGCAAGTCGGTCCCGGTCGTTTTCGCGCCTGGACCCGCTTCCGAGATTGGGACGGCCATACCCGACAAGTGACCGCCACCGCGTCGAGCCGCGGCGCCGCGGCATCCGCGCTCAAAGTGGACCTGGCGCAGCGGATGCACACCGGTGACACGACTGACTCGCTCAATGCGGGCTCGCCGTTCTCCTTGCTCGCCGAAGCGTGGCTGGAGGACCTGTATCTCGACGTCGACCGCGCCGACAGTACGAAGGAAACCTACGAGCGAGTGCTGCGCGGCATGGTGCTGCCGTCTTTCGAAAATTTCACGATACGGGAAGTGACCGTGGGACGCATCGAGCGCTTTCTGAAAGTGCAACGGAAGCGGTCGTATTCGAGAGCGAAACACTCCCGCACGATTCTCAGCATGGTGTTGAGCTTCGCAGTGCGGAGGGAACTCATCGCTCGCAATCCCGTCAAAGAGACCTCCCGAATGAGGAAGCCTAAGCACACCCCGAAAGCCCTTACCCCGGAACAGATCGCGGCAATCCGCGCAGCGGCGCGCGACTGGCATAACGAGGCAGGCCGAATGGGACCCAAGCCCGATGGACAGATCCGCGAAATTATCGAGGTGATGCTCGGCACAGCGACGCGCATCGGTGAAACGCTGGCTCTACGGAAATGCGACGTAGACATGACCGCCGACCCGCCACGAGTAAACGTCAGCGGGACGGTCATCGTGCGGAGAGGGGCCGGCGTCTATCGTCAAGAGCATCCAAAGACCCACGAATCAAATCGGATCGTCCCCGTACGTCGCGCTGCATGGCTTTGATGGACTCGGCCACCCGAGAGAAGTCGGCTGGCAATTCTCGCGCCAGGTGCAGGACGTTCTCGGCTTCCTCCAGCAACTGCTCGTCATCGACAGGATCAGACTCGCCGCTCTTGAGCCGTGCAATCTCCGCATCGAGCGCGTCCCGCTCGGCTGTTAGCACGGCTATCCGCTGGTCAGGGTCCGCCTCGGCGTCGCGAGCTAGTCGCTCCACGGCGTCCAACAGGGTTCGTACCCGAGAACGGGAGACCCGGCCGCTGCTACCGCCAGCCCGGCCCGCGATTTCAAGGGCGCCGACGGCATGCGCGGAAAGTCGGTACACCTCGATGTCGTCCTCGATCTGTGGCACCAACCAACCAAGGCGCACCCAATATCGGCAAATTTCGCGCGCTGTTCCGGCAGGCAGGTTCCGCTCCTCCTCGTCGTATCCTGCGGCCCTTAGCTGATCGACTGCCTCGCCGACCTCGACATGGGCGTCCGAAACGGCCACGGCAGGGCGGCCAGCTGTGAAGGCGATCGACAGCATGGCTATCACGAAGGGCGCGCATAGCGACCGTGGAGCAGGTCGAGCGTCGGATTCTTAAATGCAGCAACCGAACGCTGGTAGGCGGCTTCGGCACGGGCATTCGTCATGGAAGAAACACTAGTTGAGGGCCCCGACAGTCGTAGCAGCCGCCGGCGCGCGGTAGGCAACGCGGTGAATCGTCTGGTCCAGGTCGTTGCTTCCGCCGCCCGGCGGGTCAATCGTGGCGCAGGAACTGACGAGGACAGGTTCGGGCACTGGCGTTGCGAGCCGCGAGAAGATTGCAGTGAAGACTAAATTCAATTCCTCTGTGACTTCGTCAGCGTTCACCCCGTGACGTGCCCGGAACTGCTCAAGGGTCTTCGTGGCTGCTCGGAATCGACCAGCGGCGAGGACCTTATCTCCTCCGAGAGGCGGCTCGCCGTAGTAGCGCTCGATAGCTCCGCGCTCTAGAACATGTGCTCCGGACGTGTGTAGCTGGACATTGAGTTTTCTTTTTCCGGCTGCAAGGTCGCCTGTGCTGGTCGATAGGACCGTTAAACGTTCACGGCCACGCGATAGGTCAAATAGCTGGCCTAGGATTCCTTCGAGAGTTCGGAAGTCTTCGCGCTCTGGGGACTCGTCAAGCTCGTCAAAGGCCTTCTGCGCCCTGCCCCAAAGCTCGCGGGCGCTGGCTTTGCGCTTGAAACTGTCCACCGCGTTCCCGGTCAGCGGCACTGCCTCGGAGGCCAATAGTCGATCGACATCTTGAAGAAGCTGCTGTCGGATGACAGCGGCTTGTGTATCTTGGGAGATTTTCGTGAAGCTGTCTAGCAACACATCCAGGTCGCCTATCGCGAACACCGGCACTTCAAAGCGGTTGAAGAAATCGCGGTAGCGCTGAATGCTGGACTTGCCACCCGTTCGAATGAACACCACCCCGTGTTCAACATGGTCCCAGTCGTTGTTCAGGAGTTGAGCGAGATGGGGGAGTACTACGGCGTCGCTGTCGCCTTCGACCAGCACGATGGCTCGCGCAAAAAGCGCAGCTTCGTTGTTTTCATGCCCAATGAGTTGGAGCGCGTCCTTCTCGGACATGTCTGACCGCAGATCCAAATTCACGACGTCGACGCCCGCAGGGGCGTCCACCTTTCTAAGACGAGCGAAAGTGGCGGTGGCGGTGGTGTTCAGAAAAACGGGAGAGTGTGTGGTGACCAGCACCGGGTGGTCGGTGGAGAATCTGGCCAAGGTGTCGAACAACTGGCGCTGGGCTCGAGGGTGCAGATAAAGCTCAGGCTCTTCGAACAGCAGGAGGTAACTCCCGCTCGAGGCTGCGGGCTCGTCAGCGCCATCGAGCCCACTGTCTTTCAATGCGGTATAAGCCCTCAGGATGGCAAAAGCCACGGTGCGCTTGAGTCCGTCTCCCTTGCTCGTTATCGAACCGCGATGGCCATCATTGATGTCGATCTCAGCAGTTCCAAGGATGGAACGTAGTGCAGGAGCCGGAACTCTGATTTCGAGCCCGACGCCCGGAAAGCTCTCACGCACGAAGCCCTGGATAGTACTTTCGATGAGTTTGACTTCCCGGAGTCGGGTGTCGACCGTCGCCCCGCCAACGTCGAGGTGCCGGCTCAGTCGCTGATGAATGGACTGGAAGGATTTTTCGATGTCCTCGAACTCGTGGGCGACCGCGTCGAGCAGGATCTTCATCAGCTTCCCGAAGGTGGCTGTTTCGGAAGTCTTCGTTTCTGCGCTCGCGTCCTTCACTGCCTCGATGTATATGACCTCGGGCAACAACGGCCTGAGCGCAGCGTCGATACCCGTCTTCAACGGGACGATCTTGCGTTCTAGCTCCTCTTTGGGCAACAGGCTTATCAACTCGGCCAGCTGGGTCCGAGCGTCACCCATTGTGACCTTTTGCGGAAGTATGGCGTCCATTTCCGGAAAAAGGCCAACGATAGAGTCCCGCAGCGCTGGGTTCTTCCTTCCCGTCATGACCGCGTTCAGGGCTTCTTCTGACCATCTAGTGTCACGCGGCATCTGTGCAATGGTCCGCAGAGCCACTTTCTCACCTGGTGCAGCGACGCGAACGAGCGTGAGGGAGCCGTCAATGAGCATTGTGCTAACTCGTGAGCGGTGTTCGTCGTCGGCTATGCGGCCGAGATCCCGGTCCGTCACTTCATCGAACCGCACTTCAACCGAAATCGGTATCGAGGGATCGTGAAAATCAGAGGTATCAAGCTTCCCGGGTGGGGAGCCCTTCAAAGCGAAATGGAGGGCGTGCAGCACCGATGATTTCCCAGCATTGTTCTCTCCTATGAGGCACCCGAACGACGAGAGTGTTAGCTCCGTTGATACATGCGCTCGGAAATTCTCGATTCTCAGACTGGATAACCTCAAAGCGTTGCTCCCATTTGTCTCGGAGCTCGACGAGCGCAGAAGGCTTTTGAAATCGGTCGCCACAAAGGCTGGCGGGCGATCAATGCTCGCGCCGCCCCATGTCTTGGGTTCATGAACCAACCAGCCGAGGTTGCGCACTTGAGTCAAGGGCAAGCTCTTCACTCTCGAGCACGCTCAGATCATCGTTGAGACTCAATTCCTCTATTTCCGTGTTGTCGTCCAAGGAAAGCGACTCGAAGGCATCCTCTAGATCACCACCACCCAGACCAGCAACCTCCACATCGCGGGGTTTGCGCTCAACCGCGCGGGTCCGTCGGCCTGCCTCGCCGACAGTGTTTTGAGCGGTTTGAAGCTGCTTCTCGAGCTTCGCCCAGACTTGGCCGTACTTCTGGAACTCTGCCTTTGCCGCGCCGAGCACCTGCCAGACTTCGGAGCTTCGCTTCTCGATCGCAAGGGTGCGGAAGCCCATCTGCAGGCTATTCAAGAGTGAGGCAAGAGTAGTTGGGCCGGTAACCAGAATCCGGTGCTCGTTCTGGAGTTTGCTGGCAAGTCCCGGCCGACGTACGACCTCCGCAAACAGGCCCTCGGTGGGAAGATACATGATGGCAAAGTCCGTGCTGTGCGGTGGCTCGATGTACTTCTCCGCAATGCTCTTCGCTTGGGCGAGTACCGCCCGTTCGAGCGCCTTCGCCGCGATCTCGATGGTGCCCATATCGCTCTGCTCATGCGCAATGACCAGACGCTCGTAGTCCTCTTGCGGGAACTTAGAGTCGATCGGCAAGTAGACCGGTCGATCGGTGTCCCCCCGACCTGGGAGCTTCACAGCAAACTCGACGCGTTCGTTGGCGTCCGGCCGGATCGCAACATTTCGCTCGAACTGTTCGACCGTCAGCAGATCTTCGAGCTGTCGGGAAAGCTGCACCTCACCCCAGGTGCCGCGGCTTTTCACGTTTGTGAGGACGCGCTTTAGACCACCAACATCAGTGGCCAGGCTCTTCATTTCGCCCAGCCCCGCCTGGACCTGTTCGAGACGTTCGCTTACGAGCGCGAAGGACTCGCCGAGCCGCTTCTCGAGCGTTCCTTGCAGTTTTTCGTCAACGGTCTCGCGCATCTTCTCAAGCTTCGCTTCATTGCCCACCCGGAGTTTGTCGAGCTCATCCCGAAGCGCGGTTTGCAATTCGACGTGCTTCGCTTCGTTTCCGATACGCAGCTTGTCCAGTTCATCCCGAATCGCTGCCTGCAACTCGACGTGCTTCGCGGCGTTCGCTTCGGCCAGAACTTGGATTCGATCACTGTTTGCCGAGAGGGCATCGTTGAGCACCGACTGCAACTTCTCGACTGTGGTTCGAACCTGTTCCAGCTTGTCATCGTTCGCTCGCCGTAACGCGTCAAACCTTTCCTCCACCGCAGTTCTCAGCGCGACCTGCTCTTTGAGGGAGGTTTGCGCCGACTCATAAAGCGTCGCGTGCAACGCGGCTAGCGAATCAACGATGAATGTACGAAGCTCTGTGCTCGTTTCAAGGCGGGACTGGCGTTCACGATGCAACTCCTCCGCGTGAGTGGTCGCCGTCGATTGGATCAGAACGTTCAGTTGCTGAAGCATCTCGAGTTGCGTTTGACGAAGCTCATGGCGCTGCGTTCCGAATTCGCTGCGCACTTCAGTCGATACCGTTCGGATTTCTTCCCGAATTTCCGGAACCGTGTGGGAATCCGTCTGTCCGCTGCGGGGCTTGCGCAGCACTGCGATGAGAACAAAGACGGAAAGCACTATGCCCGATGCTGACAGCCCGACTGCGACCAATTCCATGCTTCCCCCTACACAATACGCAACGTCACGTTTTGCTGATGCTATCGATACAGGCCGACACGAAAGCGGCACCGGGCCCGGATTCGTGCGCGGGCGTAGCTCGTATTGGGGGAATTTGAAGTCGTCGGATAGAGGTTTCCGGGCTGAAGACGGGTGAGGTCGGTGCCAAGACGTTTAGTCGGCGACTTCGGACCGACGAGTTGTATCACTCACTTGACGGTGCCTCGCCTGATGCAGTGGCCAGCGTCAGAACGCACCCGATATCTGTCCATGCCGCACTCGATGTTCACAACGTCGAGGCGAGCAAACCCGCGCTGCGGTTTTTAGGCCCGCCGCCGAACAACGGGTTCTGTCCCCGTGGCAAGGCTGGCGTATGGCTCAACAACTTTCCCTGACCCATGAGAAGTGTCGAGTCGATCCTGCATTGCCGCCCCGTGGTAAACCGCGTCCGTTCGTACTGACCGTCATCGCGGTGGGGCCCCACAGCCACGTCCTCAACGTTGCCGGCGCATCCGTCGACATCGTGTCAACCTCACCCCGAAAGACAGCATCCGCGGGCATTGCCTTTGTCCCGAGCCAGCGACCGGTCGAGGGTCTCGCCCTCACCATCTCGGCATCAGACAATGTCTCCCTGCCCCGAATCAGGCGTACCGGCCGGTTGTGGTTCGTCGGCCGGAGCTGGCAACTCGAGGAGTTTCAGACCGCGGTCGGGATGCTCAGCGTCACACCGTCGGATCCATCGCTTCACGTCCAGTCATTCAGCGGAGGGAACCAGCAGAAGCTGCTTCTCGCGAAGTGGATGTTCAACGCCCCGCGGGTCCTTATCGCCCACGAGCCAACCCAAGCGGTCGACGTGGGCGCTCGCGATGACATCCTGCGGGCGCTGCGAAGCAAAGCCGACGCCGGAGCTGCAGTGCTCATCTCGTCGATCGAGACGGATGACCTCGCGAGAGTCTGCGACCGAGTACTCATCATGCGAGCCGGCACTATCGTCCGCGAGCTCACGGGCGACGACATCACCAGCTACTCCATCATCACAGCGGTCTACGACGAGCCCGAACAGGATGCAAACAAATGACCACAGCTGAACATTCCACCGCAGCGCGGCGGACAAAACCCTCATTCCGACGCCCCTCACCATGGAAACTCCGGCCTATGCTCGGCCGATATTCGGTCGTGCTCCTGTGGGTCGCACTCGCGGCCACCTACGCGGTCCTGGTTCCGAAGAGCTTCCTGAACTACGGGGCGTTCCGCGCCATCTTCGGATCCCAACAGGCCCTGGTCTTCCTCGCCCTGGCCCTGGTGTGCGTGTTCGTCGTCGGCGAGTTCGACCTGTCCGTCGCGGCGATCCTGGGGGTCGCCGCGACGGTAGTCCCCGTGCTCCCCGTGGTGCACGGTGTCCCGGTCCCGGTCGCCGTCCTGCTGGCGGTGGTGTCATCGACGCTGGTGGGGG
>NZ_JBKJWH010000016.1:0-14327 GCF_046716805.1 Mycetocola sp. | reverse complement strand
CCTTCGTAAGCCGGCTTCCATGCTGGCAGTCAGCGAGGGTGAGTGTCAATTGCGGTGACGGCGAATGGCATGGGCAGAAGTCCCCTCTTCGCGGGTAGCGCCGACCGGTGCCTACGGGACGCCGCCGGTTCCGCGCATCACCTGCGCGTTCCACGCGTCGGCCTGGGCATCGAGCGGTGTGGAGGCGGGCGGGGTTCGTTCGGCATCCGACGGCAGCCGTCGGAATCGAACCTCGCGCCTGACGAGCAGGATGAAGCCGGTGATGGCGCCGATACCGGCGAGGCTCAAAGCGACCAGCAGGACAACGTCCATGGTGCTCCCTTTCGTTGCCGCCACCTTAGGCCGTAGTGGCGCGAAGGGGAAGAGCGCAACCGCTATGCACGAATTCACCCGACCCGGACGAAGGCACCCGGGGGAAGGGCAAAGGCCGTCCCATTGCCAGGGACGGCCTGTGCTGTTCGCTTAGGCGCCCCTGAGCCGCTCAGCGAGATACAGGTAGAGCTTGTCGACGGGCACCCGCTCCTGGGCCATGGTATCGCGGTCGCGCACGGTGACCGCGTGGTCCTCGAGCGAGTCGAAGTCGACGGTGACGCAGTACGGCGTGCCGACCTCGTCCTGGCGGCGGTAGCGGCGGCCGATCGCGCCGGCATCGTCGAAGTCGATGTTCCACGTCTCACGCAACTCGGCGGCGATCTTCTTCGCGATCGGTGAGAGGGCCTCGTTACGACTGAGCGGCAGGACCGCCGCCTTCACGGGCGCAAGGCGCGGATCGAGCTTGAGCACCGTGCGCTTGTCGGTGCCGCCCTTCGCGTTCGGCACCTCCTCTTCGTGGTACGCGTCGACCAGGAATGCCATGAGCGAACGGGTCAGTCCGGCCGCCGGTTCGATGACGTACGGAACCCAGCGTTCGTTCTTGCCCTGGTCGAAGAACGAGAGGTCCTTGCCGGAGTGCTCGGCGTGGGTGGTGAGGTCGAAGTCGGTGCGGTTCGCAACGCCCTCGAGCTCGCCCCAGTCTCCACCGACGAAACCGAACTTGTACTCGATGTCGACGGTGCGCTTCGAGTAGTGCGACAGCTTCTCAGCGGGGTGCTCGAACAGGCGCAGGTTCTCCGGGTCGATTCCGAGGTCGGTGTACCAGTTGAACCGGTAGTCGATCCAGTACTGGTGCCACTCTTCATCCGAACCGGGCTCGACGAAGAACTCGAGTTCCATCTGCTCGAACTCACGGGTGCGGAAGATGAAGTTCCCCGGTGTGATCTCGTTGCGGAAGCTCTTACCGATCTGGCCGACACCGAACGGCGGCTTGATGCGCGCGGCCTGCAGCACGTTGGCGAAGTTCACGAAGATGCCCTGGGCGGTCTCCGGGCGCAGGTAATGCACGCCGGACTCGTCTTCGACGGGGCCGAGGTAGGTCTTGAGCATCATGTTGAAGTCGCGGGGAGGCGTCCACTCGCCTCGCGTTCCGCAGTTCGGGCAGGCAATTTCGAGCATCCCGGTCTCCGGGGCACGGCCCTTCTTCTCCTCGAACGCTTCGAGGAGGTGGTCCTCGCGGAACCGCTTGTGGCAGCTCAGGCACTCGACGAGCGGGTCGGTGAAGACACCGACGTGGCCGGATGCCTCCCACACCTTCTTGGGCAGGATCACGCTGGAGTCCAGGCCGACGACATCATCACGACGGGTGACCATGTGCTTCCACCACTGGCGCTTGATGTTTTCCTTGAGCTCCACTCCGAGCGGCCCGTAGTCCCAGGCGGATCTCGAACCTCCGTAGATCTCACCGGCCTGGAAGACGAAGCCGCGGTGGCGGGCGAGGGCGATGACTGAGTCGAGACGGCTGGATGCGGCCACTGTGGCTCCTGATGCAAAAAAGAGGCCCGTGCCGGCTGCACGGACGCTTCTCCAGCTTAGCCGCGCGTCTTCAGCCCGCTCGCCGCCCTCAGCCCGCCCTCGGGGAGGCGAACGTAGACTGACGGAATGTCCGTGCCGCACACCTCCGAGTTCCGATCTCGCGAGCGTGTCACGGTGATCGCGGAGAGCGGCATCCCCACAGGGCCGGGCTTCATCCTGCTGCACGGCATCGGCATGGGCAGGCACTATTGGGGCGCCCTCACCGACACCCTTGGGCAGCACGGCCGGGTGTACGCGCTCGACCTCCCGGGCTTCGGTGACGCACCGGAACCGGACGAACCTCTCGACATGCGCGAGTCCGGTGATCTCATCGCGGAACTCGTCGAAAGTTTCGGGATCACGGATCCGGTTCTCGTCGGCCATTCCATGGGGGCGCAGGTCGCCGTCGAGGCGGCCGCGCGGCATCCGCACCTCTTCGACTGTGTCGTCTTGATCAGCCCCACCGTCAACCCGGAGGAACGGGGGGCGCGGATCCAGGCGCTGCGGCTCGTGCAGGACCTTTGGGGCGCGCAACTTCGGGTGATCGGGTTCGGGCTCGTCTACTACCTCAAGGCCGGACCGCGCTGGTACTTCAAGAAATTGCGCATGATGATGGACCACCATGTCGAGGACACGATGCCACTCGTGAAGGCCGACACGCTCGTCATCCGGGGCAGCGAGGACCGGCTGTGCCCGAGGAACTGGGTCGACCGGATCGTCGCGATCATCCCCCGGGCCCGTCTGGTGCAGGTGCCTGGGGCCGGTCACGAAGTGATGATGACGAATGGGCAAGCGGTGGGCAGCCTGATTGCCCGCCACGCGGAGGGAAGACGGTGAGCACTCTGCTGCACAGACTCGGGGTCTGGGCCATCGACTACATCGACGCCGGGCTCGTGCACACCCGGTCGATACTGACCTGGACGGTTCCGCCCGCGTTCAGCGAAGGGGACCCGGGCAAGCCGACGATCGTGCTGATCCCGGGGGTGTACGAGCGGTGGAGCTTCCTGCGGCCGATCGCCGAACGTCTCAACGCCGCCGGCTACCCGGTCAGCGTCGTACACGGTCTTGGGTACAACCTGCGCCCGATCGTCGAGACTTCTGAGCGGCTCGTGCGGGCGCTGTCGCGCGTTTCAGCGAATCCGGCCGGCCGGTTGATTGTCGCGCACAGCAAGGGCGGGCTCGTCGGCAAGCACATGCTGGTGTCCTCTACCGACGAACTCCACCTCCTGGGACTCGTCGCCGTCTGCACACCATTCGCCGGCTCCCGCTACGCCCGCTACGTGCTCGGTCAGACCCTGCGGGCGTTCATTCCAACGCACGAGACCATCGTCAGCCTCGGCAGCAACTCGAGCGTCAACGCCAGAATCGTCTCCATCTTCGGAGGGTTCGACCCGCACGTGCCCGACGGCAGTGTGCTCGTCGGCGCCACCAACGTGAAGCTTCCCGTGGATGGGCATTTCCGCATCCTGCGCCAGCGCGAAACACTGGATGCCGTTGCCGACGCCGTCGACCTGCTGGTGCGCTCCTCCGAGGCCTCAGCCGTGCTGGGCTCGGTCGCCGCCGAAGGAGCGGGAGCTCGCACTGGCGGGCAAACGGCGTGAGCGGATTCGCCGACATCCACGTTGCGGCAGTCGCGATGATCCGGGACCGACGCATGCTCATGGTGACCGCACGCAACCGCGACGTGCTCTACCTCCCCGGCGGCAAGGTGGACCCGGGAGAATCGCCAGCGGATGCCGCCTCACGCGAAACGCGCGAGGAGGTGGCGGTCGAGCTCGTCCCCGACACCGTGCGCGAATTGTTCACCGTCGTGACGCAGGCGCACGGCGAACCGGACGGCCGCCAGGTGCGCATGGTCGTCTTCGCTGCTGAGTCCGATGATGAGCCGCGACCGAGCGCCGAAGTCAGCGCCGTGCACTGGGTGACGACAGCCGACCTCCACCGCTGCCCGCCCGCCGGTTCCGAAGTGCTTCGGCGCCTCGCCGGGATGGGCCTCATCGACTGACGTCGCTCACGCCTGGGTGACCAACTGCGGAGATTCTCGCGAATGGAGGCGTTTCCGTTGGGGAACGGGGCGGTTCGGCACACATCTCCGAAGGTGCGAACACCGCCCTGTACGACAAGAACGGCCGCGATTCACATGGAATCGCAGCCGTTCGAGGCAGTCAAGCAGGTCAGACCGAAACCGGCTCCTGCGCGGAGACCGCAGCGCGGCGGCGAGCGCCGAAGACCAGCTCATCGACGCTGAACCGGCCAGGGCCGATCAGTGCGATCGCGAGTGCGCCGGCTCCGAGCAGCAGCACGAACTCGTATCCGCCGGCGTCGACCCAGAAGCCCATCGAGGCGTGGAAGACCGCGATGGCCACGATCATGTTGATGGTGAACAGCAGGGCGACGATCCGGGTGAGGGCGCCGACGATCAGCAGGATGCCGCCGACCAGTTCGAGCAAGGAAACAGCGGGAGCTGCGACCGCGGCGAGGGGAATGCCGAGGCTCTCGAAGAACGCCTGAACGCCGGGGAAGGTCTGCTCGAAGGTCTTCTGAACCCCGTGCAGAACGAAGATGATTCCGACGACGACCCTGAGCAGGGTGACCCCGATCGTCTGGGTAAGGGCGGAGTGAAGTACTGACATGGCGGGAATTCCTTATTCGTTGCATTTTCGATTCCCGCCGGTGACGAGAACTTGAAGCTACAACCATATCTTCCCCTCGCGCAGGTGACAAATCGACCCGGCCGACGTGAACGGCCGAAGCTCAGGCGCCCACGTCGAGCTCCTGGAACACCGTGATCTGCAGGTCCGGGGCCTCGAGCCGCGCGTTCAGCGACCGCCACGGCGTCTCGGTCGGTTCGGCGACCAGCGTCGCACCGGCCGCGGTGAGGGTGTCGGTCGCGCCGACGGCATCCGCCACTTCGAATGCCAACCGGAACTTCGGGGCCACCGGCCGGCCGACTTCCACTTCATCAATCATGCGCTTCTGTGCCGGGTTGATGATCTCGAGAGTGGCGCGACCGGCGTCGAGGATCATGACGCGGGCGTCGCCCTCGCCCTCGAACGCCGCCTCCTCGTCGAGCCCGAGCGCATCGCGGTAGAACGCGACAGCCTTGTCGTAATCCTCGGCCTCGACCACGAGCCGCATCTGCAGAACCTTGCCCATGATGCCTCCATCCCTGAATCCGTGAAGGGTGCAACCGCCGAGGCGCCGGCGCTCTTCCCTCAGGCGCTCGCTGCGACGCAACAGGGACCGGGAAAACTTCAGTGGATGTACTCGACGAGATCCAGGCCGAGGGTGTGGAGTGCGTCGTAGACGGCGAGCCTCGTCGAGAGGTCGGTGTCGGCGAACGACACGGCGACCGCATAGGCGACCCCTGCCCGCGGTCCACGCACCACCCCGGCGTCGGCACGGACTCCGGGGTCAACGCCGGTTTTGTTGAACATCTGCATGCCGTGATCCCCTGAGCGGTGCGACAGCGGGTCCATCCCGAGAGCGGATGCCACCATCGAGAGGTCGGCGTTGAGCGAGAGCCAGCCGGCCACCCGCTGACTCGTGGCCGGGTCGACGATCTCGCCGCGAGCGAGGGCGGAGAACAGCCAGGCGATCTCCTTCATCGAGCCGACCGACAGGTGCGGGGCGTCGTCCGGTCCACGCTGGTCGCGGACCCGGTCGAGAAGTGCGGTGCGCTTCAGCCCGATCGACTCGGTGCGCCTGCGCACCGAGTCGAGCCCGATCAGCCGCAGCAGCACGTTGGTGGCGAGGTTGTCGCTCGTCGCGCCGATCAGCGCAGCGAGGTCCGCGACGGGGAGCGAAGGCGCCTGAAGATGCTGCCAGACGCCGGAATCTCCGACGGAATCGTTCGATTCCCGATCGAGGATGGTGAGGGCCGCGAACTCGGTGTCGGACAACCGGGCGGCGACGTCGATCAGCAGCAGCACTTTGCCGATCGAGGCGGTCGGCATGACCACGTAGTCGTCGACGCTCAACAATTCGGCGCCGGTCGAGAGGTCAGTGACGCGGGCGGAGACCTGCACGCCGTTCCGTGCAAGGAAACCGAGGGCCTTCAGGCTCCTCGCGAACGTTTCCGCGGGTTCGGCAGACCGGTGCCTGGCGCGTCGACGCTCCCGTTGCCGCGTGCGACTGAAGGGCTGCGGTGCAGCGGGTTGTTGCGTCGACGGTACCACTGGCTTTGATCTCCGTAGAGTGACCGGCTCGATCGCATCCTCGCGCCGATCACAGATTGCTCTGGTCCGGCCTGAAATACGGATGCCCGCCCCTCACGGGAAGCTCGGACGATCGCCGTGGCCGTACTCACAAGTATCGCAGACTCCCGGCGATCGGGAGAGGCGGCTACCAGATGGTGACCCGTTGCGACGGCTCCAACCAGAGGGCATCCGCGGGGGTGACGTCGAAGGTCTCATAGAACTCGTCGATGTTCCGCACGATCTGGTTGCAGCGGAACTCGTTCGGGGAGTGCGGGTCGATCGCCAGAAGCCGGATGACCTCGGCGTCGCGGGCTTTCTGCTGCCAGGCCTGCGCCCAGGAGAGGAAGAACCGCTCAGCGCCGGGGAGTCCGTCGATCACCGGCGGCTCCTGCCCTGCGAGAGAGATCAGGTACGCCTTCCACGCGATGGACAGCCCGCCGAGGTCGCCGATGTTCTCGCCGATCGTGAGGGCTCCGTTGACGTGGTGGTCGGGAACCTGCGCGGGCGCGAGGCCGTTGAACTGGGCGATCAGAGACGCTGTGCGCTTCTCGAAGGCTTTGCGGTCCTTCGCGGTCCACCAGTCGGTGAGCTTTCCCGTGCCGTCGTACTTGGAGCCCTGGTCGTCGAAGCCGTGCCCGATCTCGTGCCCGATGACCGCGCCGATCGCGCCGTAGTTCGCCGCGGCATCCCGGCCCTCGTCGAAGAACGGGAACTGGAGGATCGCTGCGGGGAACACGATCTCATTGAAACCGGGGTTGTAGTAGGCGTTGATCGTCTGCGGAGTCATGAACCACTCCTCGCGATCGAGCGGTTTGCCGATCTTGCCGAGCTCGCGGTGGAACTCGAACAGGCTCGCCCGGCGGACGTTGCCGAGCAGGTCGGTGCGCTGCACGTCCAAAATCGAGTAGTCCCGCCACTTCGACGGGAAGCCGATCTTGGGCGTGAACTTCTCGAGCTTCTCGAGCGCCCGCTTGCGGGTGTCGTTGCCCATCCAGGTCAGCGTGCTGATCGACTGCCGGTACGCCTCGACCAGGTTGGCGACGAGCACGTCCATGGAGGCTTTCGCCTCGGGGGGGAAGTGCCGGTCGACGTAGATTTTGCCGACCGCTTCGCCGAGTACGCTCTCGACGAGGGAGACGCCGCGTTTCCAGCGGTCGCGGATCTCCGGGGTGCCCGACAGGGTGCGGCCGTAGAAACCGAAATTGGATGCCACGAAATCGCTCGACAGGTAGGGGGCGGCGCCGTGGATGACCTTCCACGCGAGCCAGTCCTTCCACGCTTCGAGCTTCGACGGCACGAGCAGGGGAGCGAGCCCGGCGAAGAAGCTGGGCTGACGGACGACCACTTCGTCGAACGCGCCTTCCGGTGCTCCGAGGGCGTGGAGCCAGGCGTCGATCAAAGCACGATCACCCCCACCGGCGAACAGCCCGGCTGCTTCGTCCCAGCTGTGCAGGTTGTAGGTGGCTTCACTGTCGCGGGAACGGACGTTGTCCCAGTGCACGGCGGCGATTGCGGTCTCGATGTCGAACACGTGCTGGGCGCGGACGACGGCGCTCCTGAACTGGGATCCTCCCGGGATCCCCTCGGCCACCAGCTCGAACATCTGCTCGATGTGCGAGACATAAGCGGTGCGGACCGACGCGAACTTGTCGTCGCGGTAGTAGCTCTCATCGGGCAGCGAGATGCCGCCCTGTTCGAGGAGGACGAGGTACCGCTCCGGGTTGCCGGGGTCGTTGTCGACGTAGAGCTGGAAAAATCCGCTCACCCCGGCGCGGTCGAGCTGAGCCGTTGTGCGCACGAGCTGCTGGATCGACCCGACGTTCTCGATCGCAGCGAGCTGTCCGGCGATGGGCGTCGCTCCGAGCGCCTCCACGAGGTCTTCGTCCATGAAGCTCGCGTAGAGGTCGCCGACCTTGCGCTGCTCGGGGTCCGAGTTCTCATCGTCCGCGGCATCCTGCGCCTCAAGGATGATCGCCTGGACCGCCTTTTCGGCCTCTTCGGCGAGCATGTGGAATGAGCCCCACCGGGCCTTGTCCGCCGGGATGTCGGTTCGGGCGAGCCACTTGCCGTTGACGTGCCGGTACAGGTCGTCCTGCGGCCGCACCGCTGGGTCGAGTTCGTCGAGGGAGATTCCGGAGGGAAGAGCCGCGTTCGTCATAGCTCCACCCTAGGAGACTGGCGATCGTTAAGGGCGGGCGATTTTCCGGGCGCGGTGGTGGTCCCTGAGCAAGGTCGCCCAGCGACCGCGTCGACGTGCATGCCTGTGGTGCTTTCAGGCCGATTCGACGTCCCGGCGCCGGAAGAGGACGAACGCAGCGGCACCGGCCACGAGCGCCAGCACCGCCATCACGATTCCTCCACCCCAGTCGGTGTCTGCACCGGACGGCACGGGGGTGTGGCTGAACGGAGACAAGTCGGCTGTCCAGTCCGGCAGCCCGACGAGGGCGCCGAAGATGCCGAGGAAGACCGAGAGCACCAGCAACCCCCAGCCAAGCCCGGCGGTGAGCCGCGGAACGACGGACCAGACGAGGGCCACCACAGCGAGGAAGAGCAGTGCCGCCGGCAGCTGGGCGAGCGCTGCCAGCACCGAGTCCTCGATGCTCTCCTCCGGCGCCCCGACCGCGAGTGCCGCGAGAACGGATGCCGTCGCGCCGGTCGTGAGGACGAGCACGATCGCGATCGCCCCGATCCCGATGTACGCCCCCGCCCAGGAGTACCGTGACACCGGAGTGGCCAGCACGAGTTCGCCGCCGACGTGCGACTCCTCCTGGCGCATCCGGACGATGGCCTGGATGGCGCAGCCGGCCGCGACGATGCCGACGATCGTGAAGATGACCGAGATGAACGCCTCGGTCAGGGTGTCCCCGCCCCGCGAGAGGCGGGCGAGCTGGTCCGCGATCGGGCTGTCCGCGATGTCGGAGGTCGCGACGGCGGTTCCGAGCGATCCGCCGAAGACCCCGAACGCGGCTGCCCCGACGCACCACGCGACGATCGAGGGCCACTGCAATCGCCAGGCCAGGCCGAACGGGCCGGCGAGGGTCGGCAGGGCCGCCATCCTGCCCGAACTGGTCGCCAAAACGCTGGCTCCGGTGTCCCTGCGCGCCATGACGAGCACCGCGATTCCGACGAGCAGCGATGCGGTGGCGAGGTTCAGCAGGAGTGGCGCCAGGTTGTCCTCGGTGAACGGGCGCGTTTTCTGCGCCCAGCCGATCGGTGACAGCCAGGCCGGCCAGGCGCTCTCGACACTCAGCCCGTCTGCTGACACCGCGCCGAAGGCGTCGGCGATGCCGCGTAACAGGTAGGTGACGAGGACGGCACCGACGGCGAGGCCGTTGGCTGCCCGGGCGCTCGGCATGAGTTCGGATGCCACACCGCCGACGGTCAGAAAGACGACGCCGATGGCGGCGAGGGCGAGTCCGGTGACGAACGAGCCGGACGCGTCCTGGCCGGCGAGAATCAGGCATCCGGCGACCGCGATCGCCAGCACCGCGTTCACGAGGAGTCCGTACACGAGCGTCGCCAGCGCGGGGAGGACCCGCGCTGCCGGCGTCGATGCGACGAGGTCGGCGCGGCCGCTCTCCTCTTCAGCGCGCAGGTGGCGGACCGCCAGGAACGTGTTCATGAGGCCGACCATCACGCCGAGGAACGCGAGGACCGTGAAAATCAGCACGGCGGCGGCGCCTGTGCCCTGCGGCACACCGCGGATGAACATGATCGCCGGGTTCGCCGCCGCCAGTCGAACGAGCACCGTGCGCTCGGCGACGCCCCCGAACGTGTCCTGGAGTGCGAGCGCCGAGAACAGGATGAGGGCCGCGATCGACGCCAGCCAGACCGGGGTCTGGATTCGGTCACGTCTCATCCGGTGACGAACAAGGATCGCGAGGGTGCTCATCGCCCGACCCGGGTACGGCGGGCGGCCCGCCGGGTCTGGCGGGCGACATCCGCCCCGAGGTCGCCGTAGTGACTGAGGAACAGTTCCTCGAGCGATGGCGGGGTCACGGTGAGGCCGCGGACCCGGAGCTGCGCGAGCGTCGGCAGCAGGTCGACGAGTTCGTCGCTGTCTGCGGTGAATCGCGCCCGGGGCCCGTCGATCACGAGGTCATGGCTGCCGGGAATGTCGCGCAGGTCGGCCTCGGTGAGGCCCTCGACGGAGAAGGCGACCTCGGTGCGGGTGAGGTGCCGCAGGTCGGCAAGTGTGCCGGTCTCGACGATCCGGCCGGCGCGGATGATGCTGACCCGGTCACAGAGTTGCTCGACCTCGCTGAGGATGTGGCTCGAGAGGAGCACTGTGGCGCCGTCGGCAACCACCGCGGCGAGTTCCCGGCGGAAGACGGCCTCCATCAGCGGGTCGAGACCCGCGGTGGGCTCGTCGAGCAAGTACAGGCTGGCGGGAGTCGCGAGCGCCGCGATGAGAGCGACTTTCTGACGATTCCCCGTCGAATAGGTGTGGCCCTTGCGGCTCGGGTCGAACTGGAAGGCCTCGGTGAGGTGCGCCCGCCGAGCCGCATAGTGCACCGGGTCGTCGATGCCTCGGAGGCGGCTGAGCAGGTCGATCGCCTCGCCGCCGGTCAGAGTGGGCCAGAGAGCGACCCCGCCGGGAACGTAGGCGATCCGGCGGTGGAGCGCCACGGCATCGGTCCAGGGGTTCCTGCCCAGCACGGACACATCGCCGGATGCTGACCGGGCCAGGCCGAGGAGGATGCGAATCGTGGTCGATTTCCCGGCACCGTTCGGCCCGAGGAAACCGTGGATTTCACCCGTCGTCACCGTGAGATCGAGGCCGTCGAGGGCTCGGGTCCTGCCGTAGTGCTTTCGCAGGTCCTGCGCTGAAATCACCGTGCTCATGCTGCGGACGTTACGCCTGATGAGCGGCACTGTTAAGGGGGTCCCCCGCCGTGTCGCGGCGGCCCCGCGTGGCCCCCCGTCGAGTGGCCACACTGCTTCGCGGGAGGCCGTCCTGTTGTGCCGCCTCCGGCCTCTCCGCAGGCGAATGGAACGCCGAAAGACGTGGTGTCCTAGGCTCGAGCGGTGACCACCGTGAACCGCGACATCCTGCGTCTCGCGGTCCCGACCCTCGGCGCGCTCGTCGCCGAACCGCTGTTCCTCCTCGCCGACTCGGCCATGGTCGGACACCTCGGCATCACCCCGCTCGCCGGACTCGGCATCGCGGGAGTGATCATCCAGACCATCATCGGTCTCATGGTGTTCCTCGCCTACGCGACGACGCCGGCAGTCGCCCGGCGGCTGGGTGCAGGCGACGAGCGGGGTGCGGTCTCCGTGGGAATCGACGGACTGTGGCTCGCGCTCGGCCTCGGCCTGCTGCTCGGGATCTCCGGCTGGTTCGCCACCCCGACCCTGGTGGGACCGTTCGGGGCGTCGCCGGATGTCGCGGAGCAGGCATCCGTCTATCTCTCGATTTCGATGGCCGGGCTGCCGGCAATGTTGCTCGTCTTCGCGGCCACAGGCCTGCTCCGCGGGCTGCAGGACACGCGCACTCCGCTGCTCGTGGCGACGGCCGGCTTCGCGGCGAACATCGCCCTCAACTTCGTGTTCATCTACCTGCTCGAGTTCGGCATCGCGGGGGCCGCGCTCGGAACGGTCCTGGCGCAGTGGGGCATGGCCGTGGCGTACCTGACCGTGGTGTTGCACCACGCCCGCAGAACGGGCGCATCGGTTCGGCCGCACCGGGCAGGCATTTCGGGGTCGGCGCTCTCGGGCGGCTGGCTGTTCGTCCGCACGGTGAGCCTGCGCATCGCGATCCTGTTGGCGACGTTCGTCGCGACCGGGCTCGGCACGTCCGAGCTCGCCGGGTTCCAGATCGTCATGACCATCTTCACCTTCACGGCGTTCGCCCTCGACGCCCTCGCCATCGCCGCCCAGGCACTCATCGGCAAGAGCCTGGGAGCCGCAGACACCTCTCTTGTTCGTTCGATCCTGGCCCGGTGCCTGCAATGGGGAGTCGGCTCCGGCCTCGTCCTCGGGCTCGTCGTGGTCGCCACTTCCGGGGTCGCCGGCCTGCTGTTCACGGGCGACCCGGAGCTCGCTCGGCTGCTGGTGCCGAGTCTCATCGTCCTCGGCATCAGCACTCCGCTCGCCGGGTTTGTGTTCGTGCTCGACGGGGTGCTGATCGGCGCCGGGGACGCGCGGTATCTCGCGCTCACCGGCATCCTCAACGTCGCCGTCTTCGTTCCGCTGGCGCTCTGGGTGCTCGCAGCAGCCCCCTCGGATGCCACAGGTCTGGCTCTGCTCACCGCCGCGTTCTCGATCGGGTACCTGGCCGCTCGCGCCGCGACGCTCGGGCTTCGGGCCCGCACGACGGCGTGGATGCGCACCGGCGCGTAGCCGGGCTCGGCAGGATCATCCGCACCAGGCGCACTCCCAACAGGAGAAAAGGGCCGGTTTCAGCTGCTGCGCCCTGTTGAGCCTGCGTGGTGCTGGCAGACTCGACGGATGGCCCCACGGATCGTCGTCGCCCACGGTTACCTCGCCTCCCCCAGGAAGCACTGGTTCCCGTGGCTCGTCGAGCAGTTCGAGCCGGGTGTGGTGCGGGTGCCAGCACTGCCGAACTCGAGGCACCCCCAGCCCGGACCCTGGCTCGAGACGCTGCAGGATGCCGTCGGCGCAGTGGACGACAACACCATCCTGATCGGGCACAGCCTCGGGTCGATCACCACCCTGCGGCTGCTCGCAGAACTTCCAGGACCGTGGACGCTCCGCGGCCTCATTCTTGTGGCGGGCTTCGCCCAGCCGCTGCCAAACCTCCCGAACCTTGATCCGTTCACCGCCGCACCGCTCGATGTTCAGGCGATTCTCCACGGTGCCCGGCGGAGGCACGTCTTCGGATCGGACAACGACACCACCGTCGCTCCGCCGATCACAGCGGCCCTGGCTCGGAGCCTCAAGGCGCCGCTGACCGTTATCCCGGGCGGCGGCCACTTCGTTGAGCGGCAGGGGTGCCGTTCTCTCCCCGAACTTCTGCCGGTGCTCAGCGGGATGCTTTCAACGGAGCTTTCGGCAGGGCACGGAGACTCCCTCAACATGAACACGTCGGAATGAGTTGAGGCACCAGTTCACCCGTTCCGGACGGATGCATGCGACACGCCGGGGGTGATTTGGTCCGGTCCCGGTGAATTGGCGGCCGGGCGCGCAGCATCCACCGATCGGTTGATGCCGGGTTCAGCCGGATCACCGCTACCGGGGCGAGCGCGGCGCGGCCACGCTGGGACCATGAACCAGACCGCCCCACCCTCAGACACCACCGTCGAGGTCGAGAACCTCGGCAAGCGCTACGGCAGCTGTGCCGCTGTCGATGACGTGAGCTTCGACATCCGCCACGGTGAGACCTTCGCCCTCCTCGGCCCCAACGGTGCAGGCAGGTCCACCACCATCGAGATCCTCGAGGGGTGCCGCGACCGTAGAACGCCAGCGCCTGCTCGACCACCTGCGGACGGCGCAGGGTGAGCTCGAGTTGATGAGCCGGGATGCCGGCGCCACCGCCGAGCGCGAACGCATCGCCCGCGAAATCCACGACACCATCGCGCAGAGCCTCACGAGCGTCGTGATGCTCGCGCAGCGTGCCCGTCTGGAGCAGCCGACCGCGGACTCCACTCTCGAGCTGATCGAGTCCACCGCTCGCGAGGCGCTCCGCGAAGCCCGCTCCCTCGTTGCCGCGAACGCCGGCCTCCCGCAGCGCGACGGTTCCCTCGCCGACACCCTCGCTCAACTCGGCGAGCGCTTCAGTCGCGAGACCGGGGTGACCGTGACGACGGATGCGCCGCTCACCGAGCTGCCTCGCGACATCGAAGTCGTGCTGCTGCGCTGCGCCCAGGAGGGACTCGCCAACGTACGCAAACACGCGAACGCCCGCGCAGCATCCGTCCCCGTCGCTCAATCCGACAACAGCGTCAGCCTCCGCGTCGCCGACGACGGCCGCGGTCTCGGTGGATTCCAGCCCAGCGACGAACACGGCTTCGGGCTCAGCGGCATGCGCGACAGGGTCGGTCTGGTCGGCGGAACCCTCATCGTTGCGGATGCCGCCACCGGGCACGGCACGGAACTCACCGTCCACATCCCCTTTACGAAGGACGCAGCATCGTGACCACATCGCCCATCCGGGTAATCGTCGCCGACGACCACCCGATCGTCCGCTCCGGAATCGCCGCGCTGCTCTCCCTCGCCGACGGCATCGAGGTGGTCGCCGAGGCAGCGAACGGGGCGGAGGCCGTGGCGCTGGCTCAGGAG
>NZ_JBKJWH010000015.1:0-18507 GCF_046716805.1 Mycetocola sp. | reverse complement strand
TGGCCGTGGACGAACTCCGCTGTCATCAACGGTTGCGCAAACGGCCGAGCAGCGCCTTCGAACACCGGCACGGTGTCGAGTCCCAGATAGTCGAGTACCGTCACGGTGTTCCGCGCGCCGGTGCCGACGGGCACGTTGCCGTGCGTGACGGTGCACGTGACGAAATCGGCGCCGTTGCCCGCCCCATAAAGTATCGCCAGTGTGTCATCGATACCGGTATCGCAGTCAAGAATGATGGGTACGGTCATGCCGCACTTCCCTTCGAAAGAACGCTGATCGCGTTGATTGTCATGTCCCACAACAACTGCTTGTCGAGCGTTGTGGCGACCTGTGTGTTGTGCTCTTGATCAAGCAGATTGTCAAAGTCGGTCACCGTCATCCCTGTGGTCCACCTGCCGGTCAGTTCGACTCCGACGAATGCGTCCCGGGTGGCGAACACGGCCGGGTTGACGAGCTTTGCGACACAGCACAGGTCGTGAACCGGTGGCGCGTCGAAACCCTGAACATCTTTGTACGTTGTGCCGAAGAATGTGAGGATCTCCACGACGAATTCTGACAGCGGCGAATCGATGGCAGCGATCCGCGCGACGATGTCGGCGTCCGCGGTCGCCTGGTGTGTCTGGTCGAGCCCGACCATGGTGACGGGCCACGCGCCCGCGAAGACGGCCTGGGCCGCCTCGGGATCGGCGAGGATGTTGAACTCGGCCGACGGAGTGCTGTTTCCTCTCGTGTACGAGCCGCCCATGAGGATGACACGCTTCACCCGTTCGACAATGCGCGGCTCGACTTTCATCGCGAGGGCGACATTGGTCAGCGGGCCGGTCGGAACGAGGTTGATGGTGCCCGGCTCATTCTCCATGACCAGGTCGATGATGAGGTCGACAGCGCGCCGGGGGTCGAGCTCGATCTGCGGTTCCGGAAGAACGGGGCCGTCGAGCCCAGATTCTCCGTGGATGTCCGGAGCGACGATCTGGGGCCGGACGAGCGGAACACCCGCACCCTGAGCCACCGGCACGTCGGTGATACCGGCAATCGCACAAACGGACAGCGCGTTTCGCGTGACCTTTTCGATCGTCTGGTTGCCGGCTACCGTGGTGATCGCCATCAGGTCGATGTTCGGGTTGCCCGCCGCCAGGATGATCGCGAGTGCGTCATCGTGCCCGGGGTCACAATCGATGATCATGCGTTCAACCATGGTTGTCCTCCTCATTGTGGATGCTTCTTATTCGCGCGACCTGCGCAGCGCCAGATCATGGTCGATCCGGGAGGATGCCGTCTGCCGTCCCCTCTTGAAGAGGCGGGCGGCATCCGGAATCCGGTCAGACCGGGGCGGTACTGAGTTCGCCGCCAGGCGTACTCGCCCTGCCTGACCGACGCGCACTCCACAGCTTGCGGAACCGCATGCCGGCGAAGACGAGTGCGATAATCGTGATGACGTAAGGCATCATGAGGGTGAGATTCGAGTTCATTCCTGCGATCCCCAGCAGGTCAGCGACCGCCTCAGCCGCCCCGAAGATCAGGGCGGCGACCATCGTGCGCACCGGGCGGGCCAGTCCGAACGTCAGGGCCGCCACCGCGATGAAGCCTCGGCCGGATGTCATTCCGTTCGTGAAGCTGCCGAGAGTCGCCATGGCAAGCTGTGCGCCGGCCGCACCACAGAGTGCGCCGGAGATCAGGACGCTCAGGAACTTGATCCTGGTCACGCTGATCCCGGCGGCAGCCGCGGCTTCCTCGTCCTCTCCGACGGCACGAAGGTGAACCCCGTATGTGGTGCGGTAGAGGACAAACGCGGCCGCTGGGACGCTCAGGAGAGCAAGCCAGACGAGTGCGGTCTGGTCGTTCAACGCGACGCCCAGGATCGGGATGTCGGCGAAGGGTCCGATCGAGATGCGCGGAAGAGTGATCGACGCGCTCGGTGGAGTCACACCCGGGTTGCCGTAGATGATGTGCAGCAGGAACACGGTGACGCCCACCGCGAGCAAGTTGATACCGATCCCGACAACGATGAAGTCCGCCTTGAAGATCAAAGTCGCCACAGCGAAAATCACCGCGAAGAGCAGACCTGCGCCGACCGCCGCGAGAACGCCGACCAGGGCGTTCCCGGTCGTCGAACCGACCGCGATCGCGGTGAAGGCTCCTGCGAGCATCATCCCTTCGAGCCCGATATTGAGAATGTTGCCCTGCTGGGTGAAGGCGCCGCCGATCGCGGCGAGCAGGATCGGCGCGACTTTCATGAGAATCACTGCAAGCGTTGCCGCTGTGAATATCTGTTCGATGACATTCATGACTGGTGAACTCCCGAATCGGTGGATGTGAGGGTTGGGGCCGCAGCCACTCCGGCGGCAGCGGTGCCGACAGGGACGTCGGCAGGGCGCGTAGCACGGAGCACGGGTGTGCCGTTCGCGCCGCGGCGGCCCTTGAACAACTGAACGAGCTTGTCCCGGGTGCGGCGATCGATCACGATGACTGCGGTGATCATCAGGATGATGAGACCCTGCAGCACAGTGACGATGGGGAACGGCACGTCCGTGTTGATCTGCATGCCGTTCGAGCCGGACATCATATTGGCGTAGAACAGGACGGCAGCGAACGAAGCCCACGGGTTGAGTCGGGCGAGAAGCGCAACGGTGATCCCGAGGAAGCCGTAGCCCGGTGAGAAGTCCTGGAGGAACCGGCCGCCGCTCGATCCGAGCACGAAGATCGCACCCGCCAGACCGGCAACGGCACCGGAAAGCGACATGACCTGGATGCTCATGGCTTTCGTGTTGACGCCGGTGTATTCAGCGAAGCGGTTCATTTCACCCAGCTGGCGAACTTTCAGTCCCCATACGGTGCGAGTCAGGATAAGGGCGAGGATCACAGCGATCGCGATCGCCAGGACGAGGTCGAGCCCGATCCCATACTTCGCGTTGAAGATCGGGAAAAGTGCACTGGTGGCGATCTTTTCGGAGGCGACGAGCCCTGCGCTCGGGTCCCGGAACGGACCCGTCACGAGATACGCGGTGAGAAGGGTTGCGATGGAACTCATCATGAGAGTGGTCACGATGATGTCGACGCGCCAGAACGCAAGCAGCACGCCGGGAATCATTCCCCAGATCATTCCACCGAGAAGACCGAACATGAGCACGACAACGGCCAGGATCGGGCCAGGAAGGTCCACGAAGGTGAACCCTGCCCATGCGGCAGTGAAAGCACCGAGGAACAGCTGTCCCTCGCCACCGATGTTGAAGAAGCCCGCGCGGAATGAAATGATGACGCCCGCTGAGAGGATCAACAGTGGAATCGCCTGCGCAATCAGGCCAGAAATTCCGAACGGCGTGTGGAAACTGGAGAAGAACAATTCCTCGTAGGCACGCATCGGGTTTTCTCCGATCGCCAGGATGACGACGGCTCCGATGATGAGCGACAGGACGATGGCCACGATCGGCTGGATGCTGCCCTGCGCGACACGACGGGCCTTGGCACGGATTCGAGCCGCTGCTTCGAGCCGGCTCGACGCGCCGTCACCGCTGCGGTTCGCTACTCGTTTCTGTCTCGCCACCAGTGATTCTTCACGATCTCGGGACCGTTCACCGTCGTGGTTCGATTGGTCGGCGCCCGGCGTTGCCTCACGCACCGCCTCGGACAGAGCCGCGGCGCTGGCTGGATCCTCGCCAGCCCTCGACGCTGCATTGCTGTCCGACTGGGCGGCGAGGCTCAAGAGAACCTGTGTGTGCTCGGCCTCGGCCTCGGCGATCGCCTCGGTGCTGGGTGCGGCGCCGCCCATAGCGAGGCCGATGGCGGCTTCGCTCATGCTGTCCTGGGTGAACTCGGCGACGATTTTGCCGCGGAACATCACCAGGAGGCGATCAGACAAGGACATGATCTCGTTGAGGTCCGCGGAGAACAGAAGCACGGCCGCGCCCTTGTCCCGCTGGCCGACGAGGGCTCTATGGACGAACTCCATAGCCCCGACGTCGACACCACGCGTCGGCTGCGAGACCATGAGCAAGTCGGGCTCGGTCGCGAATTCGCGAGCGATGATGACCTTTTGCATGTTTCCGCCGGAGAGCGTACCGATTGGGGTGGTTGGGAGCGCGCCCCGAACGTCGAACGTTCTGATCAAACGCCGCGCGAATGAGTGCATAGCTGCCGTATTGATCCACCCGAACCGTGCGATCGGACGCTCGAGGTGGGTCGGTATGACGTTCTCGGCAACGGAGAGGCCGGGGCCTGCGCCCTCCTCGTGACGATCCTCTGGGATGTAAGCGAGACCACCATGGCGACGCTCGGCGACGGAGGCAGTCGTCACGTCGCGACCGGACAAGACGATTCGACCGCCGGTGACCTGCTCCATTCCTGCGATAGCTGCCGCAAGCTCAGCCTGGCCGTTACCCTCCACACCCGCGATCCCGACGATTTCCCCTGACCGGACGGTGAGGGAAAGGTCGTCAACGACGCGGACGCCACGATCGTCGACGATGCGAAGGCTATTGACGGCAAGCACCTCGTGCGCCGGCTGGGACTTGGTGTGCGTGATGCGGAGGAGGACTTCCCGACCGACCATCATCTGTGCGATGTCAGATTGGGAGAGGCCTGCGGCCGGCAATGTCGTGATTGATTTTCCGTCGCGGATGACGGTGATTTCGTCAGCGATCTCGAGAACCTCGCCGAGTTTGTGCGAGATGAAGAGAACGGCGCAACCCTTGGCCGCCAGCGCCCGGACCACGACGAAGAGGTCGTCGATCTCGCCAGGGGTCAACACCGCGGTGGGTTCGTCAAGGATCAGGAGCCGGGTGTCATGGCTGAGAGCCTTCAGAAGCTCAACGCGCTGGCGGACGCCGACTGAGAGGGATGAGACTTTGGCCGTTGGATCGATCGCAAGGCCGAACCGTGCCGACAGGGCGGCGACCTCCCGCTCCATTCGTTTAGGGTCGAGAGCTCCCAGCGGGGTTCGCAGTTCGCGCCCGAGGTACACGTTCGCTGCCACCGTCAGGCTCGGCACCAGTTTGAAGTGCTGGTGCACCATGCCGATTCCCAGGGCGGAGGCCTTCTTCGGGTTCGTGATTTCAACGGGTGCGCCGTCGAACAGAATGGTGCCCGAATCCGGCTGCGCCGTCCCGGCGATCATCGTCATGAGGGTCGTCTTGCCTGCGCCGTTCTCGCCGACAAGTGCGTGGATTCGGCCCGGGAGGACCTCCAGTGAGATTCGGTCGTTCGCGACCTTCGGTCCGAAGGCTTTGGTGATCTCACGAAGTTCCAGAAGTGGCAGTGCCATCAATACTCTTTCCTCGGTGGACGCGTCGATGCGTCAAGTTGGAAGCCGCGCAGAGGGTCGTGCTGCCCGCCAGTCGGTCAAGTGGCGAGCAGCACGGAGTCCTCCGCAGGCTGATCACATCGTGGTTGGGACTTTGATTTCGCCGTCGATGACCTTCTGGGCGTAGGCCTTCACCGAATCCTGGATGTCCTGGGGAACGATGTTCCCGTTGTCCTCGAACACCAGGCTCACACCGTTGTTGGCGAGCCCGTACTCGGTCGTCTCGCCGTACTTGAGTGTGCCGGCCTCCGAGGCCTTGACCGCCGTGTACAAGGACTCGCCGATGTTCTTGAGCATCGACGCGAGGATGTGTCCTTCCTGAATCGCATTCTGATTGGCGTCAACACCGATCGCGTAGCGGTTGTGATCCTTGGCTGCCTTGAAGACGCCCTGGCCGGCACCACCGGCGACCTGGAACACCACATCGGCACCCTGCTTGTACATTGCCGTCGCCTGGTCGAAACCTTTGTTAGCATCCGCGAAGTCGCCAACGTAGGAAACGAGTACCTCGATTGACGGGTCGACTGCCTCGACTCCCTTTTCGAAGCCGACGACGAAGTCGTTGATGATCGGAATGTCCATGCCGCCAACGAGACCCAGCTTCTTGCTACCGGTTGCGAGCGGGAATTTGTCGGTGTTCAAGGTGACCTCGGCTGCAAGGACTCCGGCGAGGTACGAGCCCTCGTTCTGCTTGTAGATGATCGAGGCGACGTTGGGCTGCTCGACGACGTCGTCGTAGGTGATGAACTTCTGGTCAGGGTACTTGGGTGCGGCCTGGTCGAGGATGTCGTGCATCTGGCTTGTGCCGGTGATGACGACATCCCAGTCTCCGCCCGAAACAGATTCCAAATTGGTCTTCCACTGGGCGGGGCTGGAGACCTCGCCCTGGATGTTCTGGATCTTGGCGCCGTCGGCCTTGATCTTTTCCATGCCAGGAGCCGCGGCGTCGAAGAGTGCCTGGTCGCGCAGAGGTCCGTTGATGACGTTTACCGCCGACAGTTCTCCGGAGGCTGCGGCGCCGCTGTCGGCTTCGCTCCCGGAGTCGGACGAGCAGCCGGAAAGTGCCAATGCCGCCGCTGCCACGATGGCAATGCTGGCGATCGAACGCTTGTTCATGTGTGTGCTCCCTTGCACGTTGGTACCGCTGAAGAGGTGGATCGGTTCAGAACTAAGGACGGTTGCAGGATTCAGGGGCCGGGCGGGTGCCCGGTCAGGGGTTCAGCGCGGCGACGACGTCTTCATGACGTGGCATGCCGGTTGTGGCGCCGAGCGTGGTGACAGACAACGAAGCCGCGTGCACAGCCCAACGCGCAGCTGAGGCGATGGTCTCCCCTCGGCTCAGCGCTTCCGCGAGAGCACCGATGAACGTGTCGCCGGCGCCGGTGGTGTCGACGACCTGAACGGAAGGGGGTGCCACGTGGATCACAGTCAGTGAGTCCCAGACGAGCGCGCCACGTCCGCCCAGGGTGATCACCACGAACTTCGGCAGGTCGAGCTGGCGGAGATCCCGCGCCAATTCTGGAAGCTGTGGAGGAAGCTCCCGGCCGGTCACGATTTCGTACTCGACCTGGTTGACGACCAAAACATCGACCCGGCGAAGCAACGCAGAGGGAAGTGGCTGGGCCGGGGCAGGGTTGAGGACGAACATTCCCGGTGTCAGGAGTGCCGCCTCGATGACGGTCGCGATGGGTATCTCGAGTTGGGCAACGACGATGGCCGCGCCGGAGAGCAGGTCCCTGGACTTTGCTATCTGGCTGGAGCCGACTCGGGCATTTGCACCCGCGACCACGACGATCGAATTCTCACCCGAGTCATCGACGACGACCAGTGCGCGTCCCGTAGCAATCGATTTCTCGCTTCCGAGGCCCCGGATGTCGACGCCTTCTTCGGACAGCGCCTTTCTCACCATGTCGGCCTCAGGGTCGTCCCCGACCATCCCGACGAACGCGACTCGACCGCCCAGCCGAGCCGCTGCGATCGCTTGATTGCTGCCTTTGCCGCCCACGAACTCGGCGTAGTCCAGAGCATGCACCGTTTCGCCTGGCGCAGGGCGCGAAGCCACCGTAGCGACGAGGTCGACGTTTGCGCTTCCCACGACGACAATCCCTGCTTGCTCATTCGGCACCATTGCCACGTCCGCCATTTCGCTTTCGAAGATGTTTTGAGAAATCGTTGTCTCAACTTGTCGAAACACTATTCGACGAGCCGACCCGTGTCAAATGTTGCCTTGATGTGTCGCGAGTCCTTCGCAGGGTGGCTTCACTTCGGAAGCCTTCGGCCCGCTACGAGGAACGCTTCGCGAGGGCCAACGCGATGCGACCGCCCAGAGCAACGTTGTTGCGGTATACCTCCACGTTCACTTCGAGACTTTCACCGTTCGTCGCCTTCTGGATGTAATCGAGGAGGAATGGCGTCGTGTCATGCCCCTTTATTCCAGCGCCTCCCGCCGCGGAATGGGCCGCAGCGAGGACTCGTTCGAGCGTTTCGGGTGCCAACTGCTTGGAAGCCGGGACCGGGTTGGCCACCAGAAGCGTCGAGGTGATGTGAAGGGCGTCGCGACTCCAGGCGATCTCGGCAACCTCTTCAGGGGTATCGACCGAGTAGTCGATATCGAACCCAGAGTCGGAGATATAGAAGCCCGGGTAGTCAGTGGTGCCATAACCGATGACGGGGATGTTGAGCGTCTCCAAGCGTTCGAGGGTGAGGCCGATGTCCAGGATCGACTTGACACCCGCGCTTACCACCACGAGGGGCACCTGCGCGAGGGCGCTGAGATCGGCCGACTCGTCAAAGGTCTTGTCCGCGCCCCGATGCACGCCACCGAGACCGCCGGTGGAGAAAACCTTGATGCCGGCAGCGTGTGCGGCAAACGCTGTCGCGGCGACGGTGGTGCCGGCATGGAGCTTCTTCGCCGACGCGATGGGAAGGTCGCGGGTGCTCGCTTTGATGACAGGCTCTGAACCATCCGACAGCCGTTTGATCTCAGCCGAGGAGAGGCCGACAACGACCTCGCCGCTCACTACGCCGATGGTGGCCGGGACGACGCCGATTTCGCGCAGTGAGGCCTCGGCCTCGAGAGCGACTTCTGCGTTGCGGGGCCGCGGCAGGCCGTGGGTGAAGATTGTTGACTCGAGCGCCAGCACAGCCTTGCCGGCGGCAACGGCAGCCTGAACATCCTCGGAAACGCGGAAATACTTTTTCATGGGGTCCAATCCGTATTGGTGATGTGTTCCGACAGTACGAGCGTATTCAGCGGTGATCAATGACTAATCCCCCGCTATTGATAGCTTCAAATTATTTATCGAGCCGGCGAATCACACGAGACCCTCGGCAACCGGATGTTCAGGTCAGCAACTCGGAGCCATACTGGCGCCGGGGCGATGAAGGACTGCGGCCGCGAGAGCGTGGCCGCCCTCGCACGCCAGGGTCAGGTCTCCGTTCCGGAGGAAGGTCGACAGGAACCCGGCAGCGAAGGCATCGCCTGCTCCTGTTGAATCCCGGATGTCTGGAACGGCCGGGACCGGGACGCTGATGTCGAGACCATCCGACCGACGTAGTCGAGTCGCCTCAGCACCGTTCTTCAGGACGACCGTTGTGGACGGCATTGCGTCGAGACGGTTCACGGCGTGGCTTCCGCTGAGGCCGAGTACGTGCGCTTCGTCCTTGTTCGCGATCAGGAATTCAGGCTTCAGTTCCGAGATCAGGCCGAGGAATCGGTCGGCCCCGAACGTCGTAAGCATGCCGGCCGACGACGCGTCGATCGAGAGCGGGATGCCCAGCTTTGCGGCACGGTGAATGGTGCTCACTACTTCATGCCGAAGATCGTCGCCCTGGAAGGCGTATGCCGGGACGTGCAGCAGGTCGAGCCCGCGCAGGTCCGACTGAGCGACTGCACGGAGCAGTAACGAGGCGCCCCGGTCGGGAAGCATCGTCCTCTCCCCGTTCTCATCGATCAGCAGGACGATTGTCCCCGTCGTTCCCCGACGCTGCACGACGACTTCCGCGCCCAGCTCCACGAGGTTTTGAACGACGAAGTCCCCGGCGGGATCGTCTCCCACGCAACCGAAGAATCGGGTCGGGAAGCGCTCCGCCGCGAACGCGGCCACGTTGGCGGCGCTGCCGCCCCGCGTCCTGAACACCTGGGCTCCGCCACAGTCCGTTCCATACCGGATGGGCTCGTCTACCCACACCACGATATCTTCAACAAGGTCCCCGAGAACTCCAAGCATCATTGCTCCTTCTGCGCGTACGCGTATCTCTCAAAATTTAGGCGGCATCCGCTCGCGGGTATAGCTCATAATCGTGTTCTTTGATAACTTCGGCTAATGAATGTGACGTTGCGCCAGATCGAGGTCTTCGTCGTCGTCGCTCGTGAGCTCCACTTCGGCAACGCCGCTCGAAAGCTGAATGTCACCCAGGCGACGGCGAGCCAGGAGGTCAAACGCCTCGAACTGACTCTGGGTCTGAGATTGTTGCAAAGATCCACGCGGTCGGTTTCGCTCACCCCGGCGGGTCACGTGATCCTGAAGGAAAGCGAAGAAGTGCTCTCAGCCGCATCCCAGCTGGTCGACCGGGCCACCCTTTTCCGGGACGAAAACCTTCGGCAGCTGCGAGTAGCCGCATCACCAAGCGTCGTCAACCGCCTCCTGCCGGACGCGATCAGCTCGGCCGAGACGCAGATTCCGGGCGTCCACATCGAGGAGATCGCAGTCGACAGCGGTGACGTGACGTCAACGGTGACGCTGCGTGGTGCTGACATCGGCATTGGTCGGTTTCTTTCGACACCGATCGGTTTCACGCATGAACTCCTCGGGCATGAGGAGCTCATTGTCGTCTTGAGCACTGAACACCATCTCGCATCAGGCCAGGCTGTAACTCTTCCGGACCTTGGCGAACTTCCGTTACTGATGTGGCCGAGGGAGCAGGCGCCCCGATACTACGACGCTGTCCTGGAGATCTGTCGGTCCCAGGATTACAGCCCGCTCATCCTGGTCAGCCCGCCGCGCATTGTCGGGTCACGCCTCTACTTGATCGCCGAGTCTCGTGCCTTCTCCCTCGTTCCGAAGTCCATCGAGGCTTTTCTCCCCACCGGCGTGACAAGCGTTGCCCTTCAGGACCGGGCCACGTTGCCTCTCGAGATGATCTACCGCTCAAACGATCCGAGGGAAAGTGCGACAGCATTTGTGAGCGTGATCCGGACGGTAGCCAAACGCCTGCTGGCGTCTGCCTAACCGGAGCCCACAACGTCGACCGTCCCGAGACCGCCCGAAGAATATCACGCTCATCATCGATGGATAGGAAGCTGATTTTATGAAGAAGAAATCCCACCCTCCGATCTGGATCAAAGTATGCGGCCTGTCGACTCAGTCTGATGTCGCAGCGGCAGTGGATGCCGGCGCAGACGCCATCGGGTTCGTGTTTGCGCCCGGAAGTCCGCGAACGGTCACTCCGCAGACCGCCCTTTCGGCTTCTCTCGAGGTGCCGCCAGAGGTCGAGAAAATCGGGGTTTTTCGTAACCAGTCCCTGTCCGACGTTGTGTCGATGTCAACGGATGCGGGCATCCGTTGTCTGCAATTGCACGGAAACGAAACTCCTCACTTCTTCGCTGAGGCCCGCAAGCGCGGGTTTGATGTGATCCGCGCCGTAAGTGCCGAAAGCCAGGCGCACGAGACGGCGTCAGAACGCGCTCAATTCCAGCCCGCACGGCTCCTCCTGGACGCTGCGACTCCCGGAGGAGGCGCCCCGTTCGACCCCGCACTCGACGTTGAGCGCTGGGACAACGGCGACTGGATACTTGCCGGCGGCTTGACTGCGCGGAATGTGCGTACTCTGATCGACCGCCTCAGACCATCGGGCGTGGACGTTTCCAGCGGTGTTGAACGGAGTCGAGGAATAAAAGACCCGGCCCTGATCCGAGAATTCGTCGACGCAGTTCGCCACGGGTGACGCTGGCGACGCTTGTGGACCATCGGTCGGCCAGCAGGGCTGATGTGCGAGATGATAGCCGGTACGTATTCACAAGGGAGCTACCCGCATGGGCAGAAGAGTGACGGTCAAGGATGTTGCCGCTGCTGCGAACGTCTCCCCTTCGACAGCGTCGAGAGTCCTCTCAGGGCAAGGCGACGTCGACCCTGAGATGGCCCGCCGCGTGACCGAGGCAAGCTCACGCCTCCGATATTCTGCAAACGTTATGGCTCGGGCGCTCCGTACCCGCCAGAGCGACACCATCGGCGTCATCGTGCCCGCGATCAACAACCCGTACTTCGTTGGTGTCGTCGAAGCGCTTGAACAGGCCCTGGCGAAGACGGGACGTTCACTGATTCTGT
This sequence comes from Mycetocola sp., assembly GCF_046716805.1. Classification (GTDB taxonomy): domain Bacteria; phylum Actinomycetota; class Actinomycetes; order Actinomycetales; family Microbacteriaceae; genus Mycetocola_A. The sequence goes on along the minus strand of NZ_JBKJWH010000015.1, from coordinate 6,885 downwards.
GCGATGCTCGCGATGACGTCGACACGGAGGCCCGTCGAATCGATCTCCTTCAGAATCGGATGGTCGACGGGCTTGTGATCATTCCGGTCTCCGAGCAAGGCTCGGCGCCCGCGATCAGCGCCGCGGCACTCGACCTCCCCGTTGTCCAACTGGACCGTATCTCCGAGGCCGGAGGAACTGACTTTGTAGGCAGCGACGACTTCGAGGGTGTGCGCCTGTCCATCGAGCATCTCAAGTCACATGGTGCGAACACATTCGCTTACATCGGAGCACTGTCCACAACCAGCACGGCGAAGAACCGGTTGCGTGCCTTCCATGACCAGACGAATGGTCATCCGAGCTCGCCTGAGTGGATACTCCTCGGAGATTTCAGCACTGATTGGGGACGCACCGCAACGGCGAGACTGCTTGCGAGCGGTCCGATGCCGGATGCAATCGTGTGCGGCGCCGACGTCATCGCCCTCGGCGTCCTCACCTCGCTGCGCCTTGCGAAGATCGACGTTCCCTCACAGATCAAGGTCATCAGCCATGACAACCTTTCGATTTCGACGATGGTCTCGCCGCAACTCACGTCGATTCGTCAACCGCTCGATGTGATGGCGGAAGAAGTTGTCTATCTGCTCGACGCACGCGCGAAGGATTTTGAACGCCCCACCCGTAAGAGTGTGTTCACGCCCGACCTCGTTGTCAGAGAATCCACGCTCGACCCGGAATCTTACTGAGACAAGTCTTTCCGGGCTGTCATCGGCGCGGCGTCAGGCGGGACTCCCCCAACCTCTGCGGCCGAGGCTGGCGGTGCCGTCAGTCGCCTCTGCAGGGCACTGGTTGAGGTGTGCTCATGATGCAAGATTCTCACAGGCGGCGTTCTACCGGGCGCGCAGAGCCGCGAGCTGGTATCTCTCCTGTCGGATTCGGACATGCAGCCATGCGCTGACGTTTTGGACACCTTCGATACGCCGTAATTCCTCGACGACGGTGTTGAAATCTTGAAGTGATGTAAAAGGAACGGTGGAAACCAGGTCGAAGCGCCCAACTGTCCTTGCCATGAATTCCAACCCCCGGCGGTCGCCGATCTTTCCGATCGCCACAGCCTCGTCACCGTCGAGATTCACTCCGAGTCCGAAGACGAGATTGCCCGTCGAATCGGATCGTTGCCCAAGGGCACCGATCCGCATGACCCCGGACTCGAGCATCCGTCGAACCCGGGCGCGTACCGCAGTGATCGACAACTCCGTCTTTTCGGCCAGCGAGCCATACGTAGCGCGACCGTCGTTCTGCAGCAACTCGATGATCGTCGAATCAGCTGGGTCAAGGTCGGCCTGTGGGCCCTCGGGCTCGGCCCCCAGGAAGAAGCTGTTGAATACGTGTTCGTAGATCATGTACTGCACGTCTACCACGCCCGGTAGCGACCTGATGTCTCGAAGCACATCCTGCAGTTCACTCAGACTTCGCGTGTGAACCTCGACAACCAACTGCTCTGCTCCAATCGTCTCCGAGATGAAGACAGCCGGCGTGCGCTCAGAGTAGCGGCCATCGGGAACTGCCGCACCCGAAGGACCGGCCCACGGTCGGTGCTGGACCGTCATCCGGTGCTGACCGGACCGACTGCGGCGACCTCGCGGCTCCTGACGAAGCAGGCGTCGTGAGCGAGCAAGCTCTCGCGTGTGGTTCCACACAGCCTCGTCGCCTAACCTCGAACGAAGGACCACCACCGCCGCGTACAAAACCTCACCGGATTGACCCTCAAAAGAGGCACGCACCCCACTACGCGAGCACTTGAGGTGAGACTCGTCGCCCCCTTCCCTGGCCACTTCCTTGGTGCGACAATGAGCACCAGTGTCAGGTTGGACGGCCCGGTCGCGGGCTGACGGAGGTGCCTTCGCTGAGTCGAGGCGGACGGGTTGGCGCGTCATGCACCAGGGGAAAGTGCTCGTTTACGGGGCGACCGGGGCCCAAGGGAGCCCGGTGGTCGAGCAATTGCTCGATGCTGGCCGCTCCGTACGCGCCCTGACGCGCGACGCAGGACGGGCCCAGCACTGGGCGGCCCGGGGGGCGGAGGTCGCAGTCGCCGACCTCGGGCGGCCAGAGACGCTCGAGGCGGCGAACGAAGGCGTGGACCTGGTCGTGCTGCAACTCCCACTGCAGTACGACTTCGCGCTGCACGAGGCGTACGGGCGGAACGCAGTTGACGCGGCGCGTGCCGCCGGCGTCGAGTTCATGGTCTTCAACACGAGCGCCCACGTCTTTCCAGACACAGACGTGCACGCTTACCAGGCTCGTCAGGACGTAGTGGACTACCTGCAAGCCAGTGGTGTTGCGAGCATTGTGCTGAGACCCACTTTCTACATGGAGATCTTCCTCGGGCCGTGGATCAGGCCCGGCATCGTCGAGAACGGTGTCGTCGCCTTCCCGTTGCCGGCCGACTTTCCGATGTCATGGGTCTCCGCGTGGGAAACGGCGGCGTATGCGGTGGCCGCCCTCGACCGCCCGGACCTGGCTGGCAGGACCTTTGACATCGGCGGACCGCAGGCCCTGACTGGCGACGAGATCGCACGTCAATTCTCCGAGATACTCCAGACGAGCGTCTCCTACGTGCCGATTGCACCCGACGACTACGAGCGTGCCCTCGCCCCCGTATTCGGGCCTACGGTGGCGTTCGAGGTCGCATCCCAGGTACGGTACATCATCGGCAGAGGTGACGGTTCGGTCGACATGAGGGAAATCGCGGCGGAGTTCTCCGTCGAACCCGCGACCCTGCAGCACTGGCTTCGGATCCACGATTGGCGAAGAGGGTCCGCTGGTCCCTAATCTCGACCTCGAGGCTGAGCGTAAGAGCCTCGACCACGTCATCGAGCGAGTTGCTCGCCTTCGTCGACGCTCGCGGCGCGTCCCTAATGTCGGCATCTCGCATCGATCGCTGGGATGCTTCATGTCTTGACGTAAGGACTTATAGCCGCTCAGTGGTTCATTCTGGCCGCTTTCGACCCCGCGAGCGGGCGGCCAGCATGCGCGGTTGGGGTATTCGTCGGGGTCAGGCGATAAAGAAAGCCCCGGCGAGCACCGCGCCGCATCTGCGATTCAGTGTCTCACCGGGGCTTTTACCGGTCGGGCTGACAGGATTTGAACCTGCGACCCCTTTGAGGTTCAGAGCGATTACTGGATCATCATCTAAGGTCACCGGAACTCGCGGGTTCCCTTGTGTTTACAGGGAACCGGGCGGTTCGCTGCCTCCGATTGTACGCGGACCAATCCGGTCGGTCACGGTTGAATATGATGACTAAACGATGACTCGGTGTTGGTGCAGAGAGCTGACTTCTTTACGACGTCATCCACGCATCTCTGACGTGTCGGCGGCGCTTGAATTGTGAACGGTTCGGCGCTCGAAAAGCGAACGGTTGCGGGCAGTCTAGCTAGGTCAGGTCATGGAACGAGAACCCGAAGCCCTTCATGCAAACCAAGACCGCTGACCAGATCCTCGAATTCTCTCGGAAGACTATTGCAACGAACTAACGGCGCGGCGACACTAGACGGAGTTCGTCACAGCTAACCCCAGGGATGCGACGGTTCGGGTTCACGGCCGTTCATGCTCGCCAGCATGGTGCGGTTGCGCGCGCCCGCCTTGCGCAGAACCGACCCCACATGCTTCTCCACCGTCTTCACGGAGATTCCGAGTTCACTGGCGATCTGCTTGTCTGCCATGCCGCGGATAACCATTGCGCGCACCTCCTTTTCGCGCGGCGTGAAATTACCGGTTTCCGCATCGTGAAGGGAGGAGACACCGAGGAGGCGGTCGAAGATGTCCCCCTCGAAGAGCGCCTTGCCTTGGCCAGCGGCCACGAGAACGCGGGCGATCGTGTCCCCGCTGGCACGCCAGTTGATGAACCCCCGCACGCACGCCTGCCTCGCCGTGCGCACCTCCTCCACGGTGGGGTTGTCCGTCAAGACCACGATCGCGGCGCCGGGGTCCAGCGCGCGGATTTTGGTGAGGACCCCTGTGGTGTCCTGATGGACCATGTCCAGATCTACCAAAATCACGTCTGGGCGCAGCAACTCGTACGCGTCAAACAGCTGTTCCGCGGAGCTGACTTCGGCGGTTACCTGGATCGCCGGCTCGGCAACACTGAGCAGCCGGACGAGGCCGGCGCTGATGACCGGACTGTCGTTGGCGATCAGGATCTTCCATTGCGGCTGGCGCGCGATGTCCGGCACCGGGGCGCGGTCCGGCAGGGTGGCTCGCACCGTAGTGCCCCACCCGGGCGTGGTGTCGATGTGCAGCTCCCCCCCGAGGTGGGTGGCACGAGAGGTCATGCCGTGCAGCCCGAGGCACCCGGACAGCAGCGCGGCGTGGTCACCGTGCGCGGCTGCGAGATCGAATCCCTGACCGTTGTCCTCAACGACGACGACGAGTGAGCCACGGTCGTAGACCAGCCCAGCGCGCACCGTCGTCGCACGAGCGTGGGTCACCACGTTGCTGAGCGCCTCCTGTACGATCTTGAAAGCCTGGTGAGCGATCTCCGGCGCGAGCGGGCGTGCTTCCCCGATCACGGTCAGCTGGGTCGCGGCGCCGGACATCGCTTCAACCCAGGTCAGCTCGGAGGCAATCGCTTTATCCAGGGTCCGGCCGGAGAGCGCCGCCGGGTCCATGCCCAGCACCGTCCGGCGTGTCTCAGTGAGGGCATCGTGGGCGATGGTTCGGGCGTTGCTGATGTGCGGTGTAATCGCGTGCTGGCCGTTGTCGAGCAGGCTGGCTTTTTCGGCCTCATCGAGGCTGAGCAGCAGGGTGGCCAGGGACCGGCCCACGGTTTCATGCACGTCCCGCACGGCGCGTTCGCGTTCGGCGGCTACCGCCGCTTCGCGTTCGCGCACCGAGGCCTTCGCGTGCAAGTCGGAGTTGACCAGTGCGATGGCGGCATGGTTGGCAAAGAGCTGAGCCAGCCGCGCCTCCTCCGGTGTGAACAACCGGTCCTCATCCGGGCTGAAGACGATGAACACGCCGACGATCTGCTGGCCCCACTGGATGGGGACACCGATGACCGCGCAGTTCCAGCGCGGGTCATTACGCGGAATGTGACCGCGCTCGATGCTGCAGTACGCGTCCAGGATGACCGTGGACCGGCTGCGCACAACCTGGCCGGTCAACCCTTCGTTCAACGAGAATGTATGCCCTTCCTGACAACCGACACCGATGTCGACCTTCTTCATGTAGGTGCCGCTCGCCTCATTGACCAGGGCGATCGAACCCGACTCGCAGCCCAAAAGTGATGTTGCGTGGCAGAGGATCCGGCCCAGCAGCGGCTGCAGCTCGAACCGGCCAGCGAGGTCTCGCGCCAGCTCGGCGACGGAATCCAACTTGTGCTGCTCGCCGTCGACGTTCCGCGGGCTATGGATCAGGGTGCCGGATTCCGGCTCTGCTTCTTTCATTCCCGTCCTCCTTGACGAAACGCAGGCTGCAGGTCGTACGGCTATTGCGTTAACAATCCGTACCACCAGGACTGCCCGAGAAAGAACTCTTCACCCTGCAGGTTATCCCTCACATGGAGGTGGGGAAATCCTCATACCGCTGCGACCGCATTGGTGGTTTCGTGGAAGGGAAGGAATAATCAGCGCCCTGCGGAGCGCAAACCAGCGTCAGGCGGCAGCCAAAGTAGCACAGTGGAAGGAAGGACTCATGGTCCGCATCGGTATCCTGACCAGCGGCGGCGACTGCCCCGGACTCAACGCCGTCATCCGCGCGTGCGTCCTGCGCGGCATCCGCATCCATAGGGACGAATTTGTCGGCTTCACCGACGGCTGGCGCGGGGTGGTGGAGGGCAACACCATCAATTTGGACTGGATGAGCGTGCGGGGCATCGCGAACCTCGGCGGGACCATCCTTGGCACCTCGCGCACCAATCCTTTGGGCGAGGGCGGCGGCGGCGAGCGGATCCAGGCAACCCTGCGCTCCCTCGGCATAGAAGCACTGATTGTGATCGGCGGCGAAGGGACTTTAGCCGCCGCGAAAATCCTCAGCGACAGCGGCATCCCCATCGTGGGCGTACCCAAAACCGTGGACAACGACCTCTCGGCCACCGACTTCTCCTTCGGCTTCAACACCGCCGTGGAAATCGCCACGGAGGCGATCGACCGGCTCAAGACCACCGGGCAATCTCATCACCGCTGCATGATCGCCGAGGTGATGGGCCGCCATGCCGGCTGGATCGCGCTCTACGCCGGCATGGCAACCAGCGCGCACGCGATCCTGATCCCTGAGCAGAAAGCCAGCCTGGAAGAAATCTGCGAATGGGTGGAGGGTCCGTTCCGCCGTGGACGGACGCCGCTGGTGGTGGTCGCGGAAGGGTTTGTCTCGGCGGAGATGACCGAGCCGCATTCCGAACGCGGCCTGGACGCGTTCAACCGGCCACGGCTCGGCGGGATCGGGGAACGGCTTGCCCCCATCATCGAGGAGCGCACAGGCATCGAGACGCGGTCCACCACGCTGGGCCACATCCAGCGCGGCGGAGCCCCCAGCGCCTCCGACCGGGTGCTGGCCACCCGGTTGGGGCTCGCGGCCGTCGATGCCGTCCATGACCAGTCCTGGGGCCAAATGGTCGCCACCCACGGGGACAAGATCGTGAGGGTGAGCCTTGAAGAATCGGTGGGACGACTCAAAACCGTCCCACAATCTCGCTATGACGAGGCGACGTACCTATTCGGCTAGTTTCACTAGCCCATGCCGGGGCGGATGACCCGAATGTCGTGTCGGCCGCCGGTCTGGTCCCTGTGTCGATGCTGGCCCGGAAAACTGGACTCGGACAGCTGGCCAATGAGCGACTCACGGTCCCGGGTCATTACGGTGCGAACGCCGGGGTTGAACGTGACCGCTGTGGTCGCGGGGATGGTCGCCGG
>NZ_JBKJWH010000014.1:0-6368 GCF_046716805.1 Mycetocola sp. | reverse complement strand
GGATGAGGCTGCGCACGCCGGTGGGAACCTGCGCTGCCTCACACTATGAGTAAGCAGTCGCGGGCACAAATGGTCCTGTGGATAACTCTGTGGATGAATTGTACGAAACGCCGCACGCGATGTGCACAACCTGTGGGAAATCCTGTGGAGAACAAACTAATTTGCCCACGAAAACCACCGTTGACCCGCGGAAATGCATTCCACAGGCTGTGGGGATGAAATTCTCTGAACTCCCCGTTGAAGCTTCTGTCCCGAACTGTTTGCCTGTGTACAAAAACCCTTGACGGGAGGCTGTTGCGGGTATAAGAAGTGGCAGTTCGGGGGGTGCAATTCGGCCCAGACCGCCCGCAGTGGCCGCCGCTTAACGAGCTGTGGCGACGAGCCGGAGCCCGTCGCCACAGAGAGAAGCGTGCCTACTTGGCAGCGACCACCTGGAGGGTGATGACTGCGCTGAGGTCCTCGCGGAGGCGAACAGTCGCCTCGTGCTGGCCGACCGACTTGATCGGGTTGGAGATCTCGATCTTGCGCTTGTCGATCTGGCCGAGACCTGCTGCAGCGACGGCATCCGCCACGTGCACCGTCTTGACCGAACCGAACAGACGGCCTTCTGCGCCAGCCTTGACGGCGAGCTTGACCTTGGTGCTCTCGAGTGCTGCCTTGAGCGCCTGAGCGTCTTCGAGGGTGGCAAGTTCGCGCGCTGCACGCGCGGCCTTGATCTGCTCGACCTGCTTTTCAGCACCGCGGCTCCACGCAATGCCGAAGCCCTGCGGGATCAGGTAGTTACGTGCGTAACCGTTCTTGACCTCGATGATGTCACCAGGAGTACCGAGGCCAGTGACCTCGTGGGTGAGGATGAGTTTTGACATGTCGGTGTTCCTTACCTGCCGGAGCCGGCGTAGGGAAGCAGTGCCATCTCGCGTGCGTTCTTGACGGCACGTGCGATGAGACGCTGCTCCTGAACCGAGACGCCGGTGATGCGACGCGCGCGGATCTTTCCGCGTTCGGAGATGAACTTGCGGAGGGTGGGGACATCCTTGTAGTCGATGACCCCAACGCGGATTGCCTTCGCGGGAGCGAGCGGCTTGCCGCCCTTGCCACCGCGGACAGGCTTGCGGCTTGCGCCGCTAGACTTTCCAGCCATATGAGTTTCCTTAGGTGTATTGCCGCGGAGGGAACCGAAGCGCCCTCCCTGGCAGAGAAGTGTTTAGAAGGGGGTGTCGTCGCCGTAGGAACCAGGCGTGTTCCAGCTGTCGCCGGAGCCCGATGCCATCGCGCCGCCGGCCGGAGCGGCCGTCGGAGCGCTGGCGGCCCATGGCTCGTCCTGCTGGACGGCTGCGGGGCCGCGGCCGCCGCCTCCACCCGAGGACTGCGCACGGGTCACCTGTGCGGTGGCGTAACGAAGCGAGGGACCGATCTCATCTACTTCGAGCTCGATCGAGGTGCGCTTCTCGCCTTCCTTCGTTTCATACGAACGCTGCTTCAGACGCCCGGTAGCGATGACACGGCTACCCTTGGTGAGCGATCCGGCGACATGCTCGGCGAATTCACGCCAAACGCTCGCGCGCAGGAACAGTGCTTCGCCATCTTTCCACTCGCTCGACGCACGGTCGTAGTTACGCGGGGTGGATGCGATGGTGAAGTTGGCAACCGCCAGGCCGTTCTGCGTGTAACGCAGTTCGGGATCTGACGTGAGGTTGCCCACCACGGTAATGACGGTCTCGCCGGCCATCGGGACTAAGCGTCCTTTTCGGCGGGCTTGGCGTCGGCGACTGCCTTCGCTTCAGCCGCTGCGGGCTTGGCGTCCACCTTGGCCTTGGTGGCAGCAGCCTTGCGGGCTGCCTTCTCCTCGGCACGCTTGCCTTCGGACTCGACCAGAGCGATGGCTTCTTCGGCCCGCAGCACCTTGGTGCGCATGACGGCCTCAGACAGCTTCAGCTGACGGTCGAGCTCAACCGTGGCTGCGCTCGTGGCGGTGAAGTCGACGACGGCGTAGATGCCTTCGGTCTTCTTGTTGATTTCGTAAGCCAGTCGACGACGGCCCCAGATGTCGACCTTGTCGATGGTTCCACCATCGTTGCGGATGACATTGAGGAACTTGTCGAGACTGGGAGCAACGGTGCGCTCGTCAATCTCGGGGTCGAGGATAACCATGAGTTCATACTGATGCGTCACTAACCCACCTCCTTCGGACTCGAACGGCCGCAGACGATCTGCGGCAGGAGGGTAATAGCATCGTTGCGACGTACGGGTGCAGAGTGCGCACATACGGGCAACCTGAGTAGCTTACCGGATCGCTGCGGCGCTCGCTACCAAGCCGGAGGCATCCGCTCGGCCCCCCGGTCTTTTCACCCACTGCGGACAGAAACACCCGGCGCACCGCGTGTACCGGTCCACAACGTGTGAAAGCGCGAGCACCCACGAAGCGGATGCCGCGACAGCGGCGCGCGCGACGGCCCACGGCCCCCGGCACCCACGTCAGGCACTCGCCCACCGGATTCACGTACTTCGGACGAATACACGCGGCGTATCGAGTGCACCAGTCCGGATCTAGTGAAGTGGAGCGGGCGACCGGCCTCCGCTCGCAGGTCCTCCACAGCGGCGCGTGCGCAGCCGGCGATCCCCATCTCGAACCCGGACGGGCACGGATGCTTCGCCACACGCCACGCTGGACGGCATGATCGATCCGCTGCGAAACCCCGAAGCCGTTCAGCTCTCGCGAGCAGATTCGCTGGTGGGGGCAGACGGCCGGTCACTGAGACGCGGGCATGCTGCTGGGACCCTGACGAGCGTCCGTCGTGGCGTGTATGTGTCGGCATCGGTCTGGTCAGAGCTTGCAGGCCGCGAACGCCACCTGTTGCGGATGCGCGCCGTCATCGATACCCGCAAGGGCGACGCCGTTTTCGGATTCGAATCGGCGGCCGCCATCTGGGATCTGCCCATCATCGGCCCCTGGCCTGAGGGCGTGCATGTGTTCAGCTCCGACGGGCGAAGGCGCAGCTCGAGCGGCGGGGTGATGTGGCACAACGCGCCACTCCTCGAAGGTGACGTCGTCGAGGTGGACGGAATCCTGGTGACCAGCCGTTTGCGCACGCTGCTGGACCTCGCGCGGCGGTCGGGTTTCATGTCTGCTGTGGCGACCCTCGACGCCGGGCTCGCCCGGGCGGTCAAGGACGAACACACCACGGATGCCGCCGGCTGGCTCCGAGCGACGCTGCTGGAACGCATCGACGCGCTCGATCGCGCTCCGGGCACCGCACGGGCCCGCGCCGCGGTCGCGTTCGCGTCGCACTTGTCCGGCTCACCGGGCGAATCCGCCAGCCGCGTTCAGATCCATCTCTGCGGCTTTCCGACTCCGGTTCTTCAGCTCCCCGTCGTCGACCGTAACGGCACGCTGTGGCATGCAGACGTCGGCTGGCCCGAGCACCGGCTGCTCGGCGAATTCGACGGCTTCACGAAATACACCCGTGCCGCATACACGCACGGGCAGTCGATCGAGGACATCGTCTGGGCCGAGAAGAAACGTGAGGACCTGATGCGGGCGGCGGGCTACGGGATGTCGCGGTGGCTGTGGAGTGACGCCCTGCGGGCACCACTGCTGACGCGGATCCTCCTCGACGCGGGCCTTCCCCGCCGCAGGTTGGGTACGACTTCACCCCGTTCGGACCGGAACACCCGGCGCACCGCGTGACCCGGTCCGCAACGCGTGAAGTCGCACGCACCAGGGGCGCACCGCTCAGCCGGCGATGGCGGCGTTGGCGGCGCCTTCCGCGCGCTTGAGGCCCGCGGACGGCTCCATCGTGCCCGCGAAGATTTCCTGGAAGATCGGGTCGAACTGCTCGAAGCCTTTACCGTAATGAACTCCCCTCGGGGCTGAGATGCGCTTGTCCCCCTCGACGACCTCGAAGAACGGCCGCACGGAGACGCCCTCCCCCTCCCAGAAGTCGAAGTACGCCTTCTGTGCCTTCGTCACCGCGGGAACGGCGGCACCGGACTCGCCGAGGTACCGGTTCGCTTTCTCCGAACCGAGCCAGGTCAGGAGCTTGCCGATAGCCGCCTGCTTTCCGGACTCGGCATTGCCTGCTGCGACGACACCGTTCGTCACAGACACCCGGCCGTCCGGCCCGGTGGGCATCGACGCAACGCCCCACTCGAACTCGGCACCGTCTGCGACGTTCTTCAGGTTGTAGAGCCCGGACTGGAACATCGCCATCCTGCCGTCAAGGAAGGCATCGCGGCTGAAGTCGCCGTTGGCGTTGGTCTCGGATGCCGGCGGGGCCACCTTCGCGGTGTTGATCGCGTTCACGAGGTATTCGACGGACTCGACGGTCCGGGGGTCGGAGAAGGCGAATTCGTCGCCTTCCTGGAAGGCGCCACCGTTGGACCCGATGAACGGAAGCAGGATCGCCTGGGTGTCGTAGGCGATGTTCGTGCCGTACTGCACCGGGGTGCCGTCGAATTCAGCGGAGGCGGCGGATGCGCCCGCCGCGTCGAGGGTGAGTGCTCGAGCGGCAGACAGGTAGGTGTCCTGGGCTTCGTCGGGTGACCAGGCGAGGTTCTCGAGATCATCCGGGGAGATCCCTGCCTTCTCCAGCAGGGCCGTGTTGTAGTACACGGCGATCCCGGCGTCGTACAGCTGGGGCACGCCCCACAGGGTGTCGGTACGGGTGAACTGTTCCACGACGCTCGGCTCCCAGACACCCGCGGTCTCGTCACCGAACAGCCTGTCGATGTTCACCAGCTTGCCGGCATCCGCGTAGGCGCCGAAATAGGAGTTGTTGAGCCAGAAGACATCGTCCATCGTCTTACCGGCGATGTCGGTGCGCAGCTGGGTCCAGTAATCCGCCCAGTCGACGACGTTTACCTCGACCGTGATGTCTGGGTTCTGCTTCTCGAAGGCGGCGAAGGATTCCTCGTACGCCTCGGCGACGGTCTCGTCCCACAGCCGGAACGAGAGCGTCGTGGGTTGATCGACATCCGATGAACCGGTTGCGCAGCCGGTGAGGAGCAGGGCGGATGCCGCGACAATCGTCGCCAGTTTCGTGAATCGGTGAGCCATTCGGGTCTTTCTCTCTGCCGTTGTACCCCGATTGGAGGCTAGCAGTCGCGACCATACTCGCCCCAGTCCGCGCCGGATTCGGGCGCCAAAGGGCGCAACTTCGACCGATTCCGCTGGTCGACGCGGCCGACGTCACGGGGAGCACCGGGACCGCCACGGGGAAATCCGCGGCGGTCCTGCTGCGACACGACGGGCGGATGTTGCCCTGTTCAGTCCTGGGAAATCGCGGAGTTGTTCCCCGGGGTCGCGTGCGGGATCTCCTCCTCAGCGTCGTGCTGGGCGGAGGTGATCGGGTTACCGGGGGTGGTGTAATCAGCGCCGGCCTCAGCGTCATCTTCACCGGTCAGCGGGTTTCCCGTCGTCGCGTGCGGGTGGCTCTCTTCGGCGAGGTGCTCCGGGGAATCGATGGGATCGCCGGTCGTCGTGTAGTCGGCGTTGTGGTCGTCGTTGCCTCGCGGCCGGACAACAGGTTCACGTCCGTCGTACTCGTCGGCGGGCAGGACAGGATCGACGTAATCGTCGTTGTTCACGTTATTTGTCATGCGCCGACGCTACGCCGGTGGCATCCAGGCATCAAGGCCTTGCGGCGGCGCGGATTTTCCCGGCAACCTCAGGCTCCCCGCGTCCTGGCCGGCGGATGCCGTGCCCCCGGAATCCGCCGACCACGACTTCTTTCAGGCGCGCTGCGCCAAGCTCGGGTCGAGAACCTCGATGGGGACCGTGTTCAGCAGGTCGCGGATGCTCTGCTCAAGCGTCAGCTTCTGTGACACCTCGACCGCTCGGCCAAGGTCCGGGCCGCTGAGGGCGACGTAGACCGGCTCGACGTGGTGGACGTACCCAATCTGACGACCGTTGACCACCACCCGTTCGACGTCATTTTGAAGGTGATTGAGCGACACTTCGACATCGGTGTCGACCTTGCCCGCTTCGAAATGCACGTGGAGGTTCCAGGTCGCATTGTTCTTATCGCGGTGTTCTGACGTCTTCATTGACTGCTCCCCTGTTTCTTCGTGCCACGACTATGTGGCGCCCCAGACACTCAAACTAGGGTCATTTTTTGGTCTTAGGGAGGGGTTGACACGTTAAACGTGAGAGTTTCACACGTTGGTCATGTCCCGGTCGCCGTGGCGTCGCTTGCCCTTTCCGGGATGAGGCGCGCACGGCCGGTCACGGCCGCGTCGACCATCTCGCCCGAGGGAAGGGTGGCGACTCCGCCGCCCTCGAGCGCAGCGAGAACACTTCGGGCCCAGGCCACGTCGCGACCGGCGCCGAGGTGTCGACGGTGATGAGCGCCGCCCCTGTCAGGCTATTA
>NZ_JBKJWH010000013.1:0-19161 GCF_046716805.1 Mycetocola sp. | reverse complement strand
CGGGGGGGGGTGGTCTTACGGTGATCATCGCGGTTGCTACCAGCGCGGCGGGCATCGCCGTCAGCGCCGAGCTGGCCGCGGCGGGGGCGCGGGTTCTCGCTGTCGGATCGAACGCCGAGCGTGTGCGCACCCTCACCGACCAGGTTCCAGATGCCGTCGGCTACGTCTGCGACCTGTCCCGGTTCGACGAGGTGACCGGCTTGGGCGAGCGCATCCACACCGAACACGGCAGGATCGACGGGCTGATCCACCTCGTCGGCGGGTGGCGCGGCGGCGGCGGGCTCGCCGGCCAGACCGATCAGGACTGGCAGTTCCTCCATTCCCGGGTGTTCACCACCCTTCGCAACACCACCCGGGTCTTCGTCGATGACCTCCACGCGTCGGATGCCGGACGGCTCGCGATCGTCTCCACCACGACACTGGACCGACCGACGCCCGGCGGCGCCAACTATGCCGCCGTGAAGGCCGCCGCGGAGACGTGGGTGCGTGCGATCGCGAACGGTTTCGAGAAGTCGGCGCCGGCGGCATCCGCCACCATCTTCGTGGTGCGTTCGCTCGACGGGCTGGAGTCGCGACTGGCGACCGAGGTGACGGCGCTCTGGGACGCTGACGCGGCATCCGGATCGTTGTCGCGGGTTCCGCTGGTCGACACAGCGAACTGACGCGGTCGCAAATCCGTCTCGCGACGGATGCCCGCGGAACGGCGACTCACTAGCGTGGAGTTGTGAGTTCTCCCACCCTGCCCGCTGTCGACCCGGACGACGCTGCCTGACGCCGCCCGCCGGTGACGCGCAGCGGGCTGCGGGCGGATGTCATCCTCGCCGTGGCGGTGCCACGGGCGTAGCGCGCCGAAGGGGCGTTCGCAACGTCGGAGATTCTTGAGAGATCCGGCGCGAACCCGCCGCCGAACCCTCTCTTGCGCGGGATCTCCGTAGTCAGCGACGGGTCTCCTGCGGCATTCGCAGCGCCGACAGCGCGGCGATCAGCAGGAACACCGCAGCGACGCCGAACGCGGCCGGGAAGGATGCCACGTCGACGAGCCAGCCCGCGATCAGCGGCCCGGCGATCGCGCCGAGGTCGCTCGCCATCGAGAACAGGGCGACCGGCCGGCCGCCCCGCGCTCCTGCTGTCGCGTCGCCGACCGCCGCCGCCGGGGCGGTGCCCATGAACGCCGCTGCGACTCCGTAGACGCAGAGCAGGATCGTGAGCACCGCGAAGTTCGGCGCCACCGAAATCGCCAGGATCGTGGCCGCCGCCACCACGTACGCACCGAGGATGGCCGGCCTGCGGCCGACCGTGTCGACGAAACGGCCTGCCGGGCCGAGCGCAATGGTCTGCACCACAGCGGCGATCGCGAACGCCACGCCGGTCCACGCCGCCGTCCCCGCAAGCACATCGACCACCAGGACGGGGATCAGGGCGCTCCGGACACCGAGCGAGGTCCAGCCGTTCGCGAAGTTCGCCAGGCAGGCGGCCCTGAATCGCGGATCGCGCAGCACCGTGCGCAACGGAACCAGCGGCCCTGACGCGGTGTCGTCCACCTCGACGGACTTCCGCTGCAGCAGAAGGAGGCCGACCACGCCGGCGACAGCGAGAGTTCCCGCGTAGAAGAAGAACGGCGCGGTCAGCGACACGGATGCCAGAACGCCACCGATCGCCGGCCCCGCCATGCCGCCGAGCAGGAAACCGCTGTGGTAGAAACCTACCGAGCGACCGCGGAAAGACGCGGGCGTCGACCGGAGCAGCAGGGTCATCGCCGACACCGAGAACATCGCCGAGCCGATGCCGCCGGCACCGCGCAGGAGCAGCACCTCCAGATAGCTTCCGGCGAACCCGACAAGCGCACTCGACACCGCGACAATGCCGATGCCGATAGCGAGCAGCGCCCGCTCACCGAACCAGTCGATCAGCCGCCCGCAGAACGGGCTCGCGACGAACCGCATCAGCGCGAACGCCGACACCACAGCGCCGACCTCGAGGTAGCCGACGCCGAAGCTGCGCACGAACACCGGCAGCACCGGCACGACCACACCGAAGCCGACCATCACGAAAAAGGCGATGACCCCGAGCACGACGACATCGCGCGGCAGGCGCGTCAGGCGCGGCCGGGCGGCGACAAGTCGGCGGATGGGGGTGATGCGAGGCACCAGCCCAGCGTAGGCCAGCCTCCCCCATGCGGCGGATGCCGACCGCCCCGAAATCCCCCTCTGCAGGCGGATGCCGCAGGCAGCGTTCCGGCCGTATCGTGAAGTTCAGCGTTACCAAGGAGGCAGCATGCTCGAGATTAGAGACGTCAACAAACACTATGGAACGGCCCACGTGCTCACCGACGTCAGCTTCGATGTGCTGCCCGGCCGGATGACGGGTTTCGTCGGGGGCAACGGTGCAGGAAAGACGACCACCATGCGGATCATCCTCGGCGTGCTCTTGTCCGAGAGCGGAACCGTCACGCTCGGCGGTGCCACAGTCACCCCGGAGGACCGCAGGCGCTTCGGCTACATGCCCGAGGAACGCGGGCTCTACCCGAAGATGAGGGTCGAGGAACAGCTCGTCTACCTTGCCCGGCTGCACGGCTTGTCCACGACCGCCGCGAAGCAGAATGCCGGCAACCTGCTCGAACAGCTCGGACTCGCCGAGCGAGCCGGTTCAACGGTGGAGAGCCTGTCTCTCGGCAACCAGCAGCGGGCACAGATCGCCGCGGCGCTCGTGCACGACCCCGAGGTACTCATCCTCGACGAACCGTTCTCCGGCCTGGACCCACTCGCCGTCGACGTCGTCGTCGGTGTGCTCAAGGACCGCGCACTCGCCGGCGCCCCTGTTCTGTTCTCCTCGCACCAGCTCGACATCGTCGAACGCCTGTGCGACGACCTCGTGATCATCGCGAACGGCTCGATCCGGGCGAACGGATCCCGGGAAGCGCTCCGGGCCAGCCACTCCACCCTTCGCTACGAGCTCGTTTCCAGCGGGGATGCCGGCTGGTTGCGTTCCGTCCCCGGTGTCAGCGTCGTCGACTTCGACGGCAGCTACGCCCTCTTCGACGTCGACTCGGAATCGACCGCCCAGACGGTTCTCCGTGACGCCATCGGCCGTGGCGACGTCGCCACATTCGCCCCCAGGCATCCATCACTCGCCCAGATCTTCCGAGAGGTCATCCGATGAGCGCGTCGACCATTCGCCCTCCCGCCCCGAGCTTCGCCCAGAGCACCTGGCTCGTCGCCGAACGCGAAATCACCATGCGGTTACGGAGCAAGGTCTTCCTCATCTCCACAGGCATCCTGCTCCTCCTTGTGCTCGCGTCGATCCTCATCGGCGGCTTCACCGCACAGAACAGCAGCAACGACACAACGCCGGTCGCCGTCGTCGGCACCGCCGGCCAGTCGATCGGCGACGTCGCAGGCCTCGACGTGACCGAGGCCGCGAGCGTCGAGGCTGCGCGCGAGCTGGTGCGCAACGGCACCGTCGATGCCGCGATCGTGCCAGATCATTCGACGCCGCTCGGAATCGCGATCCTTGCCGACACCGAGGTGCCCGCTACGCTGGTCAGCCAGTTGAGCGTGTCTCCGCCGGTGACCCTACTCGACGAGAGCGCGACGAATCCGTTCATCACCTACCTGGTCTCGCTCGGCTTCGGGATCGTCTTCTTCATGTCGGCGATGACCTTCGGCTCGACCATCGCCCAGAACGTCGTCGAGGAGAAACAGACCCGGGTGGTCGAGATCCTCATGTCAGCCATCCCGGTGCAGGCGTTGCTGGCCGGAAAAGTGCTCGGTAATTCGATTCTCGCCTTCGGCCAGATCGCGGTCACCGCGGCCTTATCGATCATCGGCTTGACGATCCTGGGGCAGACGGACCTCCTCACCGGGCTCGGGATGCCGATCGTCTGGTTCGTCGTCTTCTTCGCCATCGGTTTCGTGCTGCTGGCTTCGCTCTTCGCGGCGACCGCGTCGATGGTGTCACGCCAGGAGGACATCGGCTCGACCACCACCCCGGTGACGATGCTCGTGATGCTCCCGTACTTCGCCGTCGTCATCTTCAACGACAACCCCGTGGTGCTGACGGTCATGTCGTACGTGCCGTTCTCCGCCCCGGTCGGTATGCCGGTGCGCCTGTTCCTGGGGACGGCCGCGTGGTGGGAGCCGCTCGTCTCACTTGCCATCCTCGGAGTGACGACCGCAGGCACCATCTGGTTGGGGTCCCGGATCTACCAGAACTCGCTCCTGAAGATGGGCGCCAGGGTGAAATGGCGTGAAGCACTGAAGAGCTGAGGCACGACGCCTCTTCGAGGGGCATTCCGCCTCACCCCAGTGACATGAGGTTTCCTCAGGAATAGCTTTCGGTCATGAGCCGGTGCTGACCCGAAGGGACCGTCATGACCTACCCCGCTGTACCCACACCCGTGACCCGGCGAGAACGACAGATCGAACTCAACCCGCTGCGCTACCACCCGATGGTCAGCCCGGTACAGATCCCTGAACCGGTGCAGGTGGAGCCGCAGCCCAGACGCCTCGGCAGACCGCTGATAGCGATCGGCATCGTCAGCGGAGTGATCGCCGGCATCGCCTGGGCTGTGGCCCACGCTCCGCTGACCGCCCTGTTCCCCTGACTGCTCCGCACAGCCCCGTCCCCGCGCTGGACGGCCGCGGCGTTGCCGACCAGACTTGGAGTCCAAGCACAAGGAGCGTTCCATGTCGGCGTCGCAACTCCCGCAGCATCCGATCGGGGCACAACTGAGCAATCTCGGTTCCCGGTGGCTCCTCGTGCTCGAACGCACCCTGCCGAACGCGCCGCAGGAGATCTGGGCGGCGCTCACCGAACGGGAGCAGGTCAGCAAGTGGGCGCCGTTCGACCCGGACCGGGATCTGACCGAGACCGGATTCGTGGCGCTCCCCGAGGCGGGCAGAAGGCCCTCCGACGACGAGTCGGATGACACGGACGAGTCGATCGGCACCGTGGTGACGGTTGCCCCGCAACGGATGCTGTCGCTCGTCTGGGGCGGGGACGCGATCGACATCGAGCTGGCGCCGACGGCATCCGCAACCATCGTCCGGCTCAGCCACACCTTCGACGACAGAGCCAACGCCTCCAGTTACGCGGCCGGCTGGCACCTGTGCCTCACCGCCCTGGACGGACTCGCCAGCGGGCTCGACGTGCCCCGGATGGTCGGTGAGGACGCCAAGCTGCACGGCTGGGATGAGCTGCAGGAGAGGTACGAGAAGCTCTTCGGCGGCTGACCCCGCCCTGCTCACGCACGGTTCCCGCTCCGCAGTTGCGCGGCCGCACGATTCTGGTTCGGCGGTGCACCGCCCGATGCGCAAAACTAGGGGGGTGACCGAAATCCTGCACGACCCCAACTCCCGTGGCTTCGCGAGTGACAACTATGCCGGAGTGCACCCAGAAGTCCTCGAGGCGATCGGTGCCGCCAACGGCGGGCACCAGGTGTCGTACGGCGCCGACGTGTACACGGCGCGGCTGCAGGAGGTGTTCGCCGGGCACTTCGGGAACGGCGTCCAGGTGTTCCCCGTGTTCAACGGCACAGGCGCGAACGTGATCGGCCTGCAGTCGATGCTGCCGCGCTGGGGAGCGGTGATCGCGGCATCCACCGCCCACATCAACGTCGACGAGAACGGCGCCCCCGAACGGGTCGGCGGCATGAAGCTGCTGACAGTGGATGCGCCGGACGGCAAACTCACCCCGGAACTGATCGACCGCGAAGCGTGGGGCTGGGGCGACGAACACCGCGCGCAGCCGCTCGTCGTCTCGATCACCCAATCCACCGAACTCGGCACCCTGTACTCCGTCGACGAGGTTCGGGCGATCGCCGATCACGCGCACGCCCGCGGAATGAAGCTGCACATGGACGGCGCCCGGCTGTCCAACGCGGCCGCAGCGCTCGGTGTCCCGTTCCGCGACTTCACCACCGATGCGGGCGTCGACGTGCTCTCCTTCGGCGGTACCAAGAACGGCCTGCTGTTCGGTGAAGCGGTTGTCGTGCTCGATCCGGCGGCATCCGACGGTCTCATCTTCCTGCGCAAGCTGAACATGCAGCTCGCATCGAAACTGCGCTTCGTCTCGGCACAGCTGATCGCCCTGCTCGACGGGGACTTGTGGCTCCGCTCCGCATCGCACGCCAACGCGATGGCCCAGCGGCTGCGGTCCTCACTCGAGGAACTGGTCGCGTCGGGTGCGGTGACCGGCCTGAGCTTCAGCCAGCCCACCCAGTCCAACGCTGTGTTCGCCGTGCTCCCGGCGGATGCCGCGAACCGATTGCGCGAATCGTTCCACTTCTACGACTGGGATGCGTCGAAGAGCGAGGTCCGCTGGATGGCATCGTTCGACACGACCGAGGCCGACATCGACGCGTTCGTCGCCGGGATTCGCTCCGAACTTGCCGCCTGACCGCCTGTGACCGAACCGAAACCGGGGCGCGCGCCGAGCAGCATCCTGTTCGACCCGCGCGAATTGCTGCAGTGGGGCCCGCACCTCGGGGCGCACAGGGTCACCATCCGGGTGTTCTTCTCGGTGTTGATCCCCCTGCTCGTGCTGTTCGCGACCGACCGGCTCGACCTGTCGGCCTATGCGCTGCTGGCCGCACTCGCGTCGGTCTACGGGCGGAACTCGGCGACGCGGGACCGGCTGATCGTCCAAGCGGGGTTCGGTGTCGTCCAGGTCGTTTTGATCATCGCCGGGGCTGCCATGGCGGCATCGGATGCTCCGGGTTGGCTGTTTGTCGCGATCACCGCCGTCATCGCCGGGCTGGGCACGGTCCTCGCCGACGCACGCGGGTGGAGACCAGCCGGTTCGGTGTTCTTCGTCTTCGGCTTCGGAGTGTCGGCGTCTCTGCCTGCCATTGGCGCCGGCGTCGGTCTCGCTGCGCTTCTCGCGGTGTCCTCGCTCATCTTCACCCTGCTCGTCACCCTCACTTCCGGCATGATCAAGAACGCACAACGCCGCGCAGGCAAAGACGTCGCGGAGTATCCGCCACGGACCATCCCTCAGCGGAATTGGAAGATCATCGGCACGCATGCCGCGATGTGCCTGCTCGGTGCCGGTATCGCCGGCGGGATTCCGCTTTCCTTCGGGTGGCCGCACCCGTATTGGGCGATGGTCTCAGCCGTCGTGCCCGTCGTCGGCGCGACGACCGCCGGGCAGCTCGTCCGGGCCAGTCATCGCGTCAGCGGAACTCTGCTCGGCCTCGTCGTAGCGCTCCTGCTGTTCGGCTACGCGCCGCAGGGACTTCTGCTGGTGATCCTGCTCGTCGTGCTGCAGGCCGGAACAGAACTGGTGGTCGCCAGGAACTACTCGGCGGCGCTGCTGTTCCTGACTCCCCTGACCATCGGCATGGGGCTGTTGAACGGCCCGGTCCCCGTCCTGCCGCTCGTTCTCGACCGTGGTCTGGAGACCGTCGTGGGCGTCGCGGTCGCCGTCGTGCTGATCCTGGCAACGCACGGCGTGAGGCACCCGCGGGTGCGCTGAGCGATCAGGCGCGGTGTTCCTCGGCCAGCCGGCCGAACAGGGCGTCCAGCTCCGGGTCGACCACCTGGCGGGATGCGTCGGCGTCATACCAGTCGACGATCTCCTGAGCCCCTTCGGCGAAAAGCGTGCCCTGACCGAAATCCGGCACGAGCGCTTTGAGCTTGCTGTTGTCGAACACCATCGAGTGGCTCTTGTCACCGAGAAGGCCCGGCCCCAGCTGGGGCGACGCCGCGGCGATGGCGTCGCTGGTCACGTGGGCGAGCACGGGTTCGACGCCCGCCGCTGTGCCGAGGGCCCGGTAGATCTGGTCCCACGTCGGCGCTTCGTCGCCGGTGATGTGGAAGGTGTCGCCGAGCGCGGCCGGGTGCCCGAACAGGCCGACGAAACCGACGGCGAAATCACGGGTGTGCGTCAACGTCCAGAGCGAACTGCCGTCGCCGTGGACGACGACCGGCGCGCCACGTCGCATCCGGTCGATGTCGGTCCAGCCACCGAGGGTGGGGAGCGAGGTGCGGTCATAGGTGTGCGACGGGCGCACGATGGTGATGGGGTAGCCGGTCGCGCGATACTCGGCGACGAGCGCGTCCTCGCACGCGATCTTGTTGCGCGAGTACTCCCAGAACGGGTTGCGCAGCGGCGTCGACTCGGTGACCGGCAGCCGCGACGGGGGCGTCTGGTAGGCGGACGCCGAGCTGATGTAGACGTACTGGCCGGTACGGTCACGGAAGGTGTCGAGGTGCAGCTGGTCAGGGGTGAAGCTGAGGAAGTCGGTGACGACATCGAAGGAGCGGTCGCCGATCGCGGCGTTCAGCGCATCCGGATCGCGGATGTCGGCTGCGAGGGTCTCGATTCCCGCCGGCGCCGGACGTTCGCTCGATCGACCGCGGTTGACCACGGTGACGTCCCAGCCGCGGTCGGCAGCGAGCGCCACCGCCGCCGAACTGATCACTCCGGTACCGCCGAGAAACAGGACACTCTTCGCACTCATAAGCTCTATCCTCTCGCGAGTTACCGGATTTGCAGGGGTTGCGGGCCGGCCGCACCACCGCAAAGTCATGAACTCGCGAACGTTACGCCCCGTTGCTCCGGGATTGGGCACCGGCAGCACCGGGTCGTAACGTCGAAGGATGTCTGCCGTCGACGCATCCGTCCCCACCCTCGTCAACCTCTCGACCGAGACGCGACGGTTTCCGGCGCCGCCCGCGTTCACGGCGCAGGCCAACGTGAGCGCCGAGGACTGGGCGAGAGCTGATGCCGACCCGATCGCGTTCTGGGCGGATGCCGCCGCGCGGCTCGAGTGGGCTGAACCGTGGCACACGACACACACCTGGCAGCCCGTCACCGAGGGCGCGGACGGCGAACTCACCGTTCCGAAAGCCGAATGGTTCGCCGGCGGCAAGCTCAACGTCGCGGTGAACTGCGTGGACCGCCACGTGGCATCCGGGAACGGCGACAAGATCGCACTGCACTTCGAAGGTGAACCGGGCGACCGGCGCTCGATCAGCTACGCCGAACTGCAGCGCGAGGTGTCGAAGGCAGCGAATGCCCTCACCGAACTGGGCATCGGCACGGGTGACCGTGTCGTGATCTACCTGCCGGTGATCCCCGAGACGGTCATCGCCACGCTCGCCGTTGCCCGGATCGGCGCCATCCATTCGCTCGTGTTCGGTGGCTTCAGCGCCGACGCGCTGCGATTCCGGGTCGAAGACACCGGGGCGAAACTGCTCATCACCACCGACGGACAGTACCGTCGGGGTACAGCCGTCGCCGTGAAGGACAACGCGGATGCCGCGGTGGCGGGCGTCGACAGCATCGAACACGTGCTCGTGGTGCGGCGCACCGGCGACGAGATCCCACCGGTCGCGTGGACACCTGGCCGTGACGTCTGGTGGCACGACGTCGTCGGCGCAGCCTCCGACGAGCATGAGGCCGAGGCGTTCGACGCGGAGACGCCGCTGTTCATCATCTACACGTCCGGCACGACCGGCAAACCGAAGGGCCTCGTGCACACCTCCGGCGGGTACCTCACCCAGGCGTCTTGGAGCCACTGGGCGATCTTCGACGCGAAACCCGACGATGTGCACTGGTGCACCGCAGACCTGGCCTGGGTGACCGCGCACACCTACGAGATCTACGGGCCGCTCTCGAACGGACTCACCCAGGTGATCTACGAGGGCACACCGAACACCCCGCACACCGCGAGGCACTTCGAGATTCTCGAGCGCTACGGCGTGACGACGTACTACACGGCGCCCACACTCATCCGCACCCTGATGACCTGGTTCCCTGACGGCGTGCCTGCCGACTACGACCTCTCGTCGATCCGCCTCCTCGGCACCGTCGGTGAAGCGATCAACCCGGAGGCGTGGGTGTGGTTCCACACGCATCTCGGCCGGGGCACCACCCCTCTCGTCGACACCTGGTGGCAGTCGGAGACCGGGGCAGCGGTGATGGCCCCCGTGCCAGGCATCTCCACCCTGAAGCCGGGTTCGGCGAACCGGGCTCTGCCTGGACTGTCGACGCTCATCGTCGACGACGACGGCACCCCGGTGCCGTTCGGCGAGGGCGGTTACCTCGTCGTCGACCGCCATGGACCTGCGCTGGCCCGCACCGTCTGGGGCGACCCGGAGCGGTACCGCGACTCCTACTGGGCACGGTTCTGGAAGCAGGGCTACTTCTTCTCCGGTGACGGCGCGAAGTGGGATGCCGACGGCGATATCTGGGTGCTCGGCCGCGTCGACGACGTCATCAACATGTCCGGGCACCGGCTGTCGACGATCGAGATCGAGTCGTCGCTCGTGGCGCATCCCGCGGTCGGTGAGGCCGGCGTCGTCGGGGTGGCGGATGCTCTCACCGGGCAGGCGATCGCGGCGTACGTGATCCCCGCCGCGCGTTCCGACGGGGCCGAGGCGGAGCATCCGGATTACTGGGTGGGACTCGCCGGGGAGCTCACCGAGCTGTTGCGGGCGCATGTCGCCCGGGAGATCGGGCCGATCGCGAAGCCTCGCGACGTGATCGTCGTTCCCGACCTGCCGAAGACCCGGTCGGGCAAGATCATGCGGCGCCTCCTCGGCGACATCTCTGACGGCCGCCCGCTCGGCGATGTGACGAGCCTGCAGGACGACACGGTGCCCGCCCGGATCGAGGAGATCGTCCGACGCTCCCGCTGACACGGATTCACTCGTTCCGGACCAATCCACCCGGCGCACCGGGTGGATTGGTCCGGAACAAGTGGCCAGGCACGGAGGTCTGGCGCGCCCTCTACGCGGTCGACGGATGCTGTGCAATGCCTCGCTCCGAAACAACGCCCGCCCTAGGCTGGCGCACATGCGATTCGGAACTTTCATCCCGCAGGGATGGCGATTTGACCTTGTCGGCATCGACCCCGCCGAGCAGTGGGAGACGATGCGCAGTCTGGCTGCCCGCGCGGATGCCGGCCCCTGGGAATCGATTTGGGTGTACGACCACTTCCACACGACGCCCGTCCCGAGCGAGGAGGCGACCCACGAAGCGTGGACGCTCATGTCCGCGTTCGCCGCCACCACCAGGCGTGTGCGACTCGGCCAGATGTGCACCTGCATGAGCTACCGCAGCCCGGCGTACCTCGCGAAGGTCGCGGCGACCATCGACGGGATCTCCGGTGGCCGGGTGGAGATGGGCATCGGCGGCGGCTGGTACGAGCACGAGTGGCGTGCATACGGCTTCGGCTTCCCCCGCGTCGGCGACCGGCTGGGCCGGCTCGACGAGGGCGTCCGGATCATGAAGCAGGCCTGGGAAACCGGCACCACCACACTCGACGGCAAGCACTACCAGGTCGACGGAGCAATCGTGCGCCCCCAACCGCTCCAGGAGGGCGGCATCCCGTTCTGGATTGCGGGCGGAGGCGAGAAGGTGACGCTGCGCATCGCAGCGAAATACGCCCAGTACACGAACTTCGACGGTTCGCCGGAGGGCTTCGTCCATAAGAGCGAGATCCTGCGCGGCCATTGCGAGAAGCTCGGCCGGAACTTCGATGACATCGTGCGAAGCTCCAACTACAACGTCGTCATCGCGGACACCGAGGCCGAGGTCGCCGACCGGCTCGACGCCATCGAGGACAGGGTCACCCCGTATCTCGGCAAGGAGAAGGCGGCTGGATTCCTCAAGGAGTACCGCAGCGGCAAAGCGCTCGGCGTCGGAACACCCGAGCAGATCGTCGAACGACTCAGCGGGATGAAGGACCGCGGACTCGCCTACGCGATCACCTACTTCCCCGAGGCCGCCTACGACCGGTCCGGGATCGAGCTGTTCGAAAGTGAGGTCATTCCGGCACTCGCCTGACGGCGTAGCATCCCGTCGCGAGCGAAACGACGACGAGCGGATGCCGGAATAATGGGAAAAGGCGACGGCGTTCAGGAATATTCCGGGGCACCATCTGCTTGCATCTGAATGGGTCAATGGCGACTCCGAATGACATCGCACAATCGAAGGAGCCACATGACCACCGGAACCATCTCCCGCACCGCCGTCACCAGCGAACCCATTCACGAGGTGCTCGCCGAGCGGTGGAGCCCGCGCTCCTTCGACGTGAGCGTCGAGGTGCCCGCTGAGAAGATCACGGCGGCCCTCGAGGCGGCCCGCTGGTCGGCATCCGCATCGAACACGCAGCCGTGGCGCTTCCTCGTCGCCCGCCGCGGCACCGCCGAGCACGCCACGATCGTCGAAAACCTGATGGGCTTCAACCAGGCCTGGGCGGCGTCCGCGCACGTGCTCATCGTCAACCTCGCCGTCACCGCCGAAGACGGAACGCCGCTGCGCTGGGCCCAGTACGACCTCGGCCAGGCGGTGGCGCACCTCACGGTGCAGGCCCACCACGATGGCCTCCACGCGCACCAGATGGGCGGCATCGAGGTCGACGGCCTGCGCGCTGCGTTTGACATCGATGCAGCGCTCGAGCCGATCTCGGTCACCGCTCTCGGCGTGCTGGGCACCCCGGAGGCTCTGGCCAATGACGTGCTGCGTGAGCGTGAGATCGCGCCCCGCAGTCGTCGTCCGCTCGACGAGCTGGTGCTTCTCAGCGTCTGATCTCCACAACAACGAAGCACCCGGTGCCCTGACAGGGGCACCGGGTGCTTTAGTTCGGCTTCGACCTCAGCCGCCGCTATTCTTCCTGCTGTCGATCCCAGGTCGCTCGGGGATGACGGGGAACGATCCGGTGAAGCCCTCACGCTCTTTCGCGATCTCGAGGATGCCTCGGCGCGCGGCGAACCAGCCGACGATCAGCAGCGGGATCAGGATCACGAGCGAGCCGATCGTGAACGTGCCGACCGGGTAGTCAAGCGCCATCAGCACGAGCACCGTCACAAGGAACCCCAGCGTGAGCCACGCGGTGAATGGAGCACCGAACAGCCGGAATGACGGGCGTTCCATCTTGCCCTGCTTCGCCCAGCGCTGGAGCTGCATCTGGCAAAGGATGATCATGCCCCAGCCGGTGACGATGCCGAGGGCCGAAATGTTGAGCACGATCTCGAAGGCGTCCTCGGGAACGATCGCGTTGAGCCCGACCCCCAGCAGCGTGATGAAGCCGGTGAGCATGATGCCGCCATACGGGACACCGCTCTTGTTCATCACCCCGGTGAACCTGGGTGCTGCTCCGTTCACCGACATCGACCGGAGGATCCGGCCGGTGGAGTACAGACCGGCGTTGAGGCTCGACAGGGCCGCGGTGAGCACGACGAAGTTCATGATGTTGCCCGCAACGGCGGCGATCCCAGGGTCACCGATGCTGGAGAAGAAGGTGACGAACGGGCTTTCGTTCTTGCTGTACTCCGTGTACGGCAGAAGCAGCGAAAGCAGCAGGACGCTGCCCACGTAGAACAGGGCGATCCGGAGAATCACCGTGTTCACGGCCTTCGGCATGATCCGCCGGGGGTCGGCGGTCTCACCGGCGGCCGTGCCGACAAGCTCGATGGCTGCGTACGCGAAGACGACACCCTGCACCACGAGCACCGCTGGGAGCAGTCCCTGGGGGAAGATACCGCCGTTGTCGGCGAGGAGCGAGAGGCCAGGCGTGCCGGCATCCGTCGGGAGCTGGAAGGCGAGAAACGCGGCGCCGATGAGCAGGAACGCGACCAGCGCAACGACCTTGATGATCGCGAACCAGAACTCCATCTCACCGAACACCTTGACCGAGACGAGGTTGAGCGACAGCACGATCGCCAGCGCCACGAGGGCGAGGATCCACTGGGGCACATCGGTGAACGCGGACCAGAACTTCACGTAGATCGCCACCGCCGTGACATCCACGATGGCGGTCATCGCCCAGTTGAGGAAGTACATCCAGCCCGCGACGAACGCCGCTTTCTCACCGAGGAACTCGCGAGCGTACGAGACGAACGACCCGGACGACGGGCGGTGCAGCACGAGCTCCCCGAGTGCGCGGAGGATGAGGAAGGCGAAGAACCCGCAGATCGCATAGACGATCACGAGCGACGGCCCGGCGGATGCCAGTCGGCCGCCGGCTCCGAGGAACAGACCGGTTCCGATGGCCCCACCGATCGCGATCATCTGGAGCTGCCGCGGCTTGAGAGTCTTGTGGTACCCCTCCTGCTCGTTGGAGAAGTCCTGGACCGCCATCATCTCGTCGCCGATGCGCTCCCTGGCATTCTCGAGATCCGGGGCCGGGTCGTGCTCTGGCGGTTCGAAGTGGTGCTCGTGTTTCATGATGGTCTTCCGTCGCCGTTTCCTGAGGATACAGAGCCTAGACCCGTTCGGGGGGTGCGCCGCAACAGCACCGGACAGAACAAACGGGCGGATGCCGAAGCATCCGCCCGTTCAGCCGACGTGCCTTACACCGGCACCGGAACCGAGCCGACGGTCAGGGCGTCGGCGCCCGGGTCGAGGTCGACCCGCACGGTGTTGCCGTCCCGTACCGTGCCGTCGAGGATCGCTGTCGCGAGACGGTCGTCGATCTCGTTCTGCATGAGCCGCCGCAGCGGGCGTGCGCCGTAGATCGGGTCGTAACCGCGCTCGGCGAGCCAGCGCCTGGCATCCGGCGTCACCGCGAGTTCGAGGCGACGCTCGTGCAGCCGCCGCTGCAGCCGGTCGATGTACAGTTCGACGATCTGGCTGAGGTCTTCCTCGGTGAGCGACGAGAACACGACGATGTCGTCGAGCCGGTTCACGAATTCCGGCTTGAACGCCTGTCGGACGAGGTTCTGCACCGCTTCCTCCTTCTCAGGCCACGACATCGACGGGTCGACGAGGAAGTGCGAACCGAGGTTCGAGGTGAGGATGAGGATGGTGTTGCGGAAGTCGACAGTTCGGCCCTGCCCGTCGGTGAGCCGGCCGTCGTCGAGCACCTGCAGCAGCACGTCGAACACCTCGGGGTGCGCCTTCTCGATTTCGTCGAAGAGCACGACGGAGTATGGCCGGCGGCGTACAGCTTCGGTCAGCTGCCCACCCTGCTCGTACCCGACGTAACCGGGAGGGGCGCCGACGAGACGCGAGACGGAGAACTTCTCGCCGTACTCAGACATGTCGATGCGGACCATCGCCTTCTCGTCGTCGAAGAGGAATTCGGCGAGCGCCTTGGCCAGCTCCGTCTTACCGACACCGGTCGGACCGAGGAACATGAACGAACCGGTCGGGCGGTTGGGATCCGAAATGCCCGCGCGCGTGCGCCGGACAGCATCCGACACCGCCTGAACGGCCTGCTTCTGGCCGACGAGCCGCTTGCCGAGCTCGGCCTCGAGATGCAGCAGTTTCTCGGTCTCACCCTGCAGCAGACGGCCGACGGGGATGCCGGTCCAGGCCGCGATCACCGCGGCGATGTCGTCAGCGGTGACCTGGTCGTTGACCATGAGCGGGCCGTCATTCTCGGACTGCTCCGCTTCCTTGATCTCCTTCTCGATGGTCGGAATCACTTCGTACTCGAGCCGTGACGTCTCCTGGTAATCCGCTTCGCGCAGCGCCCGGTCCCGTCGCGACTTCATCTCATCAAGCTGCGTCTTGAGGTCACCGACCCGGTTGAGGTTGGCGCGTTCCTTCTCCCACCGGGATTTCAGTTCGTCGAGTGACGCCTGCTTCTCGGCCATGTCCTCGCGGAGTTTCGCGAGACGCTCCTTCGATGCTTCGTCCTTCTCCTTCTTCAGCGCGAGCTCCTCGAGCTTCAGCCGGTTGACGCTGCGTTGCAGTTCGTCGACCTCGACCGGGGAGGAGTCGATCTCCATCCGCAGTCGCGACGCGGCCTCGTCGATCAGGTCGATCGCCTTGTCTGGCAACTGCCGTGCCGGGATGTAGCGGTTCGAGAGGGATGCCGCGGCAACGAGCGCGGAGTCGGCGATCGTCACCTTGTGGTGGGCCTCGTAGCGCTCCTTGAGCCCGCGCAGAATCGCGACGGTGTCCTCGACGCTGGGCTCTCCCACGTACACCTGCTGGAACCGCCGCTCCATGGCCGCGTCCTTCTCGATGTATTCGCGGTACTCGTTCAGCGTGGTGGCGCCGATCATGCGCAACTCGCCGCGGGCAAGCATCGGCTTGAGCATGTTGGCCGCCGCCACGGACCCCTCACCGGCGCCGGCACCCATGAGGGTGTGCAGCTCGTCGATGAAGGTGATGATCTGCCCTTCGGCGTCGTTGATCTCCTGGAGCACCGCCTTGAGCCGCTCCTCGAACTCACCACGGTATTTCGCTCCTGCGACAAGGGCCGCGAGGTCGAGTGCGACGATCTGCTTGTTCTTCAGCGATTCGGCGACGTCGCCCTCGACGATCCGCTGGGCGAGCCCTTCGACGACGGCGGTCTTGCCGACGCCCGGTTCGCCGATGAGTACCGGGTTGTTCTTGGTGCGCCGGGTGAGGACCTGGCTCACGCGTCGTATCTCCGCGTCGCGGCCGATCACCGGGTCGAGTTTGCCGGAGCGGGCGATTTCGGTGAGGTTCATTCCGTACAGTTCGAGGGCGCTCTTCTGCTCGTCCTGCGAGTACGAACCGGATTGCATGGGTCTCCTTCAAAAGTTGAGTCTCGGTGACTCAACTTTATCGCGAGTGATGGTGACAGCGCTACCGATCCGATCTTCTAGGCTGGGAGAACCAGCGAATTCCCAGCGAATCGAGTTCTCATGCTCTCTGCCGACGTCATCGTGATCGGGCTTGGCTCCATGGGCGGAGCAGCGGCGAATGCGCTCGCCCAGCGCGGCCTGAGCGTGCTCGGGTTGGAACGGTTGTGGCCGTCCCACAACCGCGGGTCAGCGCACGGCGGCACCCGGATCATCCGCCAGTCCTACTACGAGGGCGTCGACTACGTCCCCCTCCTGCTCCGCGCCTACGAGGGCTGGCGGCGTCTCGAGGAACAGTCGGAGCAGAAGATCGTCACCATCACCGGCGGCATCTACATCGGCGACCCGGAAGAAGAGACCTTCACCGGTGCGCTGCGGTCGGCCCGCCAGTGGAACCTGCCGCACGAGGTGTTGTCGAGCGCGGAGATCACTGCGCGATTCCCGGCGATGCGCCCGGCCGACCACGCGGTTGGCCTGTTCGAGGCGAACGCCGGTTTCGTGAACCCGGAGTTGACCACGGCAGCGAACATCCAGGTCGCAACCGAGCATGGCGCGCGACTGCATTTCGGCGAGGCCGTTCGGTCCTGGACCGCGACGCGCGGGGGTGGGGTGGAAGTCGTGACCGACCACGGAACGTACGGTGCCGACCGCCTCGTGGTCGCGCCGGGGGCCTGGTCAGCGCAGCTGCTGGGCGAGGTCGGCGCCCCCGTGGCATCCGAACGCCAGGTCATGTATTGGTTCGAGCCGGGGTACTCCCCCGGCCGGCCGGTCTTTGAGGACTATGCGGTCGGACGACAGCCGGTGTTCATCGAGCGCACCGACGGGAACGAGCAGGTCTACGGCTTCCCGATCGCGGACGGACCGGGTGGCGGCATCAAGATCGGTTTCTTCCACGAGGAACGCCCGACCGACCCGGACGCCATCGATCGCGAGGTGCTTCCGTTCGAGGTGGCCAGGATGCAGTCGCGGGCGCTCGAACTCTTCCCGCACCTGACCGGCCGGCTGATTGACGCGAAAACGTGCCTGTACCCGAGTGCCCCCGACGATCACTTCATGATCGGGCTGCACCCGGAGCACTCGCAGGTAACCGTCGCGACCGGATTCGGAGGGCACGGCTTCAAGTTCGTTCCGGTTGTCGGCGAAATTGCCGCGGACCTGTCGACCCGGGGCCGCACGGATCTCGCGATCGACCTCTTCTCGCTGGACCGGCCCGCACTGCACGGCTGATCGAGGCCCCACCGGCAGACAAAGAGCAACGGCAAGTCAGCTGAGTCCTCTGCGGGGCATCGGAGGAGGTCGGCTGACTTGCCGTCGCAACCTTTGAATTATGGCCTGGCCGGGGGCAGCGGTGGTGGAACGACGCGCGTGTCGTCGTCGTCCATGTACGAGTCGTCCCCGCCGGTGCTGGGTGCGTCTCGGCCCGCCGGGCCCGCCGAAGCGGCGTACTCACTGGGAGACTCGCCGGTCACGTTGCCCGGGTGAGTCTCGTCGTAGGCGTCGAGGATGCCGTTGGTCTGGTCGAAGGGGTGGGCGACGTCGTCGAGAACGCTCCGGTTGTCGCCTGTGGCATCCGCGGACGTGGAGCCGGTGTTCACTCCGGCCTCCGTGCGATCAGCGCGCCGAACTTCGCCGTCAGCGTCGTTGATCTTCAGCTGGTCTTCGATGTCTCGTGAATCGCTCATACTGTGACGTTACGCGCGCGAAAAGCGTCAGCAAGGCCCTTGACATTCCGTCTCTGTGAGGTTCCTCTTCCCCGTCATTCCGGGCCTCGCGAAGGGAATCGAGACTGTAACGTCACGGCACTCTCCGGGTCGTATCCGTCGTCGCGGCTTCTTCGTCGGACTGGTTCACACCTGGTCCAACCTGCCTCCGGTGATCGCCGCGCTCCTCGTGCTCGGACTCACCCAGGTACTCGCCCCCGAAGCGTACGAGTCATGGGGCTGGCGCGTGCCGTTCCTGCTCGGTGCGCCCCTCGCCGTCGTCGGTCTCTACATCCGGACCCGCGTCGACGAGTCGCCCGCCTTCCTGGAACTGAAGCAGACTCAGATCGTCGAGCGCGCACCCATCCGGGCCGTCTTCGCCGAGCACTGGCGTTCCATGCTGACCGTCTTCAGCATTGCCGCCCTGGCGAGCCTCAGCTACTACTCGCTCACCGGGTACTTCTACAGCTTCATGACCGTGACCGTTGGGCTCCCCAGCAGTGACGCCCTCATCTCGAACAGCGTCGCTCTGCTCATCACCTTCGTGATGGTGCCCATCTCCGGCTGGCTCTCCGACCGTGTCGTCTACTTTGGGCCGGCCGGCTCAGCGTTCGTCGAACTGTTCCCGGCTCGGGGTGCGGTTCTCCGGCGCGTCGATCAGCTACAACCTCGCCTTCACGATCTTCGGAGGAACGGCCCCGCTGCTCTCGCTGGCGCTCATCAACGCGACAGGTGTCAACATCGCTCCGGCCTGGTACGTCGTCGCGGTTGCGCTCCTCGCGCTGCTCGTCATCTCCCGCATGCCGGAGACCAACCGGCGCTCCATGCAGCCGGACGAATTCGAGGCATCCGTGGCGGCAGAATCGGAGAACGAGCTGAAGGTCACCAGCTGAACCGACTCCCCCAGGAAACCACCCCCCGGGCGGGGGGCCCCGGCGGGGCGTGTTTTACCC
>NZ_JBKJWH010000012.1:0-49298 GCF_046716805.1 Mycetocola sp. | reverse complement strand
GGAAATCGACCGCCCTCGCTGGCCGATGATCATCCTGCGCACACCGAAGGGCTGGACCTGCCCCGCCGAGATCGACGGCGAACCGGTTGAGAACACCTGGCGAGCGCATCAGGTTCCCCTCGCCAACGCCCGCGACACGGATGCCCACACCCGCGTGCTGGAGGACTGGCTGAACTCTTACCGCCCCGACGAGCTGTTCGACGCCGAAGGGCGGCTGCGCGACGACATCGCCGTCCTCGCTCCCAGGGGAAACCTGCGGATGAGCGCCAGCGCCCACGCCAACGGCGGGATCCTCCGCCGCGACCTGGATCTCCCCAACTTCCGCGACTACGCCGTCGACGTGCCTGCGCCCGGGGCGACGACGGCGGAGGCGACGAAGGTGCTCGGCACCTGGCTGGCCGATGTGATCGCCGAGAACCCGCACAACTTCCGCATCTTCGGGCCGGACGAAACAGCATCCAACCGCCTCGCGCCGGCCGTCTACAAGCACACCGGCAAACAGTGGAACGCCGAACTCCTGCCGGTCGACACCAACCTTTCCCGCACCGGCCGGGTGATGGAGGTGCTGAGCGAGCACCAGTGCCAGGGCTGGCTCGAGGGGTACCTGCTCACCGGCCGGCACGGCCTGTTCAACTGTTACGAGGCGTTCATCCACATCGTCGACTCGATGGTCAACCAGCACGCCAAGTGGCTGAAAACCTCCCGCGAGATACCGTGGCGCCTGCCTGTCTCCAGCCTCAACTACCTGCTGTCGAGTCACGTCTGGCGGCAGGACCACAACGGCTTCAGCCACCAGGATCCCGGCTTCATCGACCACGTCGTCAACAAGAAAGCCGATGTCGTGCGGGTCTACCTGCCACCGGATGCCAACACACTGCTCTCCACATACGACCACGTCCTCCGGTCGGTCGACTACGTCAACGTCGTCGTGGCCGGCAAACAACCGCAGGCGAACTGGCTGAACATGGATGAGGCGATCGCACACTGCGGCCGCGGCCTGGGCATCTGGGACTGGGCCGGAACCGAGGTGCCGGGCAGCGAACCGGACATCGTCCTCGCCTGCGCCGGGGACGTGCCGACCCTGGAGACACTCGCTGCGGCGACCATCCTGCGTGAACGGCTCCCCGAGCTGAAGGTGCGCGTCGTCAACGTCATCGACCTGATGCGTCTGCAAGCGGCATCCGAACACCCGCATGGCCTTCCGGATGCCGAGTACGACACGGTGTTCACCACGGACAAGCCCGTCGTTTTCGCGTACCACGGCTACCCGTGGCTCATCCACCGGCTGACCTACCGGCGCACCGGGCACGGCAACCTGCACGTGCGCGGCTATAAGGAGGAGGGCACAACGACGACCCCGTTCGACATGGTCATGCTCAACGACCTCGACCGGTACCGGCTCGTCATCGACGTGATCGACCGGGTGCCCCAGCTCGCCGCAACCGCGGCCGGGCTTCGACAGGAGATGCAGGATGCCCGTCTCCGTGCCCGTCAGTACACCCGTGACCACGGTGAGGATGTTCCGGAGGTCGCGAACTGGCAGTGGCACGGGGCAGGTGCTGCCCAGGAGCGGATATCCGAGACGGGCGTTGACAACGCCTAACCGGCCAGCGGGAAGCGTCGACAGTATTGAGCAATGTGCCCCGGTCGAGGGCCGTAGGGTGGAACCGTGGCGAAAAGCATTTACATAACCTCCGCTGAAGGACAGACAGGGAAGTCGACGATCGCGCTCGGCACCCTCGACACCCTTTCTCACCAGGTGCAGCGGGTTGGCGTGTTTCGTCCGATCGCCCGGTCGACGTCCGAGCGCGACTACGTCGTCGAACTCCTGCTCAGCCATGACAGCGTCGACCTCGAGTACGACGAGTGCATCGGCGTCACCTACGACGCGGTCCACGAGGACGCCGACGCCGCCCTGTCGAACATCGTCGAGCGGTACAAGGCGGTCGAGGCCCAGTGCGACGCCGTGATCATCCTCGGTTCGGACTTCACCGACGTCGGCAGCCCCACCGAACTCGGCTACAACGCCCG
This sequence comes from Mycetocola sp., assembly GCF_046716805.1. Taxonomy (GTDB): domain Bacteria; phylum Actinomycetota; class Actinomycetes; order Actinomycetales; family Microbacteriaceae; genus Mycetocola_A. Next base: position 47,267 of record NZ_JBKJWH010000012.1, on the reverse strand, counting down.
CATCGCCACGAACCTCGGTGCGCCGGTGCTGCTCGTGCTCGGTGGCCGGTCGAACCAGGGCTCGGGCGAGCGCCTGGGCCAGGCCGACCCGCGCAGTGCCGATCAGATGGGCGACATCGCCGAACTCGCCCTCCTCGAACTGAAGAACGCCCACGCCACCCTCCTGGCCGTCATCGCGAACCGCGTCGACGCCGATCACCTCGGTGAGGTCACCGCGGCGATCGAGAGGGCGGAGCCGGGCGTGCCCGTCTGGGCGATCCCCGAGGACCCGTACCTCATCGCCCCGAGCATGGAATCGATCATGCGGGCCACCGACGGTGTGCTACTCAAGGGCGACCCCGGTCTCCTCGGCCGCGAAGCTCTCGGCGTCGTCGTCGCCGGCATGGGCATGGTCAACGTGCTGCCGCGGCTCATCGAGGGCGCTGTCCTCGTGGTCGCCGGGGACCGCACCGAAGTGCTGCTCGCCGCGATGATGGCGCAGAGCTCGGGAACCTTCCCGTCGATCGCCGGCATCGTGCTGAACGGCGGGTTCGACCTGCCCGAGCCGGTCGAGCGGCTCCTCGACGGGCTGCCGCAGACGTTGCCGATCATCCGGACGAACCTCGGCACCTACGACACGATCGTCGCGATCACCCGGACCCGCGGCCGCCTCGCCGCCGACTCCCAGCGCAAGTACGATGCCGCCCTCGCCCTGTTCGAGAAGCACGTCGACGCCGAGGGATTGGTCCGGCTGCTCGAGTTGAGCCGCACCGACGTCGTCACCCCGCTCATGTTCGAGTACGGGCTGCTCGAGCGGGCTCGGGCGAACACCAAACACATCGTCCTGCCCGAGGGCGACGACGACCGCATCCTCCGCGCCGCGCACACGTTGCTCGCCCGCGGCGTCGCCCAGCTCACGATCCTCGGTGAACCGTTCGAGGTCCGCTCCCGGGCCATCGAACTCGGTCTGGACATCTCCGCCGCCGAAGTACTGTCCTCGCACGACCCGGTGCTCGGCCTGAAGTTCGCTGAGGAATACGCGAGGCTCCGCGCCCACAAGGGTGTCACGCTCGACCAGGCTCGTGACCAGGTCAGTGACGTCTCGTACTTCGGCACGATGATGGTGCACCTCGGCCTTGCCGACGGCATGGTCTCCGGCGCCGCCCACACCACGGCGCACACCATCCGCCCCGGGTTCGAGATCATCAAGACGAAACCCGGCGTCAACGTGGTTTCGTCCGTGTTCCTCATGGCGCTCCAGGACCGCGTGCTCGTCTACGGGGACTGCGCGGTGATCCCCGACCCGGATGCCTCCCAGCTCGCCGACATCGCCATCTCGTCCACCGAGACGGCTGTGCGGTTCGGCATCGACCCGCGCGTGGCGATGCTCTCCTACTCTACCGGCGAATCGGGCTCGGGGGCCGACGTCGAGAAGGTGCGTGAGGCCACCGCTCTCGTGCGATCGCGTCGCCCTGACCTCCTCGTCGAGGGACCGATTCAGTACGACGCCGCAGCGGATGCCGCCGTCGGCGCCTCGAAGATGCCGGGATCAGAAGTGGCCGGCCGCGCGACGGTCTTCATCTTCCCCGACCTCAACACCGGCAACAACACGTACAAGGCGGTGCAACGGTCCGCAGGGGCTGTCGCGATCGGCCCTGTCCTTCAGGGGCTCAACAAACCGATCAACGACCTTTCCCGCGGTGCCCTCGTTCAGGACATCGTCAACACGGTCGCCATCACGGCGATCCAGGCGCAAGGTGACGCACCAGCATGAGCACCATCCTCGTCGTCAACTCCGGTTCATCGTCGTTCAAGTACCAGCTCATCGACATGGACACCGAGCAGATGCTCGCCACCGGGCTCGTCGAACGGATCGGTGAGAGTTCGGGGCGCTCGGTCCACACGATCCCCTGGGATGACGTCCCGTCGGTCGACCGGTCGGATGCTCCGCAGACGACAGAACGCCGTCTCCCGATCCCGGACCACACCGCTGGATTCCGGGTCATGCTGGAAGCCTTCGACGCGAACGGACCGTCGCTTGCGCGGCATCCGCTTCGCGCCGTCGGCCATCGGGTGGTGCACGGCGGCAAGCGGTTCTTCGAACCGACCCTGATCACCGATCTCGTGAGAATCAACATCGAGGAACTCTCCGAGTTGGCTCCGTTGCACAACCCGGCGAACCTGCAGGGAATCGAGGCAGCGCAGAAAGCGTTCCCCGAGATTCCGCACGTCGCCGTGTTCGACACCGCGTTTCACCAGACGCTGTCACCGGCCGCCTACAGCTACGCCATCGACACCACACTCGCCGCCAAACACCGGGTGCGGAAATACGGCTTCCACGGAACCTCGCACAAGTTCGTGTCGGAAGAGGCGGCGGCCTTCGTCGGCCGTCCGCTCGCCGAACTCAATCAGATCGTCTTGCACCTCGGCAACGGTGCATCGGCGACCGCCGTCTCCGGCGGGCGATCGGTCGAAACCTCGATGGGGCTCACGCCTTTGGAAGGCCTGGTCATGGGCACCCGCTCCGGGGACATCGACCCGGCTGTCCTCATCCACCTGCACCGCCGGACGGGGATGAGCTTCGACGACCTCGACACGATGCTCAACCGCAAGAGCGGGCTGCTCGGGATGTCCGGCGCCGGCGACATGCGCGACGTGCTTGACCGTTCAGCGGCCGGCGACGAGCGAGCATCGCTCGCCTTCGACGTGTACATCCACCGGCTCAAGGGGTACATCGGCAATTACCTGGCCCAACTGGGCTCGGTCGACGTCATCTCGTTCACCGCCGGCGTCGGGGAGAATTCGGCGCCGGTGCGCGCTGCCGCCCTCTCCGGACTTGAGGCTTTCGGCATCCGCCTCTCTCCCGAACGGAACGAGGAGAAGTCGCGGGAAGCGCGCCGCATCTCCGCCGACGACTCCGATGTCACCGTGCTGGTGATCCCCACCAACGAAGAACTCGAAATCGCCCGCCAGACGATGTCAGTCGTATGAGAAACTCCAGTCCGGAGTTCCTCGGGACGCGGTGGTTCGGGTTCAGGCCTGAGGTCGCGTTCCAGCTCGCGACGGTCCTGATCGTCGCGACCGCGATCGTCATCGCCGTGGTCATCGACGCGACGCCGTTGCACACTGTCGCGTTCGCCATGGCCATCTCCGTCATCGCCGTCGCGACCGTGCTCGCCTTCATTCTCGGGCGGATCGATTCGGACTGGCTGCTCCTCGTTCCCGTCCTCGACATGCTTGCGCTGATCATCCTGCTGCACGTGCCGGACAAGCAGGTTCACGCTATCAGCTACCTGGCCGTCCTTCCTGCGCTGTGGCTGGGCTGGTCGGGACGTCCTCTCTTCGCGGCTGTGGCGGTGCTTCTCTCCCTTGGCCTCATCGAGCTTCCCGGCATAGGCGGCCGGGAGGAAATTTTTGATCTTGAGCACGCCCTACGGAATTTCCTCGCCCCGGCGGTCGTCGCTGTTGCCGCCGCCAGCACCTGTCTGGCCTCCCGACGTACCACGGCGAGCATCCGGTCCCTGGTCGCACAGGAGAAGAAGGCGGCCGAGGCGTTACGACGCGAACAAGACACGTCGAAGATGCTCGACGCCATCGTCGACGCCGTCGACACAGGAGTGGTCGCCTTCGACGCCGACGGCAACCAGCTTCTCGTGAACCAACGCGCGCACAACCATCCGTCGATCGTCGACGCCGGTGTCATCGGACCCGAGCTGGAGGCGCGAGGCTTCCTTTACGAGACCGACCGCGTCACTCCGATCGCAGCAGCCGACGGTGTCATCGGTCGAGCACTCCGGGGGCAGGAATTCGCCGACCGGGTCGTCTGGATCGGTGCTCCAGGTAAGCGCCAGTACGCGGTCTCGGCGTCGGCACGTTCCCTCTTCGACTCGGAGGGGAATCTGGCTGGCACGGTCATCGCCATGAACGATGTCACCTCCTACCTGGAGACCATCGCCGCGAAGGACGACTTCGTCGCATCGGTGTCGCACGAGTTGCGGACGCCCCTGGCGTCGATCGTCGGCTACCTGGAGCTCATCGAGGATGACGAGCGGGAGATCCCCGCAGACATCCGCCAGCACCTCTCGGTGATCGACCGCAACACCCAACGGCTCCAGCGGCTCATCACCGACCTTCTCGCAACCGCGAGCGACAACGAACAGGACCTCACGCTCGAGCGCCGCCCGAGCGACATCAGGGAGTTGTGCAGGACCGTCCTCGACGGCTTCCGGAAGGCAGCCCGGAATGCGCAGGTCGAGCTTCACCTGCATGCCCCGGATGCTGCGGAGGCGACGGTCGACGAGTCGCGAATGCGGCAGGCGATCGGCAACCTCGTCTCCAACGCCATCAAGTTCAGTCCGTCGGGCGTGGTCGATGTGCGTGTCGAACCGGTGGGCGGCTCGGTCGTCGTCACCATCGCCGATTCCGGTGTCGGCGTGCCGCCCGACGAACTCGAGGCGATCATGTCTCGCTTCTACCGGGCGACGACGGTGCGCGAGCACTTCCCCGGGATGGGCCTCGGGCTCTCCGTGAGCCGGGCGATCCTCGAAGCGCACAACGGCTCCATCGTCATCGCGAGCGAGGAACAGCGGGGAACGACTGTTACCGTGACACTTCCCGCACGGTGACCGCGGGTTCTTCGAGGAATCCGGCTCGGGTCATGACGCCCCACTCCTGTTTCGCGCCGCGCAGCGCGGCCCACCAGCCCTGCAGCCGCCAGAGGGCCGTCAGCTGGCGGTAGCCGAGGTTCTCGGCGAGGGCCGCCCAGATGCAACTGCCGAGGTCGCGCCAGCGGTCGTACCGGTGGAAGGACGCCTCCTCCACAACGAGGGCGGCGAGGGAGACGAAGAAGCCGTAGGCGTAGGAGACCAGCAGGAACAGCAGGCCGTAGCCGGGGTCGACGAGCCCGAACGCGAGACCGAGCGGCACGAGGATCAGGCCGCTCAGCTCCAGCAGCGGCGCGAGCAGCTCGAACATCCAGTAGAACGGCAACGCCACCATCCCGACGACGCCGTACCGCGGGTTGAAGGTCATACCGCGATACTTCCAGAGCACTTCCCACAGTCCGCGATGCCACCGGCGTCGCTGGCGGGCCAGCACGCGCATGGTCGACGGGACTTCGGTCCAGCTGACCGGCTCGGCGACGAACGTCACGCGGTACGGGCGCTTGGACCTACGCATCAGCCGGTGGATCCGCATCACCAGTTCGAAGTCCTCGCCGATGCTGTCGGCATCCAGCCCGCCCACCTCGAGCAACACATCGCGGCGGAACATCCCGAACGCGCCGGAGATGAGAACGAGGGCGTTCAGTTGGGACCAGCCGGTGCGTCCGAGCAGGAACGCCCGCAGGTACTCGACCACCTGGATCTTGGCGAGAAGCTGTTTGGGCATGCCCACTTCGACGACGCGGCCACGGTTGACGAGGCATCCGTTCACCGCGCGCACGACGCCGCCGGTCGCGACCGTGTTCTCAGGGTCGTCGGCGAACGGTTTGGAGACCTTGAGCAGCGCGTCTGGGTCGATGAGCGAGTCGGCGTCGACCATGACGACGAGGTCGCGTTCGGCGAATCGGAGACCAGCGTTGAGGCTGTCCGAGCGGCCGGAGTTCTCTTTGTCGACGACGGTGAGGTCGAAGTCGCCGCCACGGGACACCCAGACCTGGCGGATGTGGCCTCGGACGTGGAGGCGCACCGGGTGCTCCCGGTCGTCAGGCACGAGCCCGAAAGTGTCGATCAAAATCTGCAGCGTGGCGTCGGTGCTGCCGTCGTTGACCACGATGACTTCGTGATCGGGGTAACGGAGGTCGATGACCGAGCGAACGGATGCGACGATCACGGTTTCTTCGTTGTACGCCGGCATCAGGACGGAAATCCCCAGCGACAGCGGTGACGCTGCCATCGACCTTTCGCCGGTGAAAGAGGACCGGCGGATGTGCTTCGCGAAGTGCCTGCTTGCCAGCCCGATCAGGGCAAGGTACGAGGTGTTGATGGCGATGAAGTAGACGAGCATCGGGATCGCGAGAATGGCGAAGATGGTGCTCAGGATGTCGCGAGCCGCGTCCACGTCAGCCTCCGATCGGGATTGCTGTTGCCGCGCGCCGGATGTCGACATTCGGGTGATGCTTGAGGTCGTCGAGTACCTCCCGCGTCCAGGCCGGCGGGAAGGTGGCGAGGGCGGCGGTGGCCGCCACGCTGACGGCTGCGTGCTCGGAGGAGGCAGCGTCGTAGAGCGCCGGTACCGCGTCGCGTGTCTGCAGCCTCATGAGGGAACGTGCCGCTGCGATGCGAACCAGCGGTTCGGCATCCGTCGCCAGGGCCGTGATGAGTCGCGGAGTGGCGCCCGGGCTCATGACGTGGCTCGCGAGAATCGCCGTCGTGCGTCGCACGGCTGGGTCGTCATCGGTGAAGCCGCAGCCGATCGCTGCCGCAGAGTGCTCCGCCACCTCGAGGAGCGCTGAACCGACGATGACGGCGGGGACTCCGCTCGACGACGGCAGGGCGGCAAGCAGTGCCGCGATCGCCTCGGGGCGACCGGTTCGTCCGAGGGCCCGGGTCGCCACCGAGCGAACTTCGGGGCTCTCGTCCTGGGCCAACCGGATGAGGTGAGGAATGGAATCCGGGAAGTCGATCAACCCGAGGATCTCAGCAGCACGCGCGCGCCGGACCGCGACGGTGCTCGTCGTGCGGGCAACGGCCCGCTTGACGGTGCCGCAGGTGATCAGGATCCGGGTGAGGTTGGTGCGGGTTTCGCCCGTGACGTCATAGAGCATCCGGGTGGCGATCGTCTCGGCGCTGCGGCGGAGGCGGCCGCGCAGCGAACGGAAGACAGCGAGGGTGTCGTCGATTTCGTCCTGTTCGGCAACCGCCGTCTGCAGTATCGCTGGGCGGATGCGGTCGGTGAGGCGTCGTATCCTGTTTCCGCGGATGCGCCGGGCGAGTCTCATCACCAAAACGAGGACGATAGCCGTTACGCACGCGACTGTGGACGCTATGAGCAGCGAGAACACCACGGAGCTCGAGAATAGCGTCGACATGGTCAGCCTCGCATCAGCAGCGCATTGACCCGCGCGAGCAGTGCCCGCGGGCTGAACGGCTTGGTGACGTAATCGTCGGCGCCGACCGCGAAGCCTGCCTCGACGTCGCGTTCCTGCGCTTTCGCGGTCAGAAGCAGCACGGGGGTGGTGATATCGGCCTGTCGCAGGGCGGAAAGCACGTCGATGCCTGACATGCCCGGCATCATCACGTCGAGCACGATGCCGTCGAAGTTCCCGGTCAGCGCTTCGTGGAGCCCGCTGTTGCCGTCCATCGCCACCTGCACGTCGTATCCGGCGGATCCCAGCTTGAGAGCGATCAGATCGCGGATGTCGGCCTCATCATCGACGACGAGAATTCGCTTGTCTGGCATGGGTCCCCCGGTGCAAATAATGTGGGGATGTCCTGCCGCGATAACGCGCCCCCTCGTAATCCTAAGGGGCTGGCGCCTCAGCGTGCGTGACCGAACGGGGCGTACTCACAAGAACTCTTGCACAAGAACTCTTGTGGGTTTACCTTGAGGCCATGACCGGCGCTTCAGATCCCCCGCGCTCACTCGTCGACCCGCACGCCATGCGAGCGCTGGCTCATCCGTTGAGGGTGCGGATGCTCGGTGAGTTGCGCGTTTCAGGGCCACGCTCGGTGGGCATGCTGGCCGATCTGCTCGACGAAGCTCCTGGCTCGATCAGCTACCACGTCGGTGTGCTTGCCCGAGCGGGTTTCGTCGTCGAGGCGCCTGAGCACGCCCGCGACGCCCGCGAGCGCTGGTGGCAGTCGGCACAGTCCCACACCCGATTCGAGCCGAGCCGGCTCAATGCAGACCTGACGCGTCTGGCGAGCGCGGCGATGCGCCACACCTTCGTCCAGGCGCTCAGCACCGAAGTCGGGGAGTACATCGACCTCGAGCCGACCCTCGACCCGGAATGGGTGGCTGCCGCCACGAGTGGAGACTCCGTGGCTTTCCTGTCCGTGGACGATCTGCGTGAGCTCTCCGAGGAACTCGACGAGCTCGCGCGCCGGTGGGAGGCACGCAGTCGCCCGGGCGAGCCGGGCACGCGGGCCACACGACTGATGTACAACGCTTTCGTCCGACCGAGGTGACCCGGTGCCAACACGTGAATCGACCGCCCTGCGTTCACCGCTGATCGGATTGCTGGCGGCTGAACTGGTCTCGAAGGCCGGCAACGCCGTCACGATGGTCGCCGTGCCGCTGTACGTGCTCGGATCCACCGGCTCGGCCCTGGCCACCGGCGTCGCTGGAGTGTTCACAACGGTGCCCGTCATTGTCGGCGGCGCCCTCGGCGGTGCGGTGATCGACCGATTCGGTTACCGCACCTCGAGCATCGTGGCCGACCTCGCCAGCGGGCTGACCGTCCTGGCGATTCCTGTCTTCGCGTCGACCAGCGGGCTGCCGTTCTGGCTCCTGCTGCTCCTCGTCTTTTGCGGCGGCCTCCTCGACACTCCGGGCGACACCGCGAAGACCGTCCTCCTCCCTGAGCTGGCCGAGCGTGGTCGTGTTCCGCTGGCGCGGGCGGCCGGTGCGCAGTCCGCCGTTCAGCGCAGCGCGTCGATGATCGGGGCGGCGAGCGCCGGGATCCTGGTGGCGGTGGTGGGCGCGACGAATTCGCTCGTCGTGAACGCGGCGACGTTCGCGGCATCCGCTGTGCTCATTGCCGTGTGCATTCCGCGGGATGTCGCTGGGCCGCTGCGGGAGGAGACCGGCTCGTATTGGCGGGAACTGGCGGATGGTATCCGTTTTCTCAGCAGGCAGCCACTGCTGCGAAGCATCGTGCTGCTGGTGATGTTCACCAACGCGATCGACATCGCCGGGATCACGGTGATCAAACCGATTTACGCGACGGAGGAATCGGAGACGGGGGCTTTGCTCGGGTTCATGATCGGATGCTTCGCCGGGGGTGCGCTCGCCGGGTCTGTGCTGTTCGCGATGTGGGGGCACCGGCTCGCGGGGCGGGCGCTGTTCGTGCTGTCGTTCTTCTGCGCCGGTGTTCCGCCTTACGTCGCGATGCTTTTGGGCGTGCCGGTGCCGGTACTGCTGCTTGTTTTTGCGCTGTCGGGGCTCTCGGCCGGGGCGATCAACCCGATGTTGTCGACGGCGATGTACGCCCTGACGCCCGAGGCGATGCGGGCGAGGATCTTCGGCGCGACGACGGCTGGGGTCGCGGCCGCCATGCCGGTCGGCAGCTTCGTCGCCGGTGTGGCGGTCGCGGGCTCGGGTTGGTCCGACGCTTCTCGGCTGCTCGGTCCTCTACGCCGTGTTGACGCTGCTGCCGCTGTTCGGGAAGCGCTGGACGGGGCTGGATGCCGCGCGGGCGCAGGGCGGGTAGGCTCCGGTTTCCAACTGCGGAGTTTCCTGCGGATACCGAGGCTTCGGCGTCGGATTCCGGGTGAAACCGCGAAATCTCCGAAGTTGAGGACAGAACCTCTGGGTTCAGGTCGCCGGTGCGGACACCGCGATCACATCGGCCGGTGGCGGCCAGCTCGACCTTGTCGCCCGCGGTGATCGACGCCCAGCCGCGGGATTCCGCCACCGTGCCGCCGCGGGTCGTCCGTAATTTCGGAGATTGTGCTGACAGAGGCGCGTGTCGGGCCGCAAATCGGGCAGCTTCCACGAATCTCCGAAACTGGAAACACCGCCGCCTCGCGCTTCGGATCTCTTTACTTCGGGTTTCGACCGAGGCGTAACGTGGAAGCCGGCGCTCTCAGCAGTGGAGCGCCGGGAGGGCAAGGCGCGTGCACAACGGGTCGGCGCGGTGGCGGGATCGGCTGAGCAATCTGCCGATTCCCGAGCAGCACGTCGTCCCGCTCGTCGTCGCTGCCGTGCTCGAGCGGGTTCAGCCGCGACGGCTGCCCGGGCCGCCCACGGTGCTGCGGGTCTCGGGCGCGCTCCTCTTGGTCGCCGGCACGGTTCTGGCCGCAGGTGCGTGGCGCGAGACGCAGGACATCCGGCTCGCCGACCCGGACCGGCTGGTAACGACGGGTCCCTACGCTCGATCGCGGCATCCGATGTACCGGGCATGGGCGCTCGGGCATCTGGGCTGCGGGTTGCTGGTTCGCTCGGGTTGGGCGCTCGCAGCGTGGGTGCCGGCCGTGCTGGCAGTGCGGCGGCAGGTCGAGGCGGAGGAGGCGGCGCTGCGGCGGCGCTTCGGGGCCGCCTGGGACCGGTACGCCGAGGCGGTGCCGCGCTACGGCTGACTCGCGGGTGTGGTGTTTCCCACTGCGGAGGGTGTGGACCGGGAGGCGATCCGCACCTTGAGCGGCGGGTTCTCCGAACTTACGACTTAGGGCCGGCGTCGCGGCCGTCGTGCAGGAAGCCCGCGCTGTGCGTCGGTCACCATCCGCCGGATCGCCGCACGTGTCGTGTCCCAATCGTCGAAGACGTGGAATCCGCCGATCCGAAGCATCCGCATTCCCTGCAACTCGGCATTGCGATCCTTCGTTCGATCATGAAGGAATCGTTCCGGCCCGTGCCACTTCTCGCCGTCGACCTCGAGACCGACACACTCTTCAACGATGATGTCGACCGGCCCGGCTCCGGGCACGTGACCCTGTGTCCGAACCGCGAAGCCCGCCCGGAGAAGTTTCAGCCGCGCGAATGTCTCGTAGCCGGACTGGGCGCCACGGTCTATCCCGGACAGAATCGGCTGGAGCCGTGCCGGCGCGTGAAGGAACACCAGATCGAGTTGGTCATCGCTGAGGAATTTCATGTGCAGCGCGGACTCAACGCAGGCGAGTGCGTCATCGGGACCCAGGCACCGGATGGCCTGCAGGACCGCGTCGACCGGGGCAACTTCGAGCAGATGTGCCTTCTGGACAGTGCCACTCCAGTGGACGAAAGCGCTGGGGATCGATCGTCGCGCGTGCTGGTGGGGTTCCATGCGAAGGTGCAAGCCGGGTCGCTCCAGGCCTGACCACACGCCGTGCCTCGCGAGGCTGCTCACGCAGTCGAGGCGTCCGCCAGTCTGAGCCGCGAGGGCGAGCGGGGTGTCGATGTGCGTGCATGCGTAAATGCCTCGTGCCAGGCGCCTGATGAGCCCGCTCTCGCGTGCCCTCCTGAGATCGCGGACAGAGAAGTAGCGCTGCAGTTGACCGGTCGTTGCTACATGTCCTGAGTCACACAGCCAGGCGATGATGTCGGTGCTCATCCACAGAGTGTCGGAGTCTGCGGTGCCGGATTCGCGCGCCCGGTCTTATCGGTGGAAAGGTGCTCCTGGGCGAGCGATGGGGGAGGGAGGGGAGCGGCTGCGTTCGCAACGTCGGGGATTCTGGGGCGAACGTGCCGATTCTCTGCTTGAGACAGTCGGTCAGCGCAGAATCTCCGACGTTGCATTCCGGGATCTCGGGCCCGCTCCAGGTCAACCGCCTCCGCTTCTCGTGGCAGGGGCACGGAGAGTAGCGAGGCGAGAAACCCTGTCCGCAACTTCGGAGCTTTCAGCGCGTTGAGGCACTTTTCGGCCCGCAACCGGGCGTGACCGGGAGAATCTCCGAAGGTGCGATCCGTAGCAACCGGGGTCCACGTTTCAGCGACCATCCAAATGCACACCCGGCCGCAGTGTCAGCGGCGGCGACTACGATGAGACAGTGGTTACAGCCCTGTATCGCCGTTACCGGCCAGAGTCCTTTGCCGAGCTGATCGGTCAGTCTCAGGTGACCGATCCACTGATGACGGCCCTGCGCACCAACCGGGTCAACCACGCCTATCTCTTCAGTGGCCCACGCGGTTGCGGCAAGACCACTTCGGCCCGCATCCTCGCGCGTTGCCTCAACTGCGTCGAAGGCCCCACGGACACCCCGTGCGGTGTCTGCCCGAGCTGCGTCGAGCTCAGCCGTGACGGCGGCGGTTCCCTCGATGTCGTCGAGATCGACGCCGCCAGCCACAACGGTGTCGACGACGCCCGCGACCTCCGCGAGCGGGCGATCTTCGCCCCGGCGCGTGACCGCTACAAGATCTTCATCCTTGACGAGGCCCACATGGTCACGCCGCAGGGCTTCAACGCGCTGCTCAAGATCGTCGAAGAACCGCCGGAGCACATCAAGTTCATCTTCGCGACGACCGAGCCAGACAAGGTCATCGGCACCATCCGTTCGCGCACCCACCACTACCCGTTCCGGCTGATCCCGCCCGCGCAGATGCTCGAATACGTGCAGTCGCTGTGCGAATCCGAGAAGGTTCAGGTCGAGCCGGGCGTCCTTCCGCTCGTGGTCCGCGCCGGCGGAGGTTCCGCCCGCGACACCTTGTCCCTCCTCGACCAGCTCATGGCCGGGTCCGAGGGCGACACCGTCGACTACGAACGCGCGGTGGCACTGCTCGGCTACACCCACTCGGCGCTTCTCGACGAGGTCATCGACGCGCTCTCCGCCCGGGATGCCGGCGCCGCCTTCTCCGCCGTCGATCGCGTCATCCAGACCGGCCAGGATCCCCGCCGCTTCGTCGACGACCTCCTCGAGCGGCTCCGCGACCTCATCGTCGTCGGCGCGACCGGGGGAGACGCGGCATCCGTGCTTCGTGGCATCCCGCAGGATGAACTCGACCACATGGCACTGCAGGCCACCGGATTCGGCCAGGCCGAACTCAGCCGCACCGCCGACATCGTCAACACGGCCCTGAGTGAGATGACCGGCGCGACCTCGCCCCGCCTGCACCTCGAGCTCATGGTGGCGCGAGTGCTCGTGCCGTCGATGGATGACACTGCCCGCGGCGCCCTCGCCCGGGTCGAACGGCTGGAACGCCGGGTCGGCATGTCCGACACCGCGTCTGCGATCACCGAATCTGCGGATGCCGTCGACGCCGCTCCGGCCGCGTCCGCACATCGCTCGTTCGATGAGCCGGTCGAGCCGGTCCCGTCCCGGCCCCGGGTCACGCCGGAAGCCGCATCCGCTGCTCCCGAGGCGCCTCGGCCTCCCGCGCCGGTCACCGTGAAGCCGGTCGGGCCGGTCACCCTGCAGCAGCTTCGTGACTCCTGGACTGAGGTCCTCGACCGGGTGGCGGCGACCAAACGGTCCGCGTGGTTGGTGGCGCAGACGGCATCCGTTCGCGCGTTCAGCGACGACGCCGTGCTGCGGTTGAGCTTTCCCAGCGCGAAAGATGTCGAAGACTTCAAGCACCTCCACGCCGGCGACGGCGTCAGCACGATCGTGCGCCAGGCGATCCTCGACGTGCTCGGCGTCACCGTCAAGTTCATCGCTCATGTCGACGCCCCCGGCGATGCGGATGCCGCTCCTCGCACGTCGCCCGCCCCGACCCAGCCCGGTTCCGGTGGGCCAGCCGGTGGGAATGACGGTCCTGCCAACCCGGGCGCACCAGGCGCCGGAAATTCGGCGCCCGCCGTGGCCGGCGCGAATGTGTCGGCAGCTCGGGGCGCGGCCAGCCCGACCGCGGTTTCCGAGGCGGCTCCCGCTGCGAGCTCAACCGGTGCCCGCCCGAACGTTGCGCCATCGGCCGTGGCTGCGTCGCCGGCGAGCGGCGTTCCTCGCGCGCAGACCGCCCCGACTGCTCCTGCGGCAGCCGGCCCCCGGTCTCCGCAAGCCGATGCGCGGGCGTCCGCGGCACCGCGTGCGACAACGACCGTTGCGCCAGCCCGAGGCGTGTCCGTCCCAGCCGCACCCTCTGCCCAGGCTCCGGCCGCGGGCGGCTGGCACGTTGTTGCCATCCCGACCTCCGATCCCACCCACCAGCCGGACGACGACGCGCCTCCGCCCGACGACGCGCCTCCGCCCGACGACGCGCCTCCGTTCGACGACGCGCCACCGCCCGAGGACGAACCGCCCTACCCCGACCCCCAGGTGGACCCGGGCTATCGAGAGCCGGTAGCGATCGGCGATGTGCCGTCGGTCATCCCACCAGGGCGTTTCGCGCCCCCGCCAGCGAAGTCCGCCGCGAATGCCGGCGGCTGGGCGGCGACCGCGCCAACCTACGCCACGCCGACCGGGGGAACGGATGCCGCCTCCGCGGCACAAACACCACCGAGCGTTTCCGCACCGGCCAGCCCCGACCCGATCACCGCAGCAAGGCAGGCCGCGCCGAAAGCCCAGCCCGCCGATCCCACCCAGCGCCCCGCGGACGCGGCCGCGTCCGACCGGCCGAGCGCTGCGGCATCCGTCGCGCCAGCAGGGGGGCGTCCGACGCACCGTCAGCCGGTGCACCCAGCGGCGAGCTCCCGTTACGGCGAATCGGTGGTGCGCGAACTTCTCGGAGCGAGCTTCATCGAGGAACAGCCGCACACTCCGCCGACCCGATTCAACAGGGACTAGAACCTCATGTACGAAGGCATTGTCCAGGAACTGATCGACGAATTCGGTCGACTGCCTGGAATCGGTCCGAAATCCGCCCAGCGGATCGCGTTCCACATTCTGCAGACCGAGACGTTTGACGTGAGCCGGCTGGCCGAATTGCTCACCGAGGTGCGCGAAAAGGTGCACTTCTGCGAGATCTGCGGAAATGTCGCCGAACAGCCGACTTGTTCCATCTGCCGTGACCCGCGCCGCAACCCGGCGAGCATCTGCGTCGTTGAGGAAGCCAAGGACGTTGTCGCCATCGAGCGCACCCGCGAGTTCCGCGGGCTGTACCACGTGCTCGGCGGGGCGATCAGCCCGATCGACGGCATCGGCCCGGACGACCTCCGCATCCGCCAGCTGATGCAGCGGCTCGCCGACGGCACCGTTCAGGAAGTCATCATCGCCACCGACCCCAACCTGGAGGGCGAGGCGACCGCGACGTACCTCAGCCGGTTGCTGACCGTGCTCGAGATCAAGGTCACCCGGCTGGCCTCAGGGCTCCCGGTCGGCGGCGACCTTGAGTACGCCGACGAGGTCACTCTCGGCCGCGCCTTCGAGGGTCGCACGGTCGTCAAGCGCTAACCGCGGCGCTTCCCGGATGCCGCGCGGCACGTCGCCGCGGCGCGCCGATTCACCCACTCCGGTCGCGTTCACGCGGTGCGCCGGGTGTATTGGTCCGGAACGGGTGAACTGGCGCGAGAAACTGACGCTGTTTTCCGCCGCATCGGGTGCCCGCCGGCGTGCCGCGCCGCTCGCCGCTCCGATGACCCACCGGATGCCGCGCCGCTCACATGACCCACCGGATGCCGCGCCGCGCGCAACGGCATCGGTGCGCCGATTCACTCACTCCGGTCGCGTTCACGCGGTGCGCCGGGTGTTTCTGTCCGGAACGGGTGAACTGGCGCGAGAAACTGACGCTGTCCTCCGCCGCATCGAGAGCCCGCCGGCGTGCCGCGCCGCTCCGATGACCCACCGGATGCTGCGCCGCTCACATGACCCACCGGATGCCGCGCCGCTCGCCGCGCGTGACCGCATCGGTGCACCTATTCACGCGTTCCGGTCGCGTTCACGCGGTGCGCCGGGTGTTTCTTGTCCGGAACGGGTGAATCGGCGCCCCAGCCCGCGCGGACCGAGCGCCGCACCGAGCGCCCCGGATGCCGCGCCGCACGGCGCGAGTGACGGCATCCGTCACGTGCATCCGTCACATAGCAGCCCCGGCATGCAGCCGCGTTTAGAATGGAGAGTCGGGTCGGACCCGATCGACCCCCACCCAGGAGTATCCGTGAGCCTTATCGTGCAGAAGTTCGGCGGTTCGTCCGTCGCAGACGCCGAAAGCATCAAGCGCGTCGCCAAGCGCGTCGTCGAATCGCACAAGGCCGGAAACGAGGTCGTCGTCGTCGTCTCCGCGATGGGCGACACCACCGACGAACTGCTCGACCTCGCAGCGGCCGTGTCACCGCTTCCGCCGGAGCCGCGCGAGATGGACCTGCTGCTCTCCAGCGGTGAGCGCATCTCGATGTCCCTCCTCGCCATGGCGATCAAGAACCTCGGCGTCGACTCGCGCTCGTACACCGGGCTCCAGGCCGGGATGCGCACCGACAAGCACTACGGATCCGCCCGCATCATCGAGGTCAACCCGGTGCGTGTGCGCAAAGCCCTCGACAACGGCGCGATCGTCATCGTCGCCGGGTTCCAGGGCTTCAACGACGAAACCGAAGACATCACCACGCTGGGCCGCGGCGGCTCCGACACCACAGCGGTCGCCCTCGCCGCCGCCCTCAACGCCGACGTCTGCGAGATCTACACGGATGTCGACGGCATCTACACCTCGGACCCCCGCATCGTTCCGCGCGCACGAAAGATCGAAACGATCACGAGCGAAGAGATGCTCGAGCTCGCGGCGAACGGTGCCAAGGTTCTCTATATCCGCGCAGTGGAATACGCCCGCAGGCACGGCGTGACACTCCACGTACGCTCATCGTTCAACAACAACGAGGGAACCCTCGTCTACAACCCGAAAGAGGGCGAACAGATGGAACACCCCATCGTCACCGGTGTCGCAACCGACCTCACCGAGGCCAAGATCACAGTCGTCGGCGTTCCGGATGTTCCGGGCAAGGCCGCCCAGATCTTCAAGATCATCGCCTCCACCGACGCCAACGTCGACATCATCGTGCAGAACGTGTCAGCGGCGGCCACCGGTCGCACCGACATCTCCTTCACCCTGCCGCAGGACGAAGCCCATAAGGTCCTCACCGCGCTGCTCGACCAGCGCGAAGAGGTCGGGTACGAGTCGCTGCAGCACGACGACCAGATCGGCAAGCTTGTTCTCGTCGGCGCCGGGATGAAGGCGAACACCGGTGTTTCGGCCCGCCTGTTCGAAGCCCTGCACCTGGCCGGCATCAACATCGAGATGATCTCCACCAGTGAGATCCGCATCTCGGTGATCACCCGCGCCGACAACGTGAAGGAAGCCGCCCGCGTCGTGCACGCCGCGTTCGGCCTCGACAGCGACGAAGAAGCCATTGTCCACGGCGGCACCGGCCGCTGACCGCAACTGCGGAGATTCTTCGCAAAACCACCCCCGGATCGCCGACCAAGCGTCGATTTGGAAAGATTGTCCGAAGTTAGGCGCGGGCCCCCGCGCGGCACAGGAGAGAACATCATGAGTAACGGAGTCAACCTCGGCATCGTCGGCGCCACCGGCCAGGTCGGCGCAGTCATGCGCATCCTGCTGGAGCAGCGCGAATTCCCGATTGCGAGCATCCGTTTCTTCGCGTCGGCGCGTTCCGCCGGCAGCACCCTGACGTTCCGCGGCGAAGAGATCGTCGTTGAGGATGCCTCCACCGCTGACCCGACCGGCCTCGACATCGCCCTGTTCTCGGCCGGCGCCACCAGCAGCCGCGCCCAGGCTGAGCGGTTCGCGGCGGCGGGCGCCACCGTCATCGACAACTCCAGCGCGTGGCGGATGGACCCCGACGTTCCCCTCGTTGTGTCCGAGGTGAACCCGCACGCCATCGACGAGGCGAAAAAGGGCATCATCGCCAACCCGAACTGCACCACCATGGCGGCGATGCCGGTGCTCAAGGTCCTGCACGAGGAGGCCGGTCTCGAGCGCCTCATCGTCAGCACGTACCAGGCAGTCTCCGGCTCCGGGCTCGCCGGTGCCCGCGAACTCGCCACCCAGGTGCGCGTCGCCGTTGAGGACGGCAACCTCCTCCAGCTCGTGCACGACGGCTCCGCTGTGCCTCTGCCCGAGCCCACCATCTACCGGCGCCCGATCGCGTTCGACGTCGTTCCGCTGGCCGGCTCGATCGTCGACGACGGTCAGAACGAGACCGACGAAGAGAAGAAGCTCCGCAACGAGAGCCGCAAGATCCTCGAACTGCCCGGGCTCCTGGTGTCAGGCACCTGCGTGCGGGTTCCGGTGTTCACCGGCCACTCGCTTTCCATCAACGCCGAGTTCTCACGCGACATCACCCCGGAGCGGGCCACCGAATTGCTGGCGGATGCCCCGGGCGTCGCGCTCGCCGACATCCCCACGCCGCTGGAAGCAGCGGGCAAGGACCCCGCATTCGTCGGACGGATCCGGGCCGACCAGAGCGCCCCCGAGGGCAAGGGCCTCGCCCTCTTCATCTCGAACGACAACCTGCGCAAGGGAGCCGCGCTCAACGCTGTTCAGATCGCCGAACTCATTGCAGCGCGACTCACCGCTGCCGTTTAGCGCCCGCCACGCAGTAGCACAAGTATCCGAGCGGCGCCGACCGCCGACCAGCGTTGCTAGTGTTCACACATGAGCAGTCCCTCGGCGTCGCCGAAGAAGTCGCACGGGCGAGAACGCCTTGAGCGTTCGGTGTTCCTGTGGCAGCTGCTTCTCGGGGTCGGGGTGCTCATCCTCGTCTGCATCCTGCTCGTCGTCGACATCAACCTGTCAAGTGAACCGCTCCTGCTTGTGGGGGTCGCGGTCATCTTCCTGACCACCATGGCGGCATCCGTTGTGCCGTGGCGCAACCTGCCGCGGCGCGCGACGATGGCGCTGCCGATCCTCGACATCTTCGGTATCGGCCTGATCGAAGTCGGTGAACCGTCGTTGGGTGCGGCGCTCTTCCTCGTCTTCCCGGTGATCTGGCTCGCCACTTATTACAGCCTGTTCGGCGCTATTCTCGCCCCAACGCTGTCCTTCCTCGCTGTTGCTGTGAACTGGTTCGTGAACCCGCACAAGACGGTCAACCTCCCCACGTTGCTCGTGCTGGCGATCGTCTTCGCGTTCGTGGCCACGGCCAGCTACACCGGCACGCAGAAGAACCGGGCCCAGCGGCGGCTGCTCCGCCAGCAGGCGATGCTGCTCGAGGAAGCCTTCGACCGGACCCGACGTCAGGAACGCACCCTTGACGAAGTGATCAACGCGGTCACGTTCGGTGTGGTCGCTTACGACAAAATGGGCAGGCCCACCATGGTCAACCGGGCGCACCGGCAGCGGTTGCGCCAGTTCGGTTTCGACGAGAGCGAGATCGTTCCGGATGCCATCTACCGCGAAGACCGCGTGACACCGTTCCCGGAAGAGGAACGTCCGCACAAGCGCCTCGCCCGAGGTGAATCGTTCGACGATGTTGTCATGTGGTACGGCGACCCGGGCGGATACCGGATGGCCCTCGCGGTGACCGGGCGGCCCCTGTCGAACGCGGCGGGACATCAGGACGGCTCCGTCTGGGTGTCACGAGACGTCACCAGGGAGCTCGAGGCGATCGGGGCGCGCGACGACCTCGTCGTTTCGGTTTCGCACGAGTTGCGCACACCGCTGACCTCCATCCTCGGTTACCTCGAACTCGTGCTCGACGGCGACGATGTCGGCGTCGAGAGCCGCACCCACATCGAAGTCGCCCTGAAAAACGCGGACCGCCTGCTCTCCCTCGTTTCCGACCTGCTCGTGGCATCCCACGACGACCAGGTCGGTTTCCTGCTGAACTTCGCCCCGACCGACGTCGCTGTGATCGCCAAACAGTCGATCCAGGCGCTGAAGCCGATGGCCGAGGAGCGCAAGATCTCACTGCTGCTCACCACGATCGGCGATTCGATCGTGCAGGCGGACGAGTTCAGGATCCGACAGGTCATCGACAACCTTCTCTCCAACGCGGTGAAGTACAACAACTCGGGCGGCCGCGTCAGCATCGCCGTCATCGGCGATTTCCATGAGGTCGAGATCTTCGTGTCGGACACGGGCCGCGGAATGACCGAAGAAGAACAGAAGAACCTGTTCGCACGGTTCTATCGAGCCGAGTCCGTGCGAAATACCACCATCCACGGCACCGGGCTCGGGCTGAGCATCAGTCGCGAGATCGCTCGCGCCCACGGCGGCGACATCCGGATGTCGGCAAGCAGCCCCAGCGGGACGACCATGGTGGTCACCCTTCCCCGCGAAAACGACGAGGACGCCTGAGACATGATCACAGCAGCCGGCAATGGGGCATCCGTGCTCGACCTTCAGACTCTGCTCATCGCGAGCGGGATGGTGGTCGCCATCTGCGGAACCTCGTTCGTCATCAACACGGTGTTCGGCCGCAACGACCCGCCCGGACGGCTGTGGAGTGCCGCTTTCATCGCCGGCATCCTGACAACGATTTCGTTTGCGATCTGGGGAGCTGAGCCGTCCGCGTGGTGGGCGATCGTGTTGGGCAACGCCTCACTGGTGCTCGCCATGGGATGCGTGTGGGCGGGTTCGCGGCTCTTCAACGGCCGCTCCTCCCGGTTCGTTTTCGTGATCGGTGGCTCCGCAGTGGCGGCCGCCGCCGCCACGATCGACTCCCCGGAGGGCGGTGACTGGGCCGGCGGGTTCGTCTTCCTCCTCGGTGTGTCCGTGTTCTCCGCACTGGCGGGAGTCGAGTCACTTCGGGGGCGGATGCGACGCAACCTGAACGCGCGGATCCTCGCGACTTTGATGCTCGTCGTGGGCGCCTACTACGGAGCCCGGGCGGTGGTATTCCTTCTGGCGTCGCCCGAGAGCGACCTTTTCCGGGAGGCCTTCGGGACGGAAATCACAACCTTCTTCACCATCCTCTTCGTGATCGTGGCGTCGACGTCGATGTCGATCCTGCGGGCTGAACGCTCGAGTGCTCGGCCGTCCCGGCCGCTCGAGCAGGCCAACTGGAACGGCATCCTTCCTGACGCGATGTTCTCGACCCCCGCAGCGGACCGCATCCGCCGTGCCAACCGGCACGGGGAACGTGTCGCCTTCATCGGCGCCGAGATCGACAACATGGCCGACATGAACATCGCGTTCGGCCGGACCTTCGGGGACGACACGATCGAGTCGTTCAGTTCGATCCTGCAGGACCACCTGCCGCCCACCGCCATCATCGGGCGCCGGGCGGGTGCGCAGTTCGCGTGCGTCGTCATGGCCGATGACCTCGAGCAGGCGCAGGACATCGTCGAACGGGTGCGTGTCGCGCTGATCGACGAGCCGGTGGAGAAATCCACCGGGATTCGCCTCGCCGTCAGCTGGGGTGTCGTCATGGTGGAGCCGGGCGAGCCGGACATCGCCGCTCTCACCGCCGAGGTGCGCGGCCTGGTGAAGGCGGCGCAGCAAGCCGGCGGCAACCGCATCGCGGGGAGTTCTGCGTCCACCTGGTAGCGGGCTGCGCACGCTCGACAGGGGCCGACCCTCCGGTTGAGTCGTTTCCTCCTGCTGAGCGTGCGCCGGCGCGGTTTCTCCCGGGCGGGCCGCGGCCTCAGTCGGCCGGGTTGCCGAGGCGCTTGGCGGCAATGTCCTGGTGGGCCAGCCGGCGCATCGCGAGGAGAACCGGCTCGGAGAGAGCGGTGCCGAGCACGGCGTATTCGATCGGGCTGAGGTCACTCGCTCCCATCCGCTGCAGGTCGTACTCGGCGATCGCGCGGATGTGCCGCGCGTACACCTCGAACCTCTCGTCGCTCATCCCGACGCCGGCCTCCTCGGCCGCTTCGAGCGCGTGCTCGAGCTGCGCCGTGGCCGCATAGCCCGGGTCGTAGAGCTGCCCGATGCGCTCGAGCAGTGTGCGCGCGCGCGGATGCTCCGCCGCGGCACCGGCGCGATACGGCGGGAGGCTGGCGACCGCCTGCCCGAGGGCGGAGTACAGGTCGCTGCCGGGGTCGTCAATGAGGTGGAGCACCACTTTCACCTTGTGGAGGGGGAGTCCAGCGGCCGATGTGAGGGCCTTGATCACCTGCAACCGGTGCACGTGGTCCTCGGTGTAGCGCGCCTGTGTCGCTCCGGTGGGTATCCCCGGCTGCAGCAACCCCTCACGGAGGTAGTACTTGACGGTGGCCAGCGGAACGCCGGTTCGCTCGACGAGCGCAGAAACTCTCACGAAACCCCTTGCTTGGATAGTCACGGTATCCAATACTGGATATTACCACTATCCAATCACGGGAGTTCCGATGAACGCGTCCAACCTGATCACCGCCGGGATCGTCCTCCTCACCGTCGTGGCCGTGGAGTCCGGAGGTCTGTTCATGCTCAAGGTGGTGCGCGGCAAGCAGCCCGCCAACGCGCTGCAAACGAGCTTCTACCGGGCGGGGCACGCCCACGCCGGGGTCCTGGTGATCCTCGGGCTGGTGACTCTTCTCCTCGTCGACGGCAGCGGCGCGTCCGGTCCGGTGGTCGCCGCTCCGACCCTCGTGCTCTCGGCCGCCATTCTGATGCCCGCCGGGTTCTTCCTCTCCGTGATCGGCACCGACCCGCAGAAGCCGAACGGCTTCGCGGTGCTGCTCTACGTCGGCGCGGCAGCGCTCGCCGTCGGGCTCATCCTGGGCGGGGTCGGCCTGATCGGGGAGGGCGTGGCCCAGCTCGGTTAGCCCCGCGCGATTTCGGCCGACCCAACACCCCCTGCTGTGCGTGCGATTGCCTGCGCGAGCCTCAGCGCACGGACGGACGCCCTTGCGCGAGGATCCGCCGCACAACCTCGATGCACCGGTTCATCGAGTTCATCAGCTGTGGATGATCGAAACGGTGATAGCGGTAGCCGAGCAGGATTAACTCGGCATCCCGGCTGCGATCGATGTGCATCTGCTCCAGTTCCGCATGCGAGCCGCCGTCCAGTTCGATGACGAGCCAGCCGTCGATCAGCACGTCGACGTGGCCCACGCCGCGAACGAACACCTGAATCTCGACGTTCCAGCCTTCCGCTTCCGCCGCGAGGCGGAACAGCGTTTCGATTCCGGACATCGCCTTGCGGTGGCTCCGCGCGACACCTCGTCGCAACCGTCGTGGCAGGACGTTCTCGATGTCGCGTACCAGGACGTCGTCGATCAACCCCATGTACCGCGCGCTCTCCAGAGAGGCGATGGCATCCGTCGCGTCACCGCGCACAATTGTCTGGGCCAGGGCGTCCGGAACCGACACCCGCCACCGGATGTCGGTGGTCGCCGGGAATCGTTCGGGTGCCATGATGCGGTGCTCGCCCGGGAAGAGGACCGGTAAACGGCTGGCGTGCGGCGGCGAGCACACCCACAGGCCGGAACTTCTGCCGACCCAGACCCCGTAGCTGCGGAGAGCGGACGAAGCAGCCAGCTTGCCGCCCCGGTTGATCGCCCGAACCGCCTCCGGATGCGCCAGTCGCGTGGCCACCCACGGCCGGCGAAGCGCCACCATCGACCCCTCCGCCAGTGCGGATCGAACCCGGTGGGCAGAATGGCCCAGCTCAAGCAGCTGGCTGCGCTGGGCGAGATGGCCGAATCGGCGCATGTCTTCAACGATGTCGCGGGTCATGCGTCCACTGTCGGCGTCGTGGCGGGCTCCATGGGCGCGAAACCGGCAATTGTGAGTTCTTCTGCCCATCTGGTGCACGGTGGAGGACTACTGGTCGGGCGACGCCGAACAGGGGAGTGGCTGGCGAAACAGCCCGATCCTCCTGTCGAGCGTTCGCGACCGAACGAATCTCCTGTCGAAGCAGCGGCAGGGCGTGCAGGCGCGAGCCGCACCGGCCGGCGCGTGCGCGACCCACTCGTGCCGCCGCCTAAACTAGAGCCATGACCTCTTCCAGCCCGGTGGATGTCGCCCTGATCGGTGGCGGCATCATGAGCGCAACTCTCGCAGCCCTGATCAAGCAGCTTCAGCCGGACTGGACCATCGAAATCTTCGAACGACTCGGCGATGTCGCCGAGGAGAGCTCGAACCCCTGGAACAACGCCGGCACCGGCCACGCCGCGCTCTGCGAACTCAACTACATGCCCGAGGGCAAGGACGGCTCGCTCGACCCGTCCAAGGCGATCAGCATCAACGAGCAGTTCCAGTTGAGCCGCCAGTTCTGGTCCTCGCTCGTCGCCCGCGGCATCCTTCGCGATCCGTCTACGTTCATCAACCCGACCCCGCACATGACCTTCGTGCAGGGCGAGAAGAACGTGGCCTACCTGCGCGAGCGCTACAGCGTGCTCAAGAAGCAGCCGTTGTTCGACGACATGGAATACTCCGAGGACTCCCGCGTCATCCACAAATGGGCGCCGCTGCTCATGAAGAAGCGTCTCAAGGGCGAGCCGTTCGCGGCGACCCGTGTCGCCTCCGGCACCGACGTCGACTTCGGCGCGCTGACCCATCAGCTGTTCGACGCGACAACGGATGCCGGCGCCAAGCTTCGCCTCAACACCGAGGTCCGCGGACTGAAGAAGCAGAAGGACGGGACGTGGCTCATCCGCCACCGCCTGCTGGTCGGCAGGACTCCCGGTGTGACCCGCGCGCGATTCGTGTTCGTGGGCGCAGGCGGCTGGGCGCTGAAACTCCTGCAGAAGTCCGGGATTCCTGAGATCAGGGGTTACGGTGTCTTCCCGATCTCGGGGCAGTTCCTGCGCACCGACAACCCCAAGATCGTCGCCGAGCACCGCGCCAAGGTTTACAGCCAGGCCGCGGTCGGTGCACCGCCGATGTCGGTTCCGCACCTCGACGCACGGGTCGTCGACGGTGAATCGAGCCTCCTCTTCGGGCCGTACGCCGGCTTCAGCCCCAAGTTCCTCAAGAATGGATCGATCCTCGACATCGTTACGCAGGTGCGCCCGTCGAACCTCGTGCCGATGCTCGCCGTCGCGAAGGACAACCCGAGCCTGATCACGTATCTGGTCGGTGAGCTGCTCGCCAGCAAGTCGAAGAAGTTCCGGTCGCTGCAGGCGTTCATGCCGACGGCGAAGCCCGAGGACTGGTACCTCATCACCGCCGGCCAGCGCGCCCAGGTGATGAAGAAGGACGAGAAAAAGGGCGGTGTACTGCAGTTCGGTACCGAGGTGATCGCCGCGGGCGACGGCACCATCGCCGGGCTGCTCGGGGCATCGCCCGGGGCATCCACCGCGGTCCCGATCATGATCGATGTGCTGAAGAAGTGCTTCCCGAACGAGTTCTCGCAGTGGGAACCGCAGATCAGCGGCCTGATGCCCAGCTACGGGATGCTGCTCAACGAGAACCCGGCGCAGGCCAGCGCCGTGCTGTCGAAGACCGCCGAGGCCCTGGCGATCACCCGCTGACGGCCCCGCGCAGAACCAGCCCTACCACTTGTCCCCTCTTTGGGGGAACCCTCAGTGACCGAGATTGAGCATTTCTCACAGTCGCCGGTATATTGAACCCCAACCGGGGGGTTCGGACCGTACTCCGGCTGGACCTTGCGCCTGTAAACGCGACCGGCGGGAGACACCCCCTGTCGGTGTCGGAGGGTGATGGTTTGCTGTGGGTGCAGCAGGAGGAATGGACGCGAGATCCGCGTCGCTGAGGATTTTGTACAGTTTTCCCGGAGCGATCGGGAGTCCCGGTCCGGGAGCGATCGCCTGGCATCAGGTCAACCAGCTCGTCCGGCTTGGGCACGATGTCACACTCGTCGTGGCGAGCGTCGCCCGCGCGGTCGTCGGCATCCGTTCGATCGTCCGCTCCCTCGATTTCGGCGGGCGTCGCATCCCTGAGCGCAGCATCGGCCGTGCTCGTGCGTACGCGTGGCACGACTGGCGCGCACGCCGGGTGCTCGCCACCGGCCGGTTCGACGTCGTCCACGCCTGGCCGCTCGCGGCCGCACGGACCCTTGAACTCGCGGAGCGCCTCGGCGTCGTCGGCCTCCGTGAGGCCCCTGGCACGCACTTCGCCCAGGCCTGCACCGCCGTCAGCCGCGAGTACGCCCTCCTCGGCCTGCAGATCCCGCCCGTATGGTTGAAGTTCGGTGACGGCGACCGCATCGAACTCGAGGAACGCGAGTACGCTGCGGCAACCGCTCTCCTGGTGCCATCGGATGCCGTCGCGAACTCGTTCCTGGCGCGCGGCTATGATCCTTCCCGCCTCATCCGGCACCAGTACGGGTTCGACCCGGCGGAGATCCGCGTGCAGGTCCGTGAGAAAGAGCATCCGTTCACCGCTCTCTTCCTCGGCCGGTGCGTGCCCCGCAAAGGACTCCACTATGCGCTCAAGGCCTGGCTCGCGTCGCGGGCCAGCGAGACGGGGCGTCTGCTGATCTACGGCACCTTCGACGAGGACTACCGAGAGGTGTTGCGGCCGTTCCTCGCGCACCCGTCGATCACCCTCTACGGGCCGACAGAGAAACCCGGTGCCGTGTACGCCAAGGCCGACGCGCTGCTCCTGCCCAGCGTCGAAGAGGGCAGCGCCCTCGCCACCTACGAGGCACAGGGTGCCGGGGTGATCCCGCTGGCGTCAACGGCGAGCGGCGGCATGATCGAGCACGGGGTGAACGGGCTTCTCCATGAGGCCGGTGACACCGACACGCTCGCCGGGCACATCGACCTGCTCTACGAGCAGGAGAAGGTGCGCCGATTCCTCCGGACGTCGGCGCTCTCCCACGCCCAGCAGCTGACCTGGGCGACCGCCGGGCGGGAACTGGAGCACGCGTACCGCGTCGCCCTCGACCAGCCCACCGAGGACGCCTATGGCCGACCATCCGAGCGCACCACGGCGAACTGGGACGACAGCGCCGTCTCATAGCCGCTACTAAACTCAATCCGTGGCAAAACTCTACTTCCGCTACGGCGCGATGAACTCCGGCAAGAGCACGGCCCTCCTGCAGGCGGCGTTCAACTACGAAGAGCGCGGCCACCACGTTCTGCTGGCCAAACCGGCCGTGGATACGAAGGCTGAGTCGAGCATCGAAAGCCGGCTCGGTGTGATCCGCCCCGTGGATTTCATCATCGAACCGGATGCCGACGCCTACGCCCTTTTTCTGCACCACCGTGCTGCCGCCCTCGCCAGGAACGGCGCAGACATCAGCTGTCTTCTGCTCGACGAGGCCCAATTCCTCACCGACGCACAGGTGAACGACCTGCTGCGTATCGCCCTGCTCGAGGGGATCCCTGTGCTGGCGTACGGCATCCGCAGCGATTTTCAGACGGTGGCATTCCCGGGCAGCCGGCGTCTGCTCGAGATCGCGCACACCCTCGAGGAGCTCAAGACGATCTGCCGTTGCGGTCGCAAGGCGCTGTTCAACGGGCGCCGCCTCGGTGACCGGTTCATTTTTGACGGCGACCAGGTCGCGATCGATGGCGTCGAAGTGACCTACGAGTCGCTGTGCGGTGTCTGCTACCTGCAGGAGTCGGCGGGAGCGCTCGGCCCGGTTCGCTGACTCAGCAGAGCTGTCAAGTCCCTGCCTCGCCGGAACATCCGGGCGTAAGTTTCCTTCAACATTCACCGTTTAAGGAAGGACTGTCATGCCCAGTCGCAACACAATTGTCCGAAGCATGCACGACGCCGGCCTTGCCGCCTGGTTCGGAGGGTCCCTGATGGGCGCCGTCGGACTCAACGGCGCCGCCGCGCAGGCCCGTTCATCCGCGGAAGGACTCAAGCTCGCGTCCATCGGCTGGTGGAGGTGGTTGCCGGTCGAACTCGTCGCGATCATCATCCACGGGATCGGTGGAGCCGGTCTCATCGTCAGCAACAAGGAGCGCCTCAAGAACCAGGCCGAGAGCCGCACCAACACGGCGGTGAAGCTCGGCGTCACGATCGCTGCCGGCGCAACAACGGTGGTCTCGGGCGTGCTCGGCAAGATCATCGACGACCGTTCCAGTGAGGGAGCGGAAGGAATCACGGAGCCGGCGCCCAACGCCTCCGAGGGTCTGAAGACGGCCCAGCGGGTGCAGAAAGTGCTGCAGTGGGTCACTCCCGCCCTCACCCTGGTGATGATCGTGCTCGGAGCCCAGCAGGGCGAGCAGCAGCGCCCGGTGAAGGGACTGTTCGAGACGACGCTGAGAAACTTCCGCCGCTGACCCACGAGTTCAGCTGGGATGCTCCGGTCGATTCGCTGGGAAGTCAAGGCTCTGCCGTTGTTTAGGCACGCTACCGGGTGCTCAATAAGCTTTCCCGGAAGCGACGGGAGACGAACCCAGCGTCAACGGAACGGTGGACCGCCTCGATTCGTCTGGACGGTCCACCGGGACGCATGAGGTCTCTTGCTTCACAGATGCCCGAAAGTACAGGAAGCTGGACCCATGACTGATTCGACCGCATCCCAGGCGCCTGAGGCGTCCGTGGCATCCCGAACCTCCATCGCCGCGGTGATCTACAACCCGATCAAGGTTGACCTCGACGCCATCAAAGCTGTTGTCGCCGCCGAGCAGGAGGCCGCCGGCTGGGGGGAGACCCTCTACTTCGAGACCTCCGTCGAGGACCCGGGCCAGGGTGTCACCAAGAAAGCGGTCGAAGCCGGTGCCGACATGGTGATCGTGGCCGGAGGTGACGGCACCGTCCGTGCCGCAGCGGAAGCCATCCACAACACCGAGGCGAGGCTTGCGCTCCTGCCGTCCGGCACGGGCAACCTCCTCGCCCGCAACCTCGACCTCACCCTCGACGACCTCGAGCACTCCATCCACTCAGCGTTCTCGGGCAAGGACCGGGATGTCGACCTCGGCCTCATCGACATCCGTCACGGTGACCAGTCGCTCACCAATCACGTCTTCCTGGTCATGGCCGGGCTGGGGCTGGACGCCAAGATGCTCGCGAACACCGACGAGGATTTGAAGGCGAAGGTCGGCTGGCTGGCGTACGTCGGCGCGATCTTCAAGGCGCTCACCGACAAGAACGAGCTGCGGGTGCGCTACCAACTCGACGCGCACAAGACGAAGTCGGTGCGCGCGCACACCATCATCGTCGGCAACTGCGGCTCGCTGCAGGCCAACGTGATGCTGCTACCGGATGCCGCGGTGGACGACGGCAAGTTCGACATCCTGATTCTTCGGCCGGAGAACCCGTTCCACTGGATGCAGATCACGTTCAAG
Organism: Mycetocola sp.; assembly: GCF_046716805.1. Taxonomy (GTDB): domain Bacteria; phylum Actinomycetota; class Actinomycetes; order Actinomycetales; family Microbacteriaceae; genus Mycetocola_A. The sequence continues at coordinate 18,753 of NZ_JBKJWH010000012.1, read as the reverse complement.
ATTTTGTGGGAGAACGGCGTGCTGCACCGCACGAAGCTGGGCCGCAAGCTGCCGAAGAAGGATGTCAAGGCGCTCAATTACGTCAAGGGCACTTCGCTGACCATGCGGCTCAGTCGCGCTGAGGAGATCGAACTCGACGGCGACGGAATGGGCACCGCGCAGGCGGTGAAGATCCAGATCAAGCCCGGCGGGCTGACGGTGCGGGTGCCGCAGGACGCCTAGCCCTGCTCCGTCCGCGAGATGGCATTTGCGCACGCAAAACGAAGACTCTGGCTCCGTTTGAGTGCGTAACTGCCATTTCGGTGCGGATGTCGCGTGGTCAGGCGTTCTCGAGTTCCGCGATCACGATCTTCTTCTGCTGCATCATCACCTGCATCTGCTCGGGCCGACGGGTGAGCTCGCCCATGTTCGCCGGGATGATCTGCCAGCTGATACCGAACCGGTCCTTGCACCAGCCGCACCGCTCCGACTCGGGCACGTGCGAAAGCTGTGACCAGTACCGGTCGATCTCGTTCTGGTCGTCGCAGGCGACGACGAACGAGATCGACTCGTTGAAGGTGAACGGCGGCCCGCCATCGAGGCAGACGAAGTCGACGCCGTTCAGTGTGAACTGCCCGTTCAGCACCTTGCCCGACATCCCGACGAAGTGTTCGTCCAACGATTCGTCCGGGTATTCGTCGATCGACGAGATCTGGGAGTTCGGGAACACGTCCACGTAGTACTCCATGGCTTCGCGTGCCTGATCGTCGAACCACAGACAGGGTTGGATTGGTGAGAGCTCGGCCATGAGATCCTCCTCGTTGAGTTCACTGCGTGACCATTCACGCTACGCGGATGCACCGACGGTGGCGAGGGGCAGAGGCCGGGACTCGCTGAGGAATGCTCCCGAGTTGCGAAGGCCGCCGGAGCGGAGCCCGGGGCGAGTACAGGCATCCCTCAGGAGTGCCTCAGCTACGGTGGAACCATGACGACAATAGCCCTCGTGCGCCACGGTGAAACCGACTGGAACCTTCGCCGACGCCTGCAGGGCCGTGCCGACATCCCGCTGAACGAAACCGGGGTCGAGCAGGCGCGAGTGCTCGCCGGAAGCTTCTCGCCCGAGGACTGGTCCTTCGTGCTCAGCTCACCGCTCTCCCGTGCCTCAGCGACGGCGCTCGAGATCAGCGCCGGCGCGGGTATCCCATTCGCCGGAACCGTCGACGACCTGATCGAGCGCAGCTTCGGGCAGGCCGACGGTGCGACCGCCGACGACATCTCGGCCAAGTGGGCGGACCGGGTCTTCCCCGACGCCGAACCTGTCGAGGATGTTCGGCGCCGGGGCGCCCGTGTCGTCGACGAACTAGTCGACAGGCATCCGGGCAACCTCATCCTGGTGTCGCATGGCGCTTTCATCCGCGCCACCGTGTTCGCGCTCACCGGTGAAGACATCGGCGGAATCGCGAACGCCACCATGGTGCTGCTCTCACGCACGGATGCCGGCGGCTGGGAAAGCCTGCCCGCCGTCGTGACGGTCGCGGGCTAAGCGGAGCCGCGTTGTTCCGCAGGCGCGGCACGGCGCTCGCCCGCCCCCGCTCGGGGAACTAAGGTGTGTGCATGGCTATAGGATCTTCTATTCGCGCCGTGGCCTCGCGCCAGGTGCTCGCCGACCACGTCTACGACGAACTCATGGTTGCGCTCGTCGACGGCCGGCTCGAAGCCGACGAACCGCTCAACATCGACGCCCTCGCCCGCAGCATGGAAATCTCGCAGACGCCGATCCGTGAAGCGCTCGCCCGGCTCGAGTCCACGGGGCTCGTCGTCCGTGCCGCTCTCAAGGGCTACCGCGTTGCACCCCTTTTCTCGGTCGACGAGGTCCGGGAACTCATGGAAGCCCGCGCCCTCCTCGAGCCGGAGAATGCTTTCCGCGCCTGCACCGCCAACTCGGAGAGTCTCATCTCAGAACTGGCGCAGTCGATCGATGACCTCCGCAACTCTCCGAAGGATCCGAGCACCGGCACCATCAAGCCGTACTGGGAGGCCGACGAGCGCTTCCACCGCCTCATCGCCGAAGGTGCCGAGAACCGCTTCCTGCTCTCCGCGTACACGGCCCTGGGTGGGCACGTGCAGCGCTTCCGGCTCTTCGGCGGCCTGGGCGTGAGCGACGCCGATCATGCGATCGCCGAGCACGCCACCATCCTCGACGCCTTTACGGCAGGGGATGCCGCCGCCGCCCGCTGGCAGATGGCGGCCCACATCGAGGGCGTTAAGCAGCGCGCGATCGCGGACAAAACCCAGCTCTCCTGACCGGCAACGGCTCGCCGGCCCTTCCCGTACCTGCCCCGAGGTTTCGCTGCCCAACAGGTGACGCGCCGAAGAATGGCTCAATCGGCCCGGTTGAGTGTGCGTCCCAGCGAATTCCTCCTGTCGAGCGCGCGTCCTCGGGTGCCAGAGGCAGTGTGTGGATGCAGCGGGAACTTGACACACGGCCCAATATCGTGAAACCAATAGGAAACAGGATGACAGCCACGGTACTCCCGCCGCCACACGACGAGGTGTTGTATGCCCCACTCACGAGAGACCTGGCCCATCGCGGCCGCTCTTCACCAGTTCGCTGACCCGAGGGTTCAGCACGCTCAGCCGGAGGAGTGGCTGAAGACCTTCCGTGAGGTCGCATCCGTCGGTTTTGAGCACGTCGACCTGACGGACAACTGGCTCCGGATCGGCGACCTGGACAGAGAGCGCCTCCGCGCCTTCGAGCTGATGGTCCTCGAGTCGGGGCTCCGCGTCCCCGCCCTCTCGATCACCCGCCGCAGCATCATCGACCCCGCGACCGGCGTCGACAACCTGGCCTACACGCACCGCACGATCGACGCCGCGGCATCCGTCGGTGTCGAGGTCCTGTCGCTCGGCCTCCACCGTCCGTTCACCGAAGCACAGCAGAAACAGCTGTGGTTCTGGAACGCCCCCGGCGCAGAAGACCCCGTCGACGACCCCGCCACCTGGGCCCTGGCCGTCGAGCGGTTCCGCGACATCGGTCGCCATGCCGCAGAGAACGGCATGATCGTCTCGCTGGAGCTCTACGAGGACACCTACCTCGGCACCGCCGACAGTGCCGTCCGCATGATCGAGGACATCGACCTGCCGAACGTCGGCCTCGACCCCGACATCGGCAACCTGGTCCGACTGCACCGACCGATCGAGGACTGGCGCGAAATCCTGGCGAAGACCCTCCCGTACACGAACTACTGGCAGGTCAAGAACTACTACCGCGACGAGGATCCCGCCACCGGCTCCATCATCTCGATCCCCGCCCCGCTCGCCCTCGGCTTCATCAACTACCGCGAGGCGATTCGCGAAGCCCTCACGCTCGGCTTCTCGGGTGTCTTCACCTGCGAGCACTACGGCGGAGACGGCCTCGGTGTCAGCGCCATGAACATGCAGTACCTCCGAACCCTGCTGCCGCAGGCGCAGCCGGCCGCAGCCCCCGCAGAAGCGACAACGATGGGAGTCCTCTCATGACCCAGCTGATCACGGATGCCACCACCTTCGCGGATGCCGCCATCACCGGTTTCGTCGCGGCGAACGAACGCTACGTCCGCCGCGTCGACGGGGGAGTGGTTCGTTCCACCGTCATCCCGAACGGCCGTGTCGCCGTCGTCGTCGGCGGTGGCTCCGGGCACTACCCGGCGTTCGCCGGACTCGTCGGCCCCGGCCTCGCCGCCGGCGCCGTCTGCGGCAACATCTTCGCGTCTCCGGCATCCGGCCAGGTCTACCGCGTCGCCAAGGCTGTCGAACGCGGTGCGGGCGTGTTCCTCACCTTCGGCAACTACGCCGGCGACGTGCTCCAGTTCGGCCTCGCCGAGCAGCGCCTGCGCGGTGAAGGCTTCGACGTGCGCTCACTCGCCGTCACCGACGACATCGCCAGCGCCCCCGCCGATCAGGTCGAGAAGCGCCGCGGCATCGCCGGCGACCTCACCGTCTTCAAGATCGCGGGAGCGGCGGCTGAAGCAGGCGCGACCCTCGACGAGGTCGAACGCCTCGCCCAGCGCGCCAACGATCGCACCCGCTCGCTCGGCGTCGCCTTCAGCGGCTGCGTGCTCCCCGGCGCCGCCGAGCCCCTCTTCACCGTGCCCGAGGGTGTCATGGCGATCGGCCTCGGCATCCACGGCGAACCCGGCATCGACGAAGCGCCGATCCCCACCGCCGTCGACCTGGCGAAGCTGCTTGTCGGCCGACTCCTCGGCGAACTGCCGGCCGGCGTCGAGGCGGCGGGCGGCCGCGCCGTCGTGATCCTCAACGGGCTCGGCACCGTCAAGTACGACGAACTCTTCACCGTCTTCGCCGCCGTCACCGACGAACTGAAGCAGGCGGGCGTCGAGATCGTCGCCCCCGAGTGCGGCGAGCTCGTCACCAGCCTCGACATGTCGGGCATCTCGCTGACCCTGTTCTGGGTCGACGACGAACTCGAGCAGCTCTGGAATGCCCCGGCCGACAGCCCCGCCTACCGCAAGGGCGCGATCACCGCCGCGCGCGACACCGCGATCGACACAGTGACGGATGCCGTCAGCTCAGCCCCCGAGAACGCGACAGCTGAGCAGCGCGCGGCCGCGGCAACAGCACTTGAGCTCCTCCGCGTCGTGCACCAGACCGTGCTCGACGGCGAAGAGGAGTTCGGTCTGATCGACGCCATCGCCGGTGACGGCGACCACGGCATCGGCATGGCCCGCGGTGCGACTGGCGCCCTCGCCGCCGGCGAGCAGGTCGTCGCCGAGAACGGCGGAGTGATCCGGCTGCTCGCCGAAGCCGGCGAAGGCTGGTCGGAGCACGGCGGCGGAACCTCCGGCGCCCTTTGGGGCATCGCGTTGACCGGCGCCGGCACCCAGCTCGCCGCCGAGTCCTCCCTCGACGCCCCGGCTGTTGCCCGCGCCGTTCGCGCCGCTCTGGACGCCGTCCAGAACCTGGGTAAAGCGCAGGTCGGCGACAAAACCCTCGTTGACGCACTCGTTCCCTTCGTCGAGACGCTCGACGAAGCCGTGAGCAAGGGAGCCGACCTCGGCGCCGCCTGGACCGACGCGGCATCCGCTTCGACCGCCGCAGCGATCGGAACGGCGGAGCTGCGACCGCGACTGGGCCGTGCCCGCCCCCTCGCCGAGAAGAGCCTCGGACACCCGGATGCCGGTGCGATCTCTCTCGCCCGCATCGTCACCTCGATCGGCGCCCACCTGGCATCCGCAACGACCAACGGAACCACAGACAAGGACAACTCATGAGCGAGCTGCTTCGCATCGTCATCGGCAGCGATGACGCCGGTTACGCCTACAAGGAAGCGCTGAAGGCGGACCTCGAGAAGGACCCGCGCGTCGCATCCGTCACCGATGTCGGCGTCGGAGCCGAGGGCCATACCGCGTACCCGCACGTCGCCGTCGACGCGGCCCGGGTCGTCGCTGCCGGCGATGCCGACCGTGCGCTGCTCTTCTGCGGCACCGGACTCGGAGTCGCGATCGCCGCCAACAAGGTCGATGGCATCCGTGCCGTCACCGCCCACGACAGCTACTCCGTCGAACGCGCGATTCTCAGTAACAACGCCCAGGTGCTTACGATGGGCCAGCGCGTCATCGGCCTCGAGCTCGCCCGCCGCCTGGTGGGGGAATGGCTCGGCTACACGTTCGACCCCACCTCCTCTTCCGCTGAAAAAGTGGATGCCATCTGCCGCTACGAAGGAACCAACCGATGAACGACACCCAGACCGCAGCACGCCGCCCGCGCATCGCCCTCGTCATGGGTGACCCGGCCGGTGTCGGTCCCGAGCTCGCCGCGAAACTTCTCGCCCGCCCGTCGACTCTCGCCGACGCGGAGGTCTACGTACTCGCCGACCGGTCCGAGCTCGACGAGGCGGCCCGCACCGCCGGTGTCGAGGTGCCGCTGAGCGACGAGCCCACCCCGGGTTTCGCTGTTCTGCTCGACGATGACACCGCTCCGACGACTCCGATCCCCGTGCAGCAGGTCAGCCCCGAGGCCGGGGCTCGCGTGATGCACCAGCTGACCCGCGCCCTGGACCTCGCAAACGACGGCAAGATCGACGCCATCGTCTTCACTCCGCTCAACAAGACCAGCCTCAAACTGGCCGGCATGAACCACGAAGACGAGCTGCGCTGGTTCGCCCAGGCTCTCGGCCACTCCGGTGTCACCAGCGAGCTCAACGTGCTCGAGGGCCTCACCACCGCGCGGGTCACCTCGCACATCCCGCTGTCCGAGGTGGCCGGTTTCATCAAGGCCCCCGCCGTCACCGCGGCGATCCAGCTGCTCGACGAGACCCTCAAGGCGGCTGGCAACGCTGCTCCGCGGATCGGCGTCTGCGCCCTCAACCCGCACGGCGGAGAAAACGGCAACTTCGGTCGCGAAGAGATCGACGAGATCGGCCCGGGCGTTCTGCGTGCCACCGAGCTCGGCATCGACGCTCAGGGTCCGTTCCCCTCCGACACGATCTTCGCGGCCAAGCGTCACGAGTTCGACGGCATCGTCACGATGTACCACGACCAGGGTCAGATCGCCATGAAGCTCATCGGCTTCGACGCCGGCGTGACCATCCAGGGTGGTCTCCCCGTCGCAATCGCCACTCCGGCGCACGGCACCGCCTTCGACATCGTCGGCAAGGGCATCGCGAACACCGGGGCCACCGAGCACGCGTTCGACCTGGCTGTCGGCATCGCCCGCCGGAAGATCGCCGCCGCATGACCGCAACCGCCGTCTACATCGGCGCGAGCACGAAAATGTATCTCGGCTATGCGCAGACCGTCGACTGGCTCGACCGGCTCGCCGCCGAGCTCGATGCCCGGCCCGGCCTCACCGACGCCGGCGTCGTGACGTATGTGATCCCGTCGTTTCCGTTGCTTCCTGCTGCGCTCGACCGGCTCGCCCCCCGCGGTGTCCTGGTCGGTGCGCAGACGGTCAGCTGGGGGAGCGGCGCACTCACGGGTGAAGTCTCCGCCGCGCTGCTCGCCGAGATGGGCGTCACGCTGGTCGAAATCGGTCATGCCGAGCCGCGCGAACACTTCGGTGAGACGGACGAGGTCATCGCCCGCAAAGTCGACGCCGCGGATGCCGCCGGGCTGCGTACCCTTCTCTGTGTCGGCGAACCGGAACGGACCGATCCCGGATCGGCCGTGGAGTTCTGCCTCGGCCAGGTCCAGAGCGCGATCCGGTCGGATGCCGCGAAGCTGGCATCCGTTTGGGTCGCCTACGAACCGGTCTGGGCGATCGGCGCCCAGGAGCCCGCCGACCCGGGGTACGTCACCGACGTTCTCAGCGGGCTTCGTGCGGCGCTCGGCGCCCTCGGCGACGCAGTGCCGCCGCTGATCTATGGCGGGAGCGCCGGTCCAGGCCTGCTCGACCGGCTCCCCACCGCCGACGGCCTGTTCCTCGGCCGTTTCGCCCACGACGCCGCCCGTTTCGCGGCGGTGCTGGACGAAGCATCCGCTCGCCATCGTAACGATCAGGTGTCGGCCGAAAAAGAAAGCGCACTGTATTCGTAGATCCGATAGGATCTTTGATTGCAGCCTCTCGGCCGTCACTTGTACCTCAATCACATTGGTATGAAATCAAAGGAGATAGACAATGGTGTCAACCACCGTCAAAGCGGTCGCCGTCGCAGGGATCGCCCTGCTGGCACTGACCGGATGCAGCGCGTCAGCTGCCGAAGGAAAGTCAGCGGCCGAAGGCGAGTTCAAGCCCAGCGCTGACTCGCGCATGATCGTTCCGTTCTCGGCCGGCGGAGGAAGCGACCTGAGCGGCCGTGCCATCGCGGCAGGGCTCGAAGAGGTCGGCGGCATCAACATCAGCACCGAGAACCGCGAAGGTGGATCGGGTGCCATCGGCTACTCGCACTTCCTCGCGCAGGAGGGCAAGGACAACTACCTCCTCGCCGCTGAAACCGCTCTGCTCGCTCTGCCTCTGACCCAGGACGTCGAGTTCGAGTACACCGACTTCACGCCGATCATGAAGCTCGGCGACGACTACACCCTCCTCGTGGTCGCACCGGACTCGCCGTACGAAACCTGCGACGAGGTCGTGGATGCCGCCAGGAAGGATCGCGTCGTCGCTGCTGTCTCCGGCGCCACGAGCCTCGACGAGATCGTCTTCAAGCTCGTCGAGGCCGAGATGGACGTCAAGTTCGACCGTGTTCCGTTCGAGTCGGGCAGCGAAGTTCTCGCCGCACTGCTCGGTGGCACCATCGACATCGCCTCGCTGAACCCGGGTGAGGTGCTCGGCCAGCTCGAAGCCGGTGACCTCAAGGCTCTGTGCGCGTTCTCGGACGAGCGCTACGAGTACGAGCAGCTCGCTGAGATCCCCACCGCCAAGGAGCAGGGCATCGACGTGTCGTTCGCGCAGTTCCGCGGTTTCATCGCCCCCGGCGGAATCTCGGACGAGGCCAAGGAATACTGGATCGCTCAGGCCGAGAAGTTCGAAAAGTCCGACGCATACGCCAAGTACATCGAAGAGAACGTGATGCAGGCCAACGCGGTCTACGGCGACGACTTCGCCCAGTACCTCGACGGCAACTACGAATCGCTCGAGAAAGCACTGGGCTAGTGGAATCTGCACGACTCAAGGTCGCCGGGATCGCGTTCACCGCGGTCCTGGCGGCCGTCGGCGTAGCCGCCGTTCTCGGCGGCCTCAGCTACGGCGCCTTCGGTGAAGAAGGCCGGATCGGTCCGGGCTTTCTCCCGGTGATGGCCGGCGCTCTGGTGGCACTCTTCGCCATCAGCGACGTCGCGTCGCGGATGCGTGCCAAGAAACACCTCGCCGACGAACGGGAACTCCTCCTCGACGACGAGTCCGCTGCCGAGCTCGAGGCCGAAGCGGTCGTGCCAGACGTCGACATTTTCGGACGCAACCAGAAGCAGCGCAACCTGCAGCTCGTCGCGGTCATCGGCATCCTGATCGCCACTCTTCTCCTCGTGTCGCTCATCGGCTTCATCCTCGCTTTCGGCGTGCTGCTCGTCGTCACCGCCGTCTTCGTCGAGAAGCGCAAGCTCCTTCCTTCCCTCCTCGTTGCGGTCGTCGCACTTGGGGTGGCCTACCTTGTCTTCGGAGTGCTGCTGCGTGTGCCGCTGCCCCAGGGCCTTCTTGGAATCTTCTAAGCCATGATCGACAACCTCATCCTCGGTTTTCAGACCGCTCTGACGCTGGAGAACATCCTCTGGTGCTTCATCGGTGTCCTGATGGGCACCATCATCGGGCTCATGCCCGGTCTCGGCTCCACCACCGGTGTCGCAATCCTGATCCCGCTCACCCTGACGCTCGAGCCGGTCACCGCGCTCATCATGCTCGCCGGAATCTATTACGGCGCCCAGTACGGCGGAACGATCACGTCGGTGCTCATCTCAACGCCCGGTGAAGCAGCATCCGTCGTGACCACGCTCGACGGCTACCAGATGGCACGCAAGGGCCGGGCCGGTTCGGCTCTCGCCATCAGTGCGATCGGCTCGTTCATCGCCGCCATCATCTCGCTCGCTCTGCTGATGGCGCTCGCGCCGCCGCTCGCGGACCTGGCGCTCAACTTCGGCCCGGTCGAGAACCTCGCGATCATGATCCTCGGCCTGGTGATCGTCGTCAGCTTCGCGGGCGGGTCGCTCAAGCGCGGTCTGATGATGGCGGCCCTCGGTCTGCTCATCTCCACCGTCGGCGTCGCCACCGGCTTCAGCCAGGCACGGTTCACGTTCGGCAATGTCGACATGCTCGGCGGCATCCCGTTCGTCGAGGTGATGATCGGTCTGTTCGCCGTCGGTGAGGTCCTTCACCAGATCCGCATAGGTGCAGCGGCGCCGATCCGCACGCGTTTCAAGGACATGGTCATCACCAGGTCGGAGCTCAAGCGCAGTGCTGCCCCGATTCTCCGGGGGAGCGGTATCGGCTTCCTGCTCGGCATCCTGCCTGGTGCCGGTTCCACCCTCGCGTCGTTCATGGCCTACGGCATCGAGAAGCGGGTGTCGAAGAACAAGCACGAGTTCGGCAAGGGCGCCATCGAGGGTGTCGCCGCTCCCGAGGCCGCCAACAACGCGGCGGCGAACGCGAACTTCGTGCCGACGCTGGCGCTGGGCATCCCGGGTGGAGGAACGACCGCCGTGCTCCTCGGTGCGTTCACCATCTACGGCCTGCAGCCCGGTCCTCTGCTGTTCGAGACGCAGCCCGCCCTGGTCTGGGGCCTGCTGGTGTCGTTCTTCATCGGGAACGTGCTGCTGCTCGTGCTGAACCTGCCGCTCGCGCCGGTGTTCGCACAGATGCTGCGGATCCCGTACGGCTACCTGTACCCGATCATCCTGCTCACGAGCTTCATCGGTGCCTACTCGGTGAGCAACAACATGTTCAGTGTTGTGCTCGTGCTGATCTTCGGGCTCATCGGCTACGTGATGAAGGAGCTCGACCTGCCGGTCGCGCCCCTCGTGCTCGGCCTGGTGCTCGGCCCGCTGTTCGAGAAGGCGCTCGTGCAGACCTCGGCTCTCGGTGAGGGCAGCTTCGCGATCGTGCTCCAGAGCCCGATCTCGGTGACCATCCTCATCGCGGCGGTGTTCTTCGCCTTCGGGCCGAACCTCCTGGCTCGTGCCCGCAAGCACGCGGCCGAGAAGAAGCAGTCCGAGCTGGTGAAGTAATTCTTCCCGCCAGTTGCTGACTTTGCGGCGGTCCTGACGCGACCACTGCAAGGTCAGCACCTCGCGGGCGGACGAGCCGCTAGGGTTCAACCATGACCACCGCTGCGGCGATCCTCGCCTGCCTCATCCTTGCTGCGCTCGCCGTGCTCCAGGCAGCCCTCATCGCCGGGCGCCCCTACGGCCGGTTCGCGTGGGGCGGCCAGCACGAGGTGCTGCCGCGCAACCTCCGCGTCGGCAGCGCAGTGTCGATTCTGCTTTACGCCGTGTTCGCGATTTTCATCCTCGAGCGCGCCGGACTCTCCGACATACTCCCGGATGCCGTCGCGCAGGTCGGTATCTGGGTCCTGACCGCCTACTTCTCGCTGGGCATCCTCATGAACGGCATCTCGCGGAGCAAACCGGAACGCAACGTGATGACTCCGGTCTGCCTCGTGCTCGCGGGACTCTGCCTGATCATCGCCCTGAGCTGAGCCCGGGTCACGGACGGCCGGGGGCTGGTGACGCAACTTCGGAGATTTCCGCGAGAACGGGCACTTTTGCCCTGAGCGCGCTGCGCCACCAGATTTCTCCGAAGTTGCAAACAGGGACTCCGGCGTCGGGTCGCGGGGCGGCGCATTTCGCGCGGGACGACAGCCCAGGAACAACGACAAGGGCACCGGATGTCGCCATCCGGTGCCCGTTCGAACGCTCAGTGCGTCAGATCTAGATCGTGGTGTAGCCGCCGTCGACCATCACGTACGAACCGGTCATGAAGCTGGCCTTGTCCGACAGGAGGAAGGTCGTCACGTTGGCGATCTCCTCGGGCCGGCCGAGTCGGCCGAGGGGGTGCTTGGCCTCCAGGCCGTTGAGAATCTCGGGTGCAGCGGTCTTCAGCAGCGGGGTCTCGATGTAGCCGGGGCCGATCGCGTTGATGCGCAGGCCCTGTGCGCCATATTCGGCAGCGGCATTCTTGGTGAGACCGACCACCGCGTGCTTGGAGGCGGTGTAGGCGGAGCTGCCCAGAGCAGCGACTGTGCCGTGGATCGATGCCATGTTGACGATCGCGCCTTCGGCGGCTCCGGCCTTGAGGATCTCCGGGATCTGGTAGCGCATGCCGTAGAGCACGCCGCTCAGGTTGATGCCGATAACGCGGTCCCAGTCGGCGATGTCGATTTCGCCGGTGGGGGTGCTCGCGCCGCCGATGCCCGCGTTGTTGACCGCATAGTTCAGGGCACCGTAGGTCTCGACGGCGAAGTCGACGGCCTTCTTGCTCTCGTCGGCGACCATGGTGTTGGCTTTGAACGACACGGCGGTTCCGCCCGCTGCGGTGATCTCGTCGACCACCCGGTTGGCGCCATCCATGTCGATGTCGACAACGACCACATTGACGCCGTTTCTGGCGAGGTCCTTGCTGATCGCCTCACCGAGCCCCGAGCCGCCTCCCGTGACCAGTGCCGTCTTGCCTTCGAAGTTACCCATGATGTCTCCTCCTGCGCGGGATCGAATCCTGCAGTTCGTTGATTCAGGCGGTCCGACGTCGGACCGCCACTCTGTCCAACCTCAGGCTACGCGGTCTATTCCATACTTATGCATGGAGTTGCAGCGGAACCCCTTCACGCATCTAGCCCCGCAGCCCTAAGCTGCCCCGCATGACCGTCACCGACTGGCTGCTCGACTCCGACCCGGCGATCCGCTGGCAGGTGATGCGGGACCTCCTCGACGAACCTCACAAGGTCGTCGCCGCCGAGCGAGCCAGAGTCGCGACCGACGGCTGGGGTGCGCGGCTTCTCGCCCTGCAGGAGCCGAGTGGTCTGTGGGATGGCGGCGTCTACGACCCGGCGGAACGGCGCGACCCGGATGCTCCCGGGCAGCCCTGGACGGCCACTCACCACACGCTGGTCGTGCTCCGCGAATTAGGCCTCGACCCAGCCAGCGCCGAAGCCCGCACGGCGATCGCCCGCGTGCGCGACAACGTCATCTGGGATCACGCCGGCCAACGCTACTTCGACGGCGAGATCGAGCCCTGCGTCAACGGTATGGCGGCGGCGATCGGCAACTACTTCGGCGAGGATGTGCAGGGCATCGTCGACCGGCTCCTCGACGAGCAGCTCGATGACGGAGGTTGGAACTGCGACATCGAGATCGGCTCAACCCGCTCCTCGTTCCACACCACGATCTGCGTGCTCGAAGGGCTGCTCCAGCACGAGAAATCCACGGGACCATCGGCTGAGGTGACGGCGGCACGAAAGCGCGCAGAGGAGTACCTCCTCGAACGACGGATGCTCCGCCGCCTGTCGACGGGTGAGTTGGCCGACCCCGCATGGACGCTCTTCTCCTTTCCCAACCGGTGGTACTACGACGCGCTGAGAGGTCTCGACTACTTCCGGGCTGCCGCGCTCGCGCCGGATCCGCGCCTCGATGAGGCCATCGACCTCGTCGAGAACAAGCGAGGCCCCGACGGTCGCTGGCTTCTGGAGAACCCGCATCCGGGCAAGGTGCACTTCGAGATGGAGAAGCAGGGCGAGCCGAGCCGCTGGATCACCCTCCGTGCGTTGCGCGTCCTGGACTGGTTCGTCAGCGGCGCGGGCTGACTCACGGCTATCGGGCCGCCCAGCACGCGGCGACCAGCCGTTCACCATCCGGTCGTTTGGGGGACATCTGGCATCCCTAGGGTCGTCGATGGCGCCTGCAAGGGGTGCCGCTTCGAAGCCTGGAAGGTCCACCGTGCTCGGGTCCCCATCTGCCGTTCAACCGCCATCACAAGTCCGACAGGAGCTGAAACGACGGCCTGCCCGTTGGCTCGCTCTGTCGCTCACCGCCGGTCTCCTCCTCGGAGGCACCGTCGCCAACACCGCCCCGATCGCGCCGGCAAGCGCTGCGGAAGACACCGGCGGACTCAACCTCAGCGGTGAGAACTCCTCGCTGCTCAGTGCAGACACGACGGCAATCGCGCCCGGGCTCGATCTCACCTCCTTCAAGCGACTGCAGCCGCAGGGCTGGGTTACCGGGCACGTGATGGTCGCTGACCTCGACACCCCGACGTTGAGCATGGATGTTCTCGACAGCGGCACCGTCTCCGGCGGCGCAACGGTGAGTGCCCAGGTCGAAGGCACCGGTGCGGTAGCCGCCGTCAACGGCGACTACTTCGACATGAACGCCTCGGGCGCCCCGGTCAGCACGAACGTGTCCTCGACGCGCGGTGTGCTCAACGCCACGGACTCCAACCGACCGGCGCTCACGATGGCCGACGGGGTCGCTGCCATTCAGCAGATCGCGTCCGCCGCCACCGCCACAATCGACGGTGACACCGTTGACATTCCCTCGGTCAACGCCCCGAACGTACCGAGAGACGCCATCGGTTACTACACACCGCTCTGGGGCAGCCACCCGCTCTCGCGCGTCCTCGGCGGCCCGGCAGCCATGACCAGGACCTTCGCGATCGCGACGGTCACTGACGGGGTCGTGACATCCGTCACATCCGACCCGGCAGCGGCCACAGCACTCGTCACCGCAGCCACCGCCATCCCGAGCGGTAGCGCTGTGCTGGTCGGTCGCGAAGCTGCTGCGGCCCGCATTGCCGCGTTGACCGTCGGCCAGGCCGTCGACGTCACCGTCGGCACGACGGCCGACGTCGACCTCGCCGTGAGCGGATCCCAGCGACTCCTCGTCGACGGTGCGCAAACCAAGGACGACCAGGTCGAAGCTGCTCGCACCGCCGTCGGTGTCAGCAAGGACGGCACCGTCGTCTACGTTGCATCGATCGAAGGCCGCGCCGGCGACGCCCGCGGCATGACCGTGCAGGAACTCGGCCGGCTTCTGCTCGACCTCGGCGCCCACAACGCGGTGAATCTCGACGGCGGCGGCTCGACCACGCTTGTCGCGCGTGCCCCAGGCACCGACGCTCCCACCCTGGTGAACCGGCCGTCGGACGGCACCGAGCGCGTGGTGGCCAACAGCCTTGCGTTCTTCTCGTCCGCCCCGGCAGCCGTCCTGGCTGACGTCGCAATCTCCACCGCATCCACGAACGACGAAGCGGATGCCGTGTTCCCCGGTCTGTCGCGCACCGTCACCGGAACAGGTCTCGACGCCAACTACGCGGGCATGGACGTCGCCGGTGAGTTCGCAGCAAGTAACGACGGCGTCACGGTTGAGCAGGTCGGCGACGCGAGCGCGCGTGTCACCGGTGTGAAACCGGGCAGAACGGAGGTCTCGTTCAGTGCGGAGGGCAAGACCGCGGCTACCGAGCTGCACGTGCTGGGCGACCTGGCGCGGCTGCAGGCATCCCGAACGGTCATCTCCCTCGCCGAACCGGGCTCGTCCGCGGTTCTCAGCATTGCCGGACTCGACGGTGACGGCTTCCGTGCGCCGATCGAAACCTCAGACCTCACGGTGACCTCCGGCAGCGACATCACTGTCGCGCCGAGCGGTGTTGACAGTTTTCTCGTCACCCCGAACGTCGAATCAGGTTCGGCGACGATCACCGTTGAGGCAGGCGGTCAGAGTGTCGAGATCGCGGTGACCATCGGCTATCGCTACGAGCCGGTCACCGACCTCAGCGACCTGGCCTCGTGGACCTCAGCCGCCGCCCGGGCTACCGGCACGACAACCGCCGCGACCGGACCGAACGGTGAGCCGGCCATGAAACTCAACTACGACTTCACCACCTCGACGGCCACCCGTGGCTATTACGCCATCGCCCCGGCACCGATCACGCTCGCCGGGCAACCGCAGGCTCTCACGATGTGGATCCACGGCGACGGGAACGGCGCCTGGCCCCGGCTGCAGGTGAAGACCGGCAACGGTGTCACCACCAACCTCGACGGTGCTCTCGTCGGCTGGACCGGCTGGAAAGAGGTCACCTTCACGGTGCCTGCCGGTACCGCGTACCCGCTGAAGCTCGAACGAATCCGGATGATGGAAACCCGGTCGGCGGCGTCATACCACGGTGAGGTCACCATCGCGGGAATCTCGACGATCGTCGCTCCCGACGTGGAGCAGCCGGCGGCATCCGTCGTTTATGACGACGTCATCGTCACCGACGGGACCGTGAAGAACCGCAAGCAGCGCATCGCCGTGATGAGCGACGCGCAATTCGTCGCCCGGAACCCGGACAGCGCCATCGTGCAGGCCGCCCGGCGCACCCTGCAGGAGATTGTGGCTGAGGAGCCTGACCTGCTCGTGATCAACGGGGACCTCGTCGACGAAGCATCCGTCGCGGATTTCGATCTCGCGCGCACCGTGCTCGATGAAGAGGTGGGCGACACGATCCCGTGGATCTACGTGCCCGGCAACCACGAGGTGATGGGCGGCGCGATCGCCAACTTCGAGGCGGAGTTCGGGGACACCACACAGACGAAGCGACTCGGCTCGACGCTCGTAGTCACGCTCAACTCGGCAAACGGCTCGCTTGGGCGGTCCGACAGCGCACAGCTGCGGATGCTTGAGGACGCGCTCGCCGAAGCGGAGAAGGACAGCGGCATCACCGGGGTGATCGTCTTCGCGCACCACCCGGCGAACGACCCGCTGCCGTCGAAGGCCAGCCAGCTCAGCGACCGGTATGAGGCCGAGGAACTCGAAGCGACGCTCGCTGCCTTCCGAGCCGACTCGGGCAAGTCGATCGCCACCGTGAACGCCCACGTGGGGGTGTTCCACGCGACGAGTTTCGATGGCGTGTCGAGCATCATCAACGGCAACTCGGGTAAGGGCCCGTCTGGCACCCCTGAGACGGGTGGTTTCACCGGCTGGACGATGCTCGGCATCGACCCGAAGGCTGGCGTCGTCGGCTCAACGCCGGCGACGGTTGTTGACCGCACCGAATGGTTGAGGGCTGAGACGAAGCCGCGCGTCGACGAGGTGCGACTCGAGGCGCCGGCCGTGATGACGGTGGGCGAAACGCTGTCCATCGACGCGAGCATCCTGCAGGACGAAGGGCGCGAGGTTCCCGTGCAGTGGCCGATGAGCGCCGACTGGTCTGGTGCCCGGGTGGTCATCGACGGCGGTCGAGAGAAGGAAGGGCCGGCCTCGGTGCTGCGGTTCAACCCGGCGACGAAGCAGCTGACCGCGGTGGCGACTGGAACCGCGGTACTGAAGCTGACCGTCAACGGCAAGAAGGTCTCCACGGAGGTGACGGTGGTCGCCGCTCCTGGCGGTACCGCAGCCGCCGGCTGACCTTCCGTTCGCTGGAGGCGGACAGCGACCTACCCACAGGGAGGTCGCTGCCCGCTCACTGCCAATGGTTACGAGTGCACCCCGTGCCGGCGCTTCAGCAACACAACGAGGCCGCCGAGCGCGACGAGAAGGGAACCGACGGCGAGCAACGTGAAGTTCGGCTCGGCGCCTGTCCTGGCAAGCACCCGGTCGCCCGAGGCTTCCGTCGCGTCTGCCGGAACCACCGGAGCCGCGGGAACAACAGGAGCGGTGGGAATTACCGGCGACACCGCCGGCGGGCTCACCACGGGCGCGGCCACGACAGGCGCGGCCGCCGGGGGAGCGGACGGCGTGATCGTGGGGCTGGTCGACACCTCGGTGCTGCCCGTGTCGCATCCGGTCGGGGCTGTGATCGTGTTCGAGTCCAGGGTCACCGCGCCCGTGTCCGCCAGCAGTCGGCCGGCGATGTCCGCACCGGTGACAGCGGTGATCGACGCATTCGCCATCACTGTGCCGACGAACTCGGAATCGCTGCCGAGCGTTGCCGAGCTTCCGACCTGCCAGAACACGTTGCAGGCGCTAGCCCCACCGGTCAGGGTGATTCGCGAGCTTGATCCTGCTTTGAGGGTGCTGGCGGCCTGGAACACCCAAACCGAGTTCGCAGAACCCGCCAGGGTGAGCTCGCCGTTGAGCGACAGTTCACCACCCGAGTAGACGCCGGGTGTCAGCGACAGGCCGGCGAGTTCGCCGTGCCCGGTCGAGGTGGGGGTGAGGCTGGCCGCGACGTTGTAGGCAGTGGCCAGGTCACTTTGCGCCTGTGCCGCTTCCGCGTCGGCCGAGTGGATCACACCGTTAGCGATTCCGGGCGGGAACCCGACGATCGCCGTTCCCGGGCTGACCCCGACGTCGCCTCTGATGACGCTGTCCCCGGTGTTCGTCACGGTAGAGGCGCTCAGCACCCCGAAATTCGCTGCACTGCCGAGGCCGACCGGCCCGTCGAGGACGGTCGCGGCATGGGCAGGTGCTGAGACCAGCAGGAGGCCGGCCGAGGCCAGCGCGGCGGATGCCGTTATCAGGCGGGTGAATTTCGGGGACCGGGCCATGCTGACGCCTCTCAATATCGAAGGCGTCCGTCGAGACCCGTCGTCCCTCGTCCACTACCCCCTGTGTAGGTATAGCACGGCACATGCGACGAACGAGCAATCAACCCGCCGGTGTGGCGCGTCCTTCAATCTCACCCGACAGCCGGTCGATGCGGCCGAGGACGACATCCAGTTCCTGGACCGTTTCCCAGAGCACCGGATGCCGCTCGCGCACGTCCGCGAGCGACTCGCCGCTCGAAGTGAGTGAGCCCAGATCGAAGCTCACGTTGGTGCGGGCGCCGGCGATCGCAGCCCGAAGCGACCCGCAGGCAACCGCGACATCGGCGACGAGCGCGGGGTTGCCGTGCCGCTCCAGCCACTCCAGGTCGGCGACCGCCTCCGTTCCCTGTTTGCCCAGGGCGGCGGAGGCGCGGGCCGCTTCGACGGAGGCATCCCGGATGGCATCCTCCCGCTGCTTGCCGCGCTCCAGCCGGAACGCGCTGCCGAAAGACTTTGACGCCGCGGCATCCCGATCGGCCAGCCGAAGAGCGGTCTCCCGTCCGGCACCTGCTCGCTGGCGAAGCTCGACGCACTCACGCTCGAGGCCACCCTCAACCTGCGTGTAGCCGGCGACCATCGAGGTCAGGCCGTAGGCGATGGCGAGCATCACACCCGACGCAGCACCACCACCGGGGGAGCCAATAGATTCGGCAAGCGCTTGAGACCATTCGTCGATTGTGGATCGCCGCGCCGACACCTTCTCGAAGTTCGTCATGCCTCCAGTGTCGCCTCTACCGGTCGCTGGAGGGGGCGTCGACCTTTCGGATCGCTGGAAGGAGCGAACCGACTGAAGCGCAGCGAGCATCGAAAGTGGTCACGGATGCTCCCGCCAAATTCGGCAATCGGTCAGTATGCTG
>NZ_JBKJWH010000011.1:0-4183 GCF_046716805.1 Mycetocola sp. | reverse complement strand
TGGCGGGATCGACGTGCTTTCCTCGGTCGAGCTGGTGGTGATCCCTTCCAAGAGCTCGAATGCTTTTCCCAGAATCTCCTGCGCCGCCTCGGATTGCGCGACCTTCTTCTTCAAAGCCTCGTTCTCCCGGCGCAGCCGTGCCAGTTCCGCACGATCACGACTATCCATCCGTTTCGGTGACCTTTCCGCTGCAGCAACCATCGACGCCGTCAATTCTCCCCGAGCTCGAGCCTGCCGCCACCGATCGACCGTGGTCGAGGCCAGATCGAACTCCCGCAACAGCCGGGCCTTCGACCCCCGCTCCACGCATTCGTCCCACCGGCGGAGAAACTCCACCCGGAACAACAACGGATACGACCGGCTCCCGCTCGCGGTCCGGCCGACAATCATCATCTCGCTCATGTTCTACTTCGCTTTCCCCACACCCTCACCAGATGTCTCACGACCATCCTGGCAAGCAGCGGACAGCACCCGCGCGAAGCAAACAGACCCGCGCCACCGCACCCTGCTCTGGGCGCCCATGCACACATCCGGAATGACACACAACCGGTGGCGGTTGCACCGGGCAATAAGCTGTAATCCAGTCGACCGCGCTCAGCGCGGACCATAACCCAAGGAGTATATTCGTGGCCGGAAAGATCTACGCCAATATCACCGAGGCGTTCGGCAACACCCCTCTCGTACAGCTGAACCGAGTGACCGATGGCGCTGGGGCCACCGTTCTCGCGAAGCTGGAGTATTACAACCCCGGTTCCAGCGTGAAAGACCGCCTGGGAGTCGCGATCGTCGACGCCGCAGAGGCCGCAGGCGCGCTCAAGCCCGGGGGAACCATCGTCGAGGGAACCAGTGGCAACACCGGCATCGCCCTCGCGCTCGTCGGTGCCGCCAGGGGCTACAAAGTGATCCTCTCGATGCCGGCGTCGATGAGCACGGAGCGTCGGGTCCTGTTGCGCGCGTTCGGCGCAGAACTCGTCCTCACCGAGCCGGCACTCGGCATGAAGGGCGCTGTTGCCCGGGCTGAGGAGATCGTGGCATCGACGCCCGGAGCGATCCTCGCCCGTCAGTTCGCCAACGAAGCCAATGCCGAGATCCACCGCAAGACCACCGCAGAGGAGATCTGGCGGGACACCGACGGCAACATCGACATCTTCGTCGCCGGTGTGGGCACCGGTGGCACGATCACCGGAGTCGGGCAGGTCCTCAAGCAGCGCAAACCCGACGTCCAGGTCGTCGCGGTCGAACCGATCGACTCCCCCATCCTCAACGGCGGCGCGCCCGGTCCACACAAGATCCAGGGCATCGGCGCGAACTTCGTGCCCGAGATCCTCGACACGACCATCTACGACGAGGTCATCGACGTCAGCTTCGAGGACTCCGTCCGCGTGGCCAAGCGCCTGGCCGCTGAAGAAGGCATCCTCAGCGGAATCTCGTCCGGTGCGATCATCTGGGCGGCGACCGAACTGGCGAAGCGCCCGGAGAACGCCGGCAAGCGCATCGTCGCCATCGTCTGCGACACCGGGGAACGCTACATCTCGACGCCGCTCTGGTCAGACCTCTCCGACTAGACGATGCCCGTTCTCTCCCGAATCCGGGAAGACATCGCGGCCGCGCGCGTGCACGACCCTGCCGCGCGCGGCTCCGTTGAAATCTTCCTCACCTACTCCGGCCTCCACGCGATCTGGGCGTACCGGCTGACGTCCAGGCTGTGGGCGCGCGGCGCACGGATGCCAGCACGCATGCTCTCGCAGTTCACCCGATTCCTCACCGGGGTCGAGATCCACCCGGGCGCGATCATCGGCCGGAGATTCTTCATCGATCACGGCATGGGAGTCGTCATCGGTGAGACCGCCGAGGTCGGCGACGACGTCATGCTGTTCCACAGCGTCACGCTCGGCGGGAAGTCCCGGGGGCGGGAGAAACGGCATCCGACGCTCGGGAACGGCGTGCAGGTCGGAGCAGGCGCGAAGATCATCGGACCGATCACCGTGGGCGCCGGCAGCATCGTCGGCGCGAACGCCGTGGTGACGAAGGATGCCCCGGCGATGTCACTGCTCGTCGGAGTTCCGGCCCACGCACGTCCCCGCGAACCAGGGAAGACCTACGGCCTCACGGAGCCTGAGTACCACATCTGAGGGTCGACCCTCAGCGGTACCGGCTGTTCACCTGCCCCGGACGAAAACACTCGGCGAGCCACGTGAGTTCGTCCGGATCGGGTGAAAACGCGGCAGGATCAGCCCTGGTCGCCGATGTCGGCGAGGCGAGCCTCTTCGTCGGCACGGATCGCGGATTCGATCAGCGGGTCGAGCGAACCGTTGATCACGGCATCCAGGTTGTATGCCTTGTAACCGGTACGGTGGTCGGCGATCCGGTTCTCCGGAAAGTTGTAGGTGCGGATGCGCTCCGACCGGTCCATCGTGCGGATCTGCGTTTTGCGCTTGGCACTGTCGAGTTCTGCCTGCTCCTCCTGCTGGCGGGCCAGGATGCGTGCGCGCAGCACGCGCATTCCTGCCTCACGGTTCTGCAGCTGGCTCTTTTCGTTCTGCATCGCAACGACGATTCCTGTTGGCAGGTGGGTGATGCGCACAGCGGAGTCGGTCGTGTTGACCGACTGCCCGCCTGGACCGCTCGAGCGGTAGACGTCGATCTTGAGGTCGTTCTGGCTGATCTCGACCTCTTCGGGAGCGTCGACCTCGGGGAAGACGAGCACGCCGGTGGTGGAGGTGTGGATGCGTCCCTGCGACTCCGTGGCCGGAACCCTCTGGACGCGGTGGACTCCACCCTCGTACTTGAGGTGCGCCCAGACGCCCTGCGACGGATCCGTGGCGTTGGACTTGATGGCGACCTGGACATCCTTGTAGCCGCCGAGGTCGCTCTCAGTCCGGTCAAGCATCTCCGTCTTCCAGCCTTTGGACTCGGCGTAGTGCAGGTACATCCGCAACAGATCGGCGGCGAACAGTGCGCTTTCGGCGCCGCCCTCACCGCCCTTGATCTCCATGATGACGTCCCGACCGTCGTCCGGGTCGCGCGGGATGAGCAGCCGGCGCAGTTTCTCCTGTGCCGTAGCCAGGCCCGCTTCGAGCCCGGGGACCTCGGCTGCGAACGCGTCGTCTTCCTTCGCAAGTTCACGCGCGGCGGCGAGGTCGTCCTGTGCTTCGATCCACGAGTTGTGCGCCGCGAGGATCTTCGACAACTCGGCGTAGCGCCGGTTGATCTTCTTCGACCGAGCGGGATCTGCGTGAACCGCCGGGTCAGCGAGCTGTTCCTGCAGGTCCTTGTGCTCGTCGATCAGTACCTGTACCGATTCAAACATTTCTCATCCGTCCTTTAGCGATTGTCTACCTGCCAGTCGAGTAATGACAAAACCCGTCCGCCCCGACCGGTCGACTCGAAGAGAGTCGCAAGCCTGGGCAAACGGGTTCGTCTGTTTCGCTAGCGGTGGTCGCGCTCGTGGTCGTGGCTGCGTCCGGTGCCTGCGACGGGCGCGGGCATGCTCTTCTGCATCTGGACGAGGAACTCGACGTTGGACTGGGTCTCCTTGAGCTTGCCAAGGACGACCTCGAGTGCCTGCTGCTGGTCGAGCCCGGCGAGGGCACGGCGCAGCTTCCAGGTGACACGGACTTCGTCCGCTCCGAGGAGCATCTCTTCACGCCGTGTCGACGACGCGTTGACGTCGACGGCGGGGAAGATGCGCTTGTCGGCCAGCTGGCGCGACAGGCGGAGCTCGGAATTACCGGTGCCCTTGAACTCTTCGAAGATGACCTCGTCCATTTTGGACCCGGTCTCGACGAGCGCGGTGGCGAGGATGGTGAGCGAGCCACCATTCTCGATGTTGCGCGCCGCACCGAAGAAACGCTTCGGCGGGTACAGGGCGGATGCGTCGACTCCACCGGACAGGATGCGTCCCGAGGTCGGTGCTGCCAGGTTGTATGCGCGGCCGAGGCGGGTGATCGAGTCAAGGAGGACGACGACGTCGTGCCCGAGCTCGACGAGCCGCTTGGCGCGCTCGATGGCCAGTTCAGCCACCGTGGTGTGGTCCTCAGCCGGACGGTCGAAGGTGGAGGCGATGACCTCACCCTTCACCGCACGCTGCATGTCGGTGACCTCTTCGGGGCGCTCGTCGCCGAGCACCCCCAAGATGTGCACCTGTCTGGTATAAACATCTACGAGCCCACCCGGCCCTAAG
>NZ_JBKJWH010000010.1:0-3350 GCF_046716805.1 Mycetocola sp. | reverse complement strand
ACGACGACCAACAACCCTGGCTTGCTCGAGGTGAACCTTCCGACCACGGCGACAACCGGGGATGGTTCCAAGAGAACTGGCAGCGGTCAAAGATGCTGGAACTCCGACTGCCGGATTTAGGGCCGGTGCAGAACAACATCTCCTATAACGATGCTGTCGGCACCAAACGAGCGTCGTCAAGAACCGGTCCGCCCGTTTCAACCGACTGGCAGCCGCTGCGCAGTAACGAGGCAGTGATGGCGCGGTAACGCAGGCTCGGTTGACTTGATGCGGTCGACCCGCATGTTGCGGATCGGACGACTCAGGAAAGAAGGTGAATTCGAATGCTGACAATCGCTGAACTCGACGCTCAGTCGGTGGAGTTACTGCCGGCTAAGGAGACTCTGTGGTTCGACTTGAACATGGCCAACGTGTACGCCATGAACTCGTCGCTCGCGCTGAACGCCGGGACAATCCTGTCCTCTGCAAACAGTGTCGCTTACCAGAGCATCACAGTAGTACAGGGCTAGTTACTAGTCGCTCGTTCACCTGGCACCTGTGCCTTAGGTGCCAGGTGATCGCTGTCGGGCCCGCCATATCGTAGACGGAGGGTGAGCGAGCAGCCGGGGTTCGGAAGTGCGACCATTGGGCATGCTCACTTTCCCCCGAACTCCCGGCATCCGATGAGCCTGCGCTTCGAAGAGCTGGCCTGGCAAGAGACTCCGCTCGGCGAGGTCAGTCTGCGTCGCCGCCATGACCCGGCGCTCGACGTCGACATCTACGAGGTCAAGCTCGGCGACGAATTCCTCATGTCGAGCCTGTTCCCGGTCGCTGAGATCGAGCTGGCCCACCTCGGTCTCGCCGCTGTTAAAGGCGATGCCCTCAACGTCGTCGTCGGCGGCCTCGGTCTGGGCTACACCGCCGAAGCCGTGCTCACTCACAAGCGGGTCGCAGTGATGACCGTGGTCGACGCTCTCGACGCCGTCATCGACTGGCACCAGCGCGAGCTGCTGCCGGTGTCCACCCCGATCGTGACGGATGCCCGCACCCGCCTCGTCCACGACGACTTCTTCGACCTGATGCGCCGACCACCGGCATCCGATTCGCTGTTCGACGCAATCCTCGTCGACATCGACCACTCTCCCCGTCACCTGCTGAACGAGAACTCGGCCGGCTTCTACACGGTCGAGGGCATCCGGCAGGCCGCGGCGCACCTCAAGCACGGAGGAGCGTTCGCTCTCTGGTCGGATGATCCGCCGGACGACGCCTACTCCGCGGTCCTCGGCGAGGTGTTCGACACCGTCGAGGCGCACGTGGTCCCGTTCGCCAACCCGCTGACCGGCGGCACGTCCGCGAACACGGTCTACGTGGCATCCGGGGTGGACTGCAGCCAGGCAGCCGAGTGACCCCTTGTACCCGTGGTGGTGCTGCACGTCTTCTGATTGACTATTGCGGTGCTCGAAGACGAGATCGATACGCCACCTGCTCGCCGCAATGGCCCACGCCATCGGCGGGTCGGGCGCCACCGGCGGTGGGCGCTCGGGGTCGTACTGGCGCTCGTGATCCCGGTCGCGATCGGGGTGAGCCTTCTGGCAGCCGACGTTTCGGCGGTTCGAAACACCATGCAGTCGGTCGTGCCGCTGGCGTCGAATCTGAAGACACAGGCGCTCGCCGGTGACATCCGGGCAGCGACAAAGACGCATGCGAGCATGTCGGACAAGGTCGACCTCGCCGCTGAGAAAGTGAGCGGACCACTCTGGGGCATCGGTGAAGCGATTCCCTTTATCGGGGTGAACTTCAGCGCCGCCAGGCAGCTCGTCGGTGCGGCCGACGCCGTGGTGTCTGACGGTGTAGCGCCACTCATCGAAGTTGCCAGGACGATCGGCCCGTCGTCGCTCGCGCCCGCCGACGGAGCCATCGACCTTGAGCCGCTGGTCGACGCGGTTCCCAAGGTAGCGGAAGCCAACCTGGCACTTCAGGATGCGTTGTCCGACGTGAAGAGGATCGACACAGCGAACAGCGTGGACGAGGTGGGCGCCGCGAAGGAAGAGCTCGCAGAGGCAATTGCGAGCGCTGCAGCCCCGATCTCTGCACTCAACGACATCGTTCCGCTCCTCGCGCCCGCTCTGGGGTCGGACGGACCGCGCAACTATGCCGTGATGTTCCAGAACAACGCAGAGTCGCGGGCGTTGGGCGGCACCGCGCTATCGTTCGCCGTGGTCACTGTCGACCAGGGTCGCATCAACCTCTCCAATGCGTTCCACACGGGCTTCGAGAATTTCCCCCAGTACCCCACGCCAGTCGTGCCGGTGCCGGATGGCCTGGAATCAGTGTTCCCGAACGGCATCTACGGCACCTATATCGCGAACGCGACGATGCGGCCCAGCTTCGTGTCGGCCGCCGAGACCGTGCAGGAGTTCTGGCGATTGCAGTACGGCACCAGACTGGATGGAATCCTCTCCATCGACCCGTTGGCGTTGAGCTACGTGTTGAGGGCGACCGGGCCCCTCCCGCTGGCGACCGGCGACACACTGTCGAGCGACAACCTCGTTCCGCTGCTCCTGAACGAGGTCCACCGGCGGTACAACTCCGGCGACTACGCTCGCGACAACATGGCCCAGGATCTCGTTCACGCGGCGGCCGTGAACGCCACATTCGGGGCCCTCAGCTCGGGCGATTTCGACCCAACGGCATTTATCGGTGCGCTGTCACAGGGATGGGACGAGCGCCGGATCCTCTACTGGAGCGCGCATGAGGAGGAACAGGCCCAACTGGAGGCGATCGGCCTGAACGGCGAATTGCCGGTGAGCGACCGGAGCACCGACCGACTCGGCGTGTACTTCCAGGACGATGTCGGGTCGAAACTCAACTTCTACCTCAACCAGTCGATTCGCGTGGCATCCGCCCCGTGTACGCCGGGCGGAGGTCAGACCAGCCGCGTGAGCGTCGACCTGACCAACACAATCACGCCGTCGCAAGTGAAGGACCTTCCGCCCTCGATCACGGGCTCCTATGCGCGGGAGAAACTGGAACCGGCTGTACAGCGGATGATCGTGCTGCTGTATGCGCCTCCCGGTTCCGACATCACCGGCGCAACAGTCGGCAGCACACCGGTTGCTGTGGAGGCTCTGCACGACACGGACTACCCCGTTGGGAAACTCACCGTCATCGTGAATCCGGGGGAGACGGTGTCGCTGAGCTTCACCGTTGTCTCGGGCAACCCGGCAGCGACCGACGTCGACGTGCAGACCACGCCGATGGTGAACCCCACGAGCGTTGCGAGAGAGAAATTGGACTGCGCTACGGTCGGCGGCTGAGACCGGGCTCGTTACCGGTGACGAGGGCGGCCGCCTTCGCTCGCAGCACGGCGC
>NZ_JBKJWH010000009.1:0-27070 GCF_046716805.1 Mycetocola sp. | reverse complement strand
CGGCGGCGTCCCGTAGGCACCGGTCGGCGCTACCCGCGAAGAGGGGACTTCTGCCCATGCCATTCGCCGTCACCGCAATTGACACTCACCCTCGCTGACTGCCAGCATGGAAGCCGGCTTACGAAGGAGCACTATGACTGACAACAACATCCCGCCAGTACCCCCGGCCGGCTCGAACCAGCCATACGGTCAGGCCCCGCAGCAGGCTCCGCAGTACGGCGCGCCGCAGTACAACGCTCCGCAGCAGGCACCGCAGTACGGTGCGCCCGCCTACGGCCAGCCGGGCCAGCAGTCCCAGAAGTGGAACGTCCTCTCCATCGTCACCCTGGTGAGCTCGGTTCTCGGCTTCGCGGTCATCTCCATCGTCCTCGGCATCATCTCGCTGAACCAGATCAAGAAGACGGGCGAGCAGGGCAAGGTTCTTGCCATCGTCGGTATCGTGATCGGTGCACTCGCCACGATCGGCTACATCATCGCGATCATCGCTTTCTTCGCGATCCTCGGCAGCGCAAGCACCGGAACGTTCGAAACGTACTAGATCTTCGTCACAGAACGCCCGCGCCACGATTTCGTGGTGCGGGCGTTTTTCGTTGTGCCTCCGCTCAACCGGATGAATCGACCGGCTCGGACGTCGAACAGGACGAAGCCGACGCTTTCAGGCCGCCGCTCCTGTTGAGCGTCGGAGCAAAAGCCGTGCGGCGAGCGTCAGCTCAGGATGCCGCTTCGCCGGCCTCGAGGTCGACGACCGCCTCCGACGCCACGGCGAGACCGAACAGCGCGTCGAGGGCGTCGATGTAGCGCTGGGCGTCCCCGGCGCGGGCCAGATCACGGGCCCGGACCGTCGGGGCGTGCAGCAGCCGGCCCATCATGTGCCGCAGTGCCTGCTCGGCGACGCCGTCCGGGTCCCGAGGGGCGACCCGGGCGATCTCGGACTCGAGCAACTCCTGGGCGTGACGGCGTAAGGCGACGACGGCAGGGGCGAGGCTCCGCTCATCGGTGACGGCCGCGAACTTACGTGCGGCGCGGTCGACGATCTCGTGTGCGTGATCCGTCGCCTGCAGTTCCTCGAGCGGTGCGTGGATGCGGATCGTCTCCAGGTCGAGCAGGTCCACTCCGTGCACCCCGGCGACATCAGGGTCGACGTTGCGGGGCAGCCCGAGGTCGATGACCAGCTGGCCGGCGTCGGTGTGCACCGGGCAGCCCGGGGTTCCGTCGTGTTCGAAGACCGGCAGTGACTCGTGAGAGGCCAGACGACCCGCGGTGAGCAGTGCTGCGTCGAGCACGAACCCCGACGCCGTCGTGCAGGTCACGACGATGGTTGCGTCCGCGGCTTCGCGCGGGAACGCATCCGCCTCGACCGCGCGGATCGAGTGGCTTGCGGCGAAGCCGGCGGCGCGGCCGGACGGGGAGTACACGGCGACGTCGGTGACGCCGCGGTCGCGGAGCGCGGCGAGGCTCGCTCCGGCGTATGCGCCGGTACCGATGAGCAGCACACGGACGGCGGACCAGTCGACGATGCGGCTCTCGGCCAGGTCGAGGGCGAGGCGCACGATCGAGCGTCCGGCGCGGCCGAGCGGCGTGTTGTTCTTGACGCCGCGGGAGGTCTGCGATGCGCGTTGGAACAGTCGTTCCAGGTCGCTGGTGGTCGTGCCTGCTTCGCGGGCGGTTTCAAGCGAGCGGCGCACCTGCCCGGCGATTTCGCCCTCGCCGACGACGACGGATTCGAGCCCTGCGGACACGGCGAAGAGGTGCCGGGCTGCGTCTTCGTCGGTGTGGACCTTCCAGGTCGAGTGCAGCTGTTCGGCCGGGATGCCTGAGGCGGCGCTGATGGCTGCCGTCGCGGCCTCGATACCGATTTGTTGACCCGCCGTGACCGGCTCGTCGAGGTCGATGTACGCCTCGAAGCGGTTGCAGGTGGAGATGACCACGGCTCCCGCAACACATTCGGAGTGCCCGGTGATGCGTTCGGCGACGGACTCGGCGCCCCCGGAGAGACGCTCGAGGAGGTCGAAGGAGGCGTTTTTGTGACTCGCCGTCAGACACATGAGCACCAGTCAAGGATACCTTCCCGGACCGGGTGCTTCGGCCCATACCGGCGCTCGTCCGCTCAGGGCGCATCCGGCGGCACGAACGGATGCTGCGCACAACTCCGCCTCACCCCGTCGATTTCCGGCGCGGGGCTCGGAATTCACGGGCACGACGGGCGCCGGTGAAGCGTTCCGGCGGAGTTATGCGCGGAGGAACGACCAGGCGATCAGCAGCATGGTGACCAGGAATCCGACGACGAAATTCAGCCAGAGGAAGTGCTTCCAGCCACGGTTCGCGCGCTCCGAATCGGCGTCGGGAAGGGAACGGTACGGCAGGACAGCGACGACGTACGGGAGCGCGAGGAGAGCGCCGAGCGGGCCCGGCCACTCGGTGAACAGCATGAGGAGGCCGGCTGTTGTCCAGGCGCCGAGGGCGAGCCGGACCGTCGTTGCTGCCCCCATCACCGTGGCGATCGACGCGATGCCGCCCTCCCGGTCGGGCAGGATGTCCTGCACGGCGCCGAAGGCATGGCTCGCCATGCCCCAGAGGAAGAACGCGGCGAGCAGGGCGAACAGGCCGGGGGCCGGCGTCGCCCCGGCGAGGACCAGCCCGTAGACGGCCGGGCTGACGAAGTGTGTGCTCGAGGTTGCCGAGTCCAGGAATGGCCGTTCCTTGAACCGCAGTCCGGGTGCCGAGTATGCGACCACGGCGACGAGGCTGATCGCCAGGACGAGCCAGGACGCCGGGTTGCCGAGCAGGACGAGCACGACGACGAACGGGATGCAGATGACCGCAGCGGCGAGGAGGGTCCACCGGTGAAGGCTGCGGTCGAGAACGGCGCCCTCGACCCCGCCTTTGCGCGGGTTGGCGAGGTCCGATTCGTAGTCGAAGACGTCGTTGATGCCGTACATCGCCAGGTTGTACGGCACGAGGAAGAAGATCGTGCCGACGATCAGGGCGAGGTCGATCGACCCGGTGGTGAGCAGGTAGGCGGCGGCGAACGGGAAGGCCGTGTTGATCCAGCTGAGCGGCCGCGACGAGAGCAGTAACGCTCCGGCGATGCGGGTGGGGCTATTCGTCGACACCGGCGCCTCTTCGAGAACGTCGGCCGAGAAGCAGCCAGACGCCGGGCAGCAGGAGGAGGCCGGCGACCGGGTAGGCGAAGTCCTCGATCGGTGCGGCGCCGATCAGGATGCCGGCGAGGTGGCCTGGTTCGTAGACCATGAGGCCCGTCGCGATCATGACGTTGTCGAACACCGCGGTGAGGATCGTCAGCGTGAGAGCGGTGCAGAGAACCGGCAGCCACCAGCGGGCAACCAGAACCCGCCGGTCGCGCGATGTGGCCAGAGCGACGGCGAGCACCGCGGCGGCGATCGCCAGGAAGACCAGGCTGAGCGAGACGTAGGTCATCGGCGCACCGCCCGGGCCCGGAGCAGCGCATCGGTGCCGGTGAGAAGCACCATCGTCAGGTAGCTGAGAAAGGCGAGGAAGAAGAGTTCCTCGACGGGGAGTTCGGGGGCGACGACGATCCCGGTCATGAAGTCGGTCTCGCCGCGGTAGAAGATGCCGAGCCCGATGCCGGAGAGATCCCAGAGCACGAAGAAGAGGACCCCGGCAGCCAGCACGAGACCGGCGCGGCGCGCATCCCGCCAGAAGAACAACGCAAACCGCCGGTCGAGCAACACCATGCAGCCGATCGAGGCCAGCAGTACGAAAAGGTAGACGGCGCTCATAGCGGCTCCGGGAGCGGGCCGGTGCTGAGGTCGCCGCGGATCCGCTTGAGCACGAGTTCCGCGCTGATCAGGCACATCGGCAGCCCGATCCCCGGCACGGTCGTCGCCCCGGCGTAGTACAGGCCGGCGACCTTCGCCGAGGCGTTCTTGCCGCGGAGGAACGCACTCTGCCGCAGGGTGTGCGCCGGGCCGAGCGACGTTCCGCGCCAGGAATTCAGATCGTCGCGGAAATCCTGCGGGCCCACCGTTTTGCGGACGACGATGCGTTCGGCGAGGTCCGGGATGCCGGCCCAGGTCGCGATCTGCGCGATGACGGTGTTCGCGAGCTCCTCGACGACCGGAGAGCCGTTCCCGTCCTCACCGCCGGAGCCGATCCCCGGGTCGGCCGGAACCGGAACGAGGACGAACAGGTTCTCAGCGCCGGCGGGGGCGACGGTGTCGTCGGTTGCGCTCGGCCGGCAGACGTAGATCGACGCGGGCTCGGGAATCGATGTCGGAACACCGAAGATCCGGTCGAAATTGTCGTGCCAATCCTCGGTGAAGAACAGGCTGTGGTGGGCGAGCTCGGGCAGCGCACCCTCAACCCCCAGCATCAGCAGCACGGCGCCCGGTCCCGGTATCCGGTCCGCCCACCAGCTCTCGGGGTAGCTCTGCAGCGACTCGGGCAGGAGCGTCGTCTCGGTGTGGTGCAGGTCAGCCGCCGACACCACGACATCGGCGTCGACGTGGTGGTCGTTGCCGGCGGGGTCGGTGTACCGGACCCCGGTGGCGCGTGCCCTTCTGCCGCCGGCCGTCGTGATCGCCGTCACCGTGGCATCCGTCGTCACCGTGACCCCGGCCGCCTCGGCCAGTCCCGAAATGCTTCGGATCACCTCGGTGAAGCCGCCGCGTGGGTAGTAGACGCCGTCCTCGAGGTCGAGATGGCTCATCAGGTGATAGAGACTGGGCGCGGCGAACGGTGACGAGCCGAGGAAAACGGCGGGGTAGCCGAGGATCTGGCGCAGCCGCGGGTCGGAGAACGAGCGGGAGGTGAGCGTGTCCAGTGGCTGCAGCAAGAGTCGCGTGAGCCGGCCGGTGCGGCCGAGGACATCGCGGGTGAGAGCTGTTCGGTAGGACTGAAAGGTGCTGTAGAGGAAGCGCCGAACCGCTATCTCATACGTGTCGCGAGCGGATGCCAGGTAGCGGGTGAGCGCGGCGCGCCCGCCTGGTTGGATCCGTTCGAAGGTGTCGAGGTTGGTTTCGCGGTCGGCGGCGATGTCGATCGGTTCGTCGTGTTTCTCGAAGAACACGCGGTAGCCCGGGTCGAGCTTCGCCAGGGCGAGTTCCGCATCGGCTGAGCTGCCCATCAACCGGTAGAAGTGATCGAAAACCTCGGGCATCAGGTACCAGCTCGGCCCGGTGTCGAACCGGAAGCCGCCCCTCTCCCAGCTCCCCGCCCGCCCGCCGAGCTCACTTCGGGCCTCGAGCAGCGTGACCGTGAAGCCGTCTTTCGCCAGCAGTCCCGCGGTGGCGAGGCCGGCGATGCCTCCGCCGATCACGATCGCGGAGCGGCCTGTGCTCGCGCCGCTCACAGCGGCCGTGCCGGCAACATCGTGCGGGCGAGGACCGCCAGCTTGGTGCGGGTGGGAACCCGGACCCGGGCGGACAGCAGCTCATCGGCCGGGGTGGCCCTCACCCGTGCGGTGAGAACGCTGAACAGTCCGTGCGCTGCGGCGACCGCCCGGCGGCAGTTCGCGGGCAGTTCGGGGATGACGGAACCCGCGGCGTCGAGGTCGGCCTGAATGTCCGCGACCAGCGCCAGCTTCTGCTCCTCGGTCAGGTGCCCGGGGTCGATGCCGGGGAAGTAGCTTCGGCCGAGCGTGCTCCAGTCGGTCGCGAGGTCGCGGAGGAAGTTGATTTTCTGGAATGCGGAGCCGAGGCGTCGTGCGCCCGCTTCCAGGCGGAGGCGTTGGGAGTCCTCGACCGGGCGACCGCGGAGGAAAACGCGCAGGCACATCAGCCCGACGACCTCCGCCGAGCCGTAGATGTACTCGCGGAGCTCCGCCTCGGTGAAATCCACGGTGCTGAGGTCGCGCCGCATCGACGCGAAGAACGGGGCGGTGAGATCGACGCCGAAGCCGCTCTCGCGGGCCGTGATCGCGAACGCGTGGACGACGAGGTTTGTGCTGTAGCCGTCCTCGAGCGCGGCGTTCGTCTCCGCCTCGAGCGCGTCGAGAAGCGAACGCTGGCGGTCCAGCCCGAGGCCCGCCTGTTCCGCAGCGCCATCGACGACCTCGTCGGCCACCCGGACGAGGGCGTAGATGTCCTCGACACGCTTACGGACGTCGCCGGAGAGCAGCCCCGACGCCATCCGGAAGGAGGTGGAGTAGTCGCGGATGATCCGCGACGAACTCCGGTGGGCGACGCGCGAATACAGGGAGAGGTCGCTCGACGCGACAGGCTTCCGAGCCTTCATGCCGCCCGCACCACGGCGTGCCTGGCGACGTCGCGCAGGTGCCCGACGAGAGCCGCCGGAAGCTTCGAGTCGGAGAGGAGGCTTTCGGCGCGACCCACGTGATCGTCGATCAGGGCGTCGACGAAGGTCCGCGCGCCGCACTCCTCCAGGGCGGCCCGGACCGAGGAGCCGTCGTCATCCGAGGTCTCCAGGTCGTAGAGCGCCTCTTCGATCTGCGGCCAGCGGGGAGTCGAGCGGGCGTGTGCGATGAGCGGAGTCTCTTTGCGATTGCGGAGGTCGCCCAGAACACTCTTCCCCGTGATCTCGGCGTCGCCGAAGACGCCGAGCTGGTCGTCGCGGAGCTGGAACGCCACCCCGACCAGCCGGCCGAACTCGCCGAGG
This sequence comes from Mycetocola sp., assembly GCF_046716805.1. Taxonomy (GTDB): domain Bacteria; phylum Actinomycetota; class Actinomycetes; order Actinomycetales; family Microbacteriaceae; genus Mycetocola_A. Next base: position 20,473 of record NZ_JBKJWH010000009.1, on the reverse strand, counting down.
ATCGTGAGCATCTCCGCGTCGGCCCGGGCGAGGATCGCGCCGGCCTTGAGCGGTGCCTCGAACGAGTAGCTCGCGGTCTTCTGCTCGGTCATCGCCATCACGTCGGCGAGCGACGGCAGCCTGACGCCTGCACTGAACGCCACGTCGGCCAGTTCGCCTGCGGCGGTGACGAAGATGCTCCGATCGAACAGGTCGAGCAGCTGCGCCCGAATTTCCTCAGGGGTGCTCAGCCGGGCGAGAAAGCCCTGCGCCGCCTGGATGAGCAGGTCGCCGGCGAGGATCGCGGATGCCTGTCCCCACGTCTCGGCCGCGGCGTCCGTCGCGCCCATCGCCGAGGCATCCGCGGCGAAAGAACCGGCAAGGTTCGGAACCCCACGACGGACGAGGTCGCGGTCGATCACGTCGTCGTGCAGGAGGAAAGCGGTGTGGAGCAGCTCGAACGCGGTCGCGATGCGCAGGGCGGAGTCGTCGTCGGTTCCGCCGAGATCGTGGTAGACCCCGACGACGAGGGCGGGGCGGAACATCTTGCCGCCCTGGCTCGCGGACCGCGCCGCCTCCCAGAGGAGTCGGTAATTGTCGCCGTACGCCCTGGCCAGGCTGATGCGGTCGGTGAAGAACGCATCGAGGCGATCCTGCACAGCCTCGTGCACGCCGGTGCCGGCGAAGTCGGTGAGTACTCCGCTCATTCCGGAGCCGATCGGGTCGGGTTTCCGCCGAGCAGCTCCAGTTGCGAAGCCTGGAGCACGAGCCACGGGCTGAAGACCCATGGTGTCCTGGCGATCGATCCGCCGAGAACGACGGGGTCGACCCACGCGACGTCCATGACCTCATGCGGGTTGGGGACGGGGTCGGTGTCGACGCGGGCCACGTAAACGGGGCAGACCTCGTTCTCAACGATGCCGGATGCGTCGACGGCGCGATAACGGAAGTCGGGGAGGACGAGCTCCAGGGTGGTGATGTCGAGGCCCAGCTCGTGGGCGGCGCGGCGGGCGACGGAGTCGACGGGAACCTCATCCGGCTGGGGGTGTCCGCAGAACGAGTTCGTCCAGACCCCGGGCCAGGTCTTCTTGCCGAGGGCACGACGGGTGACGAGCACCTCGCCGGACGCGTTCACGACGTGGCACGAGAAAGCCAGATGGAGAGGGGTGTCCTCGGTGTGCACCGCCGACTTGAGATCGGAGCCGACCGGGTCGCCGTGGGCATCGAGAAGCACCACACGCTCGATCGTCTCCTGAACGGTCATTGTTCTCCGATTTATCTAGCTTAGCGAGTAAATAGATTAGCACGGCGCTTTCTCGTAGAATAGCGGAATGACCTCCGATCGCACACCTCCCGATTCTGCGGCCTGGTTGCTTGATCCCCGCGTCATCGACCCGAGCCAGGAGCTCGTCAAGCGCTCCGCCATGGACGACGACGAGGTCGATTCCATCGTGGGTGTCCTCGCCGCGCTCCGCACCTGGCGTGAAGCCGAACAGGCGATGAGTGAGGCTTCGCAGAAGCACATGAAGCTCAATGCCACAGACATGAAGGCTCTCCGCTTCCTCATGGCATCCCGCAACGTCGGGGCCGTGGTGACGCCGGGGCTCCTCGCCGAGACGCTGCGTATCTCGACGGCGTCCACGACGAAACTGCTCGATCGGCTGGAGCGGGCCGGTCACGTGCTCCGTTCGCCGCACCCGACCGATCGCCGTGCCCTGATGATCACGGTGACGGATGCCACGCGCACCGACGCGCGCGAGAGCGTCGGCCGAATCCACGCACGCCGGTTCGAGGCGGCCGCAAGGCTCAGCCCGGAGGAGCGGGACATCGTCATCCGGTTCCTCAGCGACCTCAGTGCGTTCGACGAGGGAGCGGGAGCCGATCAGTAAGATCAGGCCGGTCGCTTCTCGGCTTCGAGCGTGATCCGATTCGCCATGCCGTTGAAGATGACGCCGTGGAACGGCAGGATCACGATCCAGTACAGCCTGCCGGAGAGTCCCATCGGGAAGAACACCGCACGCTGGCGGTAACGCGAGCCACCTCCCTCGCGGGGTTCGATCTCCATCTCGAGCCATGCCTTGCCCGGCACCCGCATCTCGGCGCGGAGCCGCAGCCGGCGTTCATGCTCGATGGCCTCCACCCTCCAGAAGTCCAGGGCATCGCCCGTCTGCAGTTCCTGGGCGTGCCGCCGTCCGCGCCGGAGCCCCACCCCGCCGACGAGCTTGTCGAGCCAGCCGCGGAGCGCCCAGGCGAGCGGGAACGAATACCAGCCGTTGTCGCCGCCGATTCCTTCGATGACCGTCCAGAGCTGAGCGGCCGAGGCATCCGTCTCACGCACCTTGAGGTCGGTGAAGACGGTGTGCCCTGCCCAGTCCGGGTCGCTCGGCAGAGGGTCACTCGGCGCACCGTCGACCGACGCGTTCTGCCAGCTCGTCTCGACGTCGCCGTCGCGCATCCTCGCGAGCGCCAGTCGAACGGCACGGCGGTAACCGGTGAGCCCGCCCTCAAGGGGAGCGATGACCTCGTCGATGTCGTGCTCGCGCATGACGCAGTCGAACTGGAGCGACTCGACGATCGGCACGGCGACCGCCCGGGGAATCGGTGTGACGAGGTTCACCCACTGCGAGGCGAGCCACGGGGTGAGCACGGGCAGCGATGCGATGGCCCGCTGGGGGAGGCCGGCTTCGAGCGCGTAGCCGTTCATCATCTGCCCGTAGCGGAGGATGTCCGGGCCGCCGATGTCGAAGGTCCGGTTGATCTCGGGAGGCAGGTCAATCGCGGCGAGCAGGTAATGGAGGACGTCGCGGATGGCGATCGGCTGGATTCGGTTGCGCACCCATTTCGGCGCGGGCATGTACGGAAGCACCTCGGTGAGGTGCCGGATCATCTCGAACGAGGTCGACCCTGAGCCGATCACGACCCCTGCCTGGAACGCCACAGTGGGCACGCCTGACTCGAGCAGCGTCTTGCCGACGAAAACCCGCGACCGCAGGTGACGGGAGAGATCGGGAGAGTCCGGATGCAAGCCGCCGAGGTAGACGATGCGGGAGATCCCGGCCTCGCGCGCCGCGGATGCCACGCTCTCGGCCGCGTTGCGCTCCTCCAATTCGAAGTCACCCCGCCCGGTCATCGAATGCACGAGGTAGTAGAGAACGTCGATTCCCGCACTGGCGTGTGCCATGGCATCCCGGTCCTGCAGGGTGCCCTGAACGATCTCGACCTGCCCGGCCCACGGGACGTCGCGCAACTTATCGGGGGACCGAACGAGGACGCGCACCTCGTAACCGGCCGCCAGCAACCGCGGCACGAGCCGGCCGCCGACGTAGCCCGTTGAACCGGTGACCAGGATGTGCTTCGTTGCCATGCGGGAACAGTACATCGTCGCGATGCGCGGCAGCACAGGATTCGGATTGTCGGCTCCTTTGACACAATGAGGTTGTGCAGCTTTCTCAGAACCACCCGCTCGAAGCAGGACTGACCCACAATTCCCGGCTGATCACCGCCTATGGCGGCACCCGGCCGCCCGTCACGCCGGTGTGGTTCATGCGCCAGGCCGGCCGTTCGCTTCCCGAATACCGCGAGCTGCGGGTCGGCAACGCCATGCTCGACGCCTGCCTCACCCCCGAGTTGGCCAGCGAGATCACCCTGCAGCCGGTGCGCAGGCACGGCGTCGACGCCGGGATCTTCTTCAGCGACATCGTCGTACCGCTCAAGCAGGTTGGAGTGGACGTCGAGATCGTCCCAGGCAAAGGTCCCGTGCTCGGCAAGGCGGTGCGCACCGCAGCGGATGTCGACGAGCTCGTCGCCCTGGACCCGTCGGTTCTCGACGAAAGCCTCCTGCCGGTGATCGAAGCGGTGCGGCTCACGGTCGCCGAGCTCGGCACGACCCCGCTCATCGGCTTCGCCGGCGCTCCGTTCACTCTCGCCGCCTACCTGGTCGAGGGTGGACCGTCCAAGGACCACATCCACGCCCGCACGCTGATGCACGCCGAACCGGAAGCCTGGTCCCGACTGATGGCGTGGGTCGCCGAGGTCACCGGCCGGTTCCTCCGCGCCCAGGTGCTCGCCGGTGCGTCGGCGGCTCAGCTCTTCGACTCGTGGGCCGGGGCGCTCTCGCTCGACGACTATGTGCGTCACGTGGCACCGGCATCCGCTCGCGCCCTCGAACATGTGCGCGACCTCAGCTACACCACTGCGCCCTCTGAGCTCGATGTGCACGCGCCCGTTCATACCGTGCCGATCGTGCACTTCGGGGTCGGCACCGGGGAGCTGCTCAAGGCCATGCACGACATCGGCGCCGATGTCGTCGGAGTCGATTACCGGGTTCCGCTCGACGAGGCCTCCCGACGGCTCGGCGGCGTGGTTCCTGTCCAGGGCAACATCGATCCGGCGCTGCTGGCCGCGCCGTGGCCCGTTCTCGAAGCCCACGTGCGCGACGTGCTGGAGCGTGGCAAGAGCGCGCCCTCCCACGTGCTCAACCTCGGACACGGCGTCCCCCCGGAAACCGACCCGGCCGTGCTCACCCGGCTGGTGGAATTCGTGCACGCACAATGATCGAACCGCGGCACGTCGTGGTGATCGGCGGCGGGGCCGCCGGACTCGTCGCAGCGCTCGACTGCGCACGGGTCGGCATCCGGGTGACGGTCGTCGAGCGAGCCCAGGCACCGGGCGGATCCGTCGCGACGGAAACGGTGGCGGGCATCCGGGTCGACACCGGCGCTGAGAGCTACGCCACCCGCGGCGGAACGGTACGGGCACTCGTCGACAGCCTCGGACTGGCCGATGCCGTCGTCACGCCTGCTGTGGCCGGCGCCTGGGTGCGCCTGCCTGACGGCCGATCGGTTCCACTGCCGAAGGCCGGGCTGCTCGGCATCCCATCGAATCCGCTGGCCGACGACGTGCGGCGGGTGATCGGCTGGCGCGGTGCGGTGCGGGCCTACCTCGACCGCATCCGCCCTGTGCTGACCATCGGCCGCGAGCACAACCTGGGCGAACTGGTGGAACGCCGGATGGGCAAAGCCGTTCTTGAATCGCTTGTCGCCCCGGTCACCCGGGGTGTGTACTCGGCAGATCCGTACGATCTCGACGTCGCTCGCGCGGCACCGGGGCTCAACCGCGCACTGACCGTGGCCGGCTCGCTCTCCGGAGCCGTCGCGATGCTCCGCGCGGACGCCCCGGCCGGTTCAGCGGTCGAGGGGCTCCGCGGTGGGATGTCGACGCTCGTGGACGCACTCGTCGCCGAGATTCGCTCCCGCGAGGGAGAACTGCTCCTCGGGGTCGGTGCCACCGGCCTCGCCCGCGTTTCGGCGACCGGGCCGGTGCAGGATGCCGCGGCCGGCGCGTCCTGGCAGGTTGCTCTTGACGATGAGCGCGTCCTGGACGCCGACTACGTGATCATCGCCACACCGGAGGCCGACGCACTCCGTCTCCTGGCGCCCTTCTCGACCGGGATCAGCGCGGCTGAACCCACCGAGACTCCCACCGTCGAACTGGTGACCCTGGTGATCGACACGGCCGCGCTCGACGCCGCTCCCCGGGGGACAGGCGTCCTGGTCGCCGAGTCTGAGCGCTCGACCGTTCTCGCGAAGGCGCTGACGCACTCCACCGCCAAGTGGGAGTGGTTGCGCACGGAGGCCAGCGCGGAGCATCCGCACCGACACGTGGTCCGCCTGTCCTACGGCAGGCAGGGCGCCTCGAACCCGACGATCGAGCTCCCTGACGCCGACGTGCGCGGCATCGCCCTTCGCGATGCCGCTGAGATTCTCGGCGTGCCGCTCGACGACTCCCAGGTGGCGGGTTTCACCCGAACGATGTGGGGTGGAACCCTCCCGGGGGCAGCGCTCCGCCAGAGGGAACGCGCGGAAGCGCTGCGTGCCGCAGCCCTCGCCGTTGGTGATGTGGATGTCACCGGAGCCTGGCTCTCCGGCACCGGACTCGCCTCCGTCGTGCCGGACGCGCTCGCCGCATCCGCACGCATCCGGCACCTCGTTGCAAGCTCCTACCTGGAGTTCGGAGCGTTCGACGACGGGCATACCAGAACGGGCATGGGCAAAACCAGCCCGGACGAAACCGACGCGTAGGGTCTACGCTGGACAAGCTGATACCCGGACGAACGGAGTGAACATGAGCGGCAAGCTGATTTTCGTGGCAGGACTGGCCACCGGATACGTGCTCGGATCCCGTGCGGGTCGCGCACGTTACGAGCAGATCAAAAAGAACTGGCTCAAGGTTTGGGAGACGGACGCCGTTCAGGAAAAGGTCGAGCTGGTCGAGGACTTCGCGAAGTCCCGGGCGAGTGACCTGCCGAAGACGCTGTTCGCCGGTGTGAAGAAGGTCACGAACGCCATCAACGGCGAGGGAACGACCGGCCGGAAGTCGGGCGGGCCAGGGACGTCCTCCACGTCCACCTCCACGACGACCGATGCATCCTCTTACACCCCCCCGATCCCCGGGCAGACGGGCACATCGACTTCGAGCACCACCAATTAGGAGTCGGGGAGTTCTTTCATGACGGATCGCACCGTGAACGACAAGAACCGGGAACCGTTGGCGGCCCTGATCGGGAGCCTGCCTGCGCTGGTCTCGAACCTGATCAAGGCAGAGATCGACCAGGTCAAGACCAAGGCTGCGCACCTCGGCAGCTATGCGGGCAAGGGTGCCGTTTTCGTCGCGCTCGCCCTGATCTTCCTGTTCTTCGCTATCGGCACTCTCGTGGCTGTTGCGATCCTGGCGCTGGCGCTGGTGCTCCCCGCGTGGCTTTCCGCGCTCATCGTGTTCGTCGTCTTCCTGCTGATCGCCGTCGTGCTGGCGCTCATCGGGGTCAGCTACTTCAAAAAGATGAGCGCTGACCCGAATCCGATCGAGAGCGTGAAGAAAGACATCCGCGCTGTGAAGGGGGAGGGCGAATATGACCGCTATTAATCCTGCATATCCTGTTTCTCCCACGCCCGAGCAGGCGCGCGCAGAGCTCGTCTCCACGCTCAACGCCATCGAGGACAAGCTCAACGTTCCGCGCAAGGTGTCCCGTGCCGTCGCGCGCGGCCGGGTGGCCGCCGCGAAACTGCAACGGGAGAACCCCGCTGCGTTCGTGGGCGCCATCGCCGCTGTCGCCGCGGTGGCCGGTACAGCAGCCTGGGCTCTCGCGCGGGTGATCGCGGTTCGGTAGTTTCGAAGGCTTCACAGGAGATCGCACGATCTTCAGGATGCTTTTCGCGGTGGTTCCTGAGCTTTGCCGTGCGCATTCGCGGCGCGGGTGCCACAAGATTTGGGTCCTTCAGGTTTAGGAGTGATGATGTTAGGTATGACTCACCCGGCCTCTGCCGAGGCACCATCGACCATGCACACCCCCGAACCCGAAGGGAACCCCACCGGCTTCACGCTGTGGGCTGTCCTGCGCCGCGACCCGGAACATCGAGCGCCGCTGAGCGACCACGCCGTCTTCGAACTCGACGGCGCCGTGTCGCGCATCCAGGCCGACGGCGTGACCGTCCGCGGCTTCTACGACGTCTCGGGGCTCCGCTCCGATGCCGACCTGATGATCTGGCTGCACGGCGACACCGCGGATTCTCTCCAGCGGGCGCTCCGCGTTCTCCGGCGCACCAGCATCCTGCGCCACTTGCTCCCCACCTGGAACGCGATGGGTGTGCACCGTGAGGCCGAGTTCAACAAACGCCACATCCCCGGTTTCCTGCGCGGCATCGAACCGAAGGACTGGCTCACCGTCTACCCGTTCGTCCGCAGCTACGAATGGTACCTCCTGCCCGATGAGGAACGCAGCAAGATGCTCGCCGACCACGGTCGCAAGGGTGCAGCGTTCCGCGGCGCCATCGCGAACACCGTCTCCGCGTTCGCGCTCGGCGACTACGAGTGGATCCTCCCGATCGAGTCGGACGACCTGCTCGAGCTCGTCGACCTCATGCGTGACCTCCGTGCGACGGATGCCCGCAGGCACGTCCGCGAAGAGGTCCCGTTCTACACCGGTCGCCGCATCGCCACCACCGAGATCCCGGAGGTCCTCCAGTGACCGACGCCGTCCTCGGCGCGACGGATGCAGCGGCATCCGGCGAACCGCACATCACCGAGCCGGTCGCCTACGACGCGATCCTGCTCGCCGGTTTCGGCGGTCCTGAAGGCCAGGACGACGTCATCCCGTTCCTGCGCAACGTCACGCGCGGGCGCGGCATCCCCGAGGAACGCCTCGAGGAGGTCGCGCATCACTACCGCCATTTCGGCGGTGTGAGCCCGATCAACGACCAGAACCGGCAGCTCAAGGCCGCACTGGAGGCCGAGCTGGCCGCGCGCGGCATCGACCTGCCTGTGCTGTGGGGCAACCGCAATTGGGACCCGTACCTTCGCGACGCTCTCGTCGAGGCCGACAAGCGTGGCTACACGAAGCTCATCGCCATCGCGACAAGTGCCTACTCGTCGTACTCCAGCTGCCGGCAGTACCGCGAGGACTTCGCTCTCGCCCTCGACGAGACCAGCCTGTTCGGCCACATCGCGATCGACAAAGTGCGCCAGTTCTTCGACCACCCCGGCTTCGTGACGCCCTTCATCGACGGCGTCCGCGACGGGCTCACCCAGATCCAGCGCGACAACGCGGGCATCGACCTGTTCTCCGAGGTCGAGATCCTCTTCTCCACCCACTCGATTCCGTCGACGGATGCCGCCAGGTCCGGCCCCGCAGAACGCGGTTTCGGTGAGGGCGGCGCATACGCCGCACAGCACAACGCCGTCGCCGAGGTCGTTATCGAATCGGTGAAGCGTGAACTCGCCCTCGAGGGTGAGCTTGCCTGGCAGCTGGTCTACCAGTCCCGCTCAGGCCCGCCGAGCATGCCCTGGCTCGAGCCAGACATCAACGACGCCATCGCGGAGTTGCCCGCCCGTGGCATCCGTGCCGTCGTCATCGTGCCGCTGGGTTTCGTGAGCGACCACATGGAAGTGCTCTGGGACCTCGACAACGAGGCCACCGAGTCGGCCGAAGAGAACAAGCTGTACTCGGTTCGCGTACCGACGCCTGGCACGCACGCCGCGTACGTCTCCGGTCTCATCGACCTCGTGCTCGAGCGTCGCGACGGGGTCCCCGTCGCGGACCGCCCGGCGATGACCGAACTCGGCCCCTGGTACGACGTGTGCCGCCCCGGATGCTGTGAAAACGTCCGTTCCGGGTTCAAGCCGGCCCTCGCCGGACTGCAGCCATGACCCTGCGGATCGGAACGCGGGGCAGCGCCCTTGCGATGGCGCAGACCGGAGACATCGCCCGCGCGATCACGGCGGCGACCGGCGTTGCCACCGAACTCGTCCCGGTGACCACCCACGGCGACGTGTCCCGCGAGTCACTGTCCAGCCTCGGCGGCACCGGGGTGTTCGCGTCAGCGCTTCGTGAGTTCCTCCTGCGCGGGGAATGCGACATCGTCGTGCACTCGATGAAGGACCTGCCGACCGTCGCGTACGCCGGGCTCCGGATCGGCGCCGTTCCGGTGCGGGCAGACGCCCGCGACACCCTGTGCGCTCGCGACGGCCTCACCCTCGAGACGCTGCCCAGCGGCGCCCGGGTGGGCACGGGGTCGCCGCGCCGCGCCGCGCAGCTCGCTGCCGTGCGCCCGGACCTGCAGGTCATCGACATCCGCGGCAATGTGGGAACCCGGCTCGGCTTCGTCTCCTCCGGCGAACTCGACGCCGTCGTCCTCGCGGCAGCCGGGCTCAGCCGTCTCGGGCAACTCGACGTCGTCACCGACTATCTCGAACTCGACGACTGGCCGACCGCGCCGGCACAGGGGGCGCTCGCCATCGAGGTCCGCACGGCGATCTTCGACGACCGTGACGGGCACGCCGACGTCTTTGCTGCCCTCGAAGCGATCGAGCACCAGGACACCCGGGCCGCGGCATCCGCCGAACGTGCGGTGCTCTCGAGGCTCGAGGCAGGCTGCGCCGCCCCGATCGGGGCCCACGCGACAGTCACCCCAGATGGGGTCAGTCTCACGGCGGCGGTTTACGCGCCCGACGGATCGGGTACGCTCAGGCTCAACCGGCGAGCCGCTTTCGCGACCTCAGCCGTACACGAGATCATCGGGACGGCGGAGAGCGTTGGCAGTGACCTTGCCGACGAGCTGCTGGCCCAGGGCGCGGCTACCCTCGCACCCCTCCGGCAGAGCTGAAGGCAGTCATCATGTCCACACCCGCATCGTCGAAGCCGCTGAAGGGCTGGCGCATCCTTGTGCCGCGCGGTGGACCGTGGGGTGACAGCGTCGCCGCGGATCTCCGCGCCCGCGGGGCGACCCCGGTTGTCGCACCGATGATCAACTTCGCCCCGACCGACGACCCTGAGCGGCTGACCACCGCCCTTGCCGCTCTGGCGGACGGCGCCTTCGACTGGCTCACCGTCACAAGTGCCACGACGGTCGACGTCATGTATTCGCAGGGCGTGAGCATCCCCGAACGCACCCGCGTCGCCGCCGTCGGTGAGACCACGGCCGCCGCGCTCCAGGCCGTCGGCTACCGCGTCGATCTCGTGCCGGCCAAGGACAACTCGGCCAGGGGCATGCTCTCGGAACTCATGCGGCTGGAGCCGAAACCGAAACGCTTCCTCACCCTTCGCTCCGAAATCGCCAAGCCGCTGCTGACCCAGGGACTGGTCCGCGCGGGACACGACGTCGAGTCGGTCGTCGCCTACCGCACCATCGGCGAACCCGTTTCGGAGAGGATCATCGAAGACGTCCGCTCCGGCCGGATCAATGGCATCCTCGTCACCAGTGGCAGCGTGGCACAGCAAGTCGTCGAACAGTTCGGCGAACTGCCCGAGTCGACGCTCGTCGCAGCGATCGGGCCGAGGACAGCACACGACGCGGCCAATTTCGGCCTCATGATCCATGTTGTTTCCCGGCACCAGACGGTCGCCGCGCTGCTCGACACCATGGTGGCGCTCGTCGAAGCCGGGGACGCCCCTCGATCGGCCGACTCTGCGCTGGACCACTGACGCCGCTCGGGCCAGGCGCCGGCGCATTCGGTGGGAGTTCAGCCGCCGACGCGTAGGCTGAACGGGTGAACGTACCCGTGATTCGTCCCCGCAGACTCCGCCAGACCCCCGCCATGCGCCGCCTCGTCTCAGAGACCCGGGTGCATCCGGCGGAACTCGTCCTCCCGCTCTTCGTCCGCGAGGGGGTGCGCGCGCCCGTACCGATTTCCTCGATGCCCGGCGTCTCACAGCACACCCTCGATTCCCTCAAACGTGCTGCAGCGGACGCCGCAGAGGCCGGCGTCGGCGGCGTCATGCTCTTCGGTGTGCCCGCCATCAGGGACGCCGTCGGATCCGGCGCCACCGACCCGAACGGCATCCTCAACGTGGCGACCGCGGCCGTTGTGGCCGAAGTCGGCGACGCGCTCGTCGTGCAGACGGACCTGTGCCTGGACGAGTTCACCGATCACGGGCACTGCGGCGTTCTCGACGACGCGGGGCGCGTGGACAACGACGCCACCCTCGAACGGTACGTCGACATGGCGCTGGTCCAGGCGGATGCCGGATCGAGCATACTGGGGCTCAGCGGCATGATGGACGGGCAGGTGGACGCCGTCCGCTCTGCTCTCGATGAAGCCGGCTTCCTCGACACCGCAATCCTCGCCTACTCCGCCAAGTACGCCTCCGCCTTCTACGGCCCGTTTCGCGAGGCCGTCGACTCTCAGCTGCGCGGAGACCGCCGCAGTTACCAGCTCGACCCGGCCAACCGACGTGAGGGCATGCGTGAGGCGACGCTCGACATGTCGGAGGGCGCAGACATCGTCATGGTGAAGCCCGCAGGCAGCTACCTGGACGTGCTGGCCGATGTCGCCGCCATGAGCGATATTCCGGTCTGGGCATACCAGGTCTCCGGCGAGTACGCGATGATCGAGGCGGCGGCGCAAAACGGCTGGATCGACCGGCGCCGAGCGATCGAGGAGTCCGTCGTCGGCATCCGCCGGGCCGGAGCCGATGCCGTCCTGACCTACTGGGCGACCGAACTCGCGGGGTGGCTCCGATGAAAAACGACGACCTCTTCACCCGCGCGAAGCTGTCCATCCCCGGCGGTGTGAACTCGCCGGTGCGCGCCTTCGGCTCCGTCGGCGGAACCCCCCGCTTTCTCGTGAAGGCATCCGGTGCCACGGTGACGGATGCCGACGGAACCGAATACGTCGACCTCGTCGGGTCCTGGGGCCCGGCGATCCTCGGTCACGCCCACCCGGATGTGGTGCGTGCGGTGCAGGAGGCTGCTGCCCGCGGCCTCTCCTTCGGCGCGTCGACCCCTGCTGAGACCGAACTGGCCGAGCTGGTCAAGGAGCGGGTTTCCGCAGTCGGTCTCTCACCGATCGAAAAGCTCCGCCTGGTGTCCACAGGAACAGAGGCCACGATGACGGCGATCCGGCTGGCCCGCGGTTTCACCGGCCGGGACCTGCTGGTGAAATTCGCCGGGCACTACCACGGCCACTCCGACGGCCTCCTCGCCGAAGCCGGCTCCGGTCTTGCCACTCTCGCCCTGCCCGGATCGGCCGGGGTCCCCGCGGCGATCGCCGCCCAGACCCTCGTTCTGCCATACAACGACCTGGACGCACTCCGCGTCGTGTTCGCCGAGCGTGGCGGCCAGATCGCCGCCGTGATCATCGAAGCGGCGGCCGCCAACATGGGGGTGCTCGCCCCCGATCAGGGCTTCAACGCCGCCGTGCACGAACTCGCCCACGAGCATGGCGCCCTCGTCATTCTCGACGAGGTCCTCACCGGTTTCCGGGTCAGCTCTTCCGGCTACTGGGGTCTGTCGCTCGCCGACGGTCCGCTCTACTCGCCTGACCTGTTCACCTTCGGTAAGGTCATCGGCGGAGGTATGCCGCTCGCGGCATTGGGTGGGCGCGCCGACATCATGGACTACCTCGCGCCACAGGGACCGGTGTACCAGGCGGGCACGCTCTCGGGGAACCCGGTCGCCGTCGCAGCGGGACTGGCCACTCTGGAACGCGCGACGCCGGCTGTGTACGAGCGTCTGGACGCGGCATCCGCCGTGCTCTCCGAGGCGGTGTCGGCTGCCCTCAGCCGGGAGGGTGTTGCCCACGTCGTTCAGCGCGCCGGTAACCTGTTCAGCTTCGTCTTCGCCGAGCAACGGCCGCGCAATTACGCGCAAGCGCAAGCGCAGGAAGCCTGGCGGTACGCGCCGTTCTTCCACGCGATGCTCGACGGTGGGGTGTCCCTTCCGCCGAGCGTGTTCGAGGCGTGGTTCGTCTCGGCTGCGCACGACGAGCGGGTGCTCTCCCGGATCATCGAGGCGTTGCCCGCCGCGGCGCGGGCGGCAGCGGCGGCGAAACCGGTCTGAGCGGTTACTTCGGCAGGAGACCTCACAAGCTGGACGTTACCTCTTTGTGAGGTTTCGTGACGGGAATTGTCGCAGGTCACCGGCAGACTAGGGGGATGGCTCGACTCCTGCTGCACTCCGATCGTCTTGAAGTCATTCTGTCGACCGCTGAAAAGACACTTTCGCTTCGCCGGGAGAACATCGTGGTGCCGCGCTCGTCGATTCGTTCGGCCACGCTGACGGACGATCCGTGGATCTGGGTGCGCGGCATCCGGGCGCCGGGCACGGCCATTCCCCTCACCCTCGCGGTGGGGCAGTGGAAGTTCCACGGCGGCAAGGATTTCCTCGTGCTCAAGGGCACGAAGCCGTCGGTGGTCATTGACATAGCCGACGAGGAATTCTCCCGACTGATCATCACGACCAAACACGGCATGGAACTCGTTTCGAAGCTGCAGCTCGACGTGAAGCCGGTGAAGAAGTCGCCGCGTGCGCGCAAGACGACCCCGCAGGTGACGCCGAAACCCAAGCGAGTGGTGGCACCGCGAACGGATGCCGACGCGCCGGCCGCCAGCGGTTCGCCGGCACCCACCGATGTCACCGTTGATGCCACGGCGACCGTCACGCCGAAGACGGCAGCGGCTGCCGCCAGGACGCGGGCTCCGCGCCGCACCAGGGCGAGCAAAGTGACGACCCCGGCTGCCGCCGACGACAACGCTGCCACTCCCACCGACACGGTCTGAACCGGCCGAATGCCGGGCCCCTCAGGGGTCTCGGTGCAGCCTGCGCGTGCGCCGTCGCCGGTCTTTCTGCCACGCGCCGGTGCAGTCGCACCTGCGGGAGCCCGTTTCACCCGCGCACCTCCAGGTGCCGCGCCCTCCTTCCGGTGCCGACGGCTCACGGCTCCGCTGTCCGGGGTGTCGCGGCAGGTGCGTACGGCGCGGGTCCTTTTGTCACGCGCGCGCGCAGTTTCACCCGCGCGAGGCCGCCGCACCGGCGCAAGGGCTCGAACCGGTCTCGGAAGCCTCAGGCGTTGACGTCGACGACGGTGCGGCCGCGAACGCTTCCGGCCAGGATGCGCTCGGCGCTCTCCTTCGCCGCGGCGAGGGGGATCACCTCCGTCATCGCGTCGAGCAGGTCGAGGTCGAGGTCACGCTCCAGTCGCGCCCACGCATGCTGACGCAACGCGAGTGGGGTCTGCACGGAGTTGATGCCCGCCAGGCTCACTCCGCGGAGGATGAACGGCAAAACGCTCCCCGGCAGCTCGGCGCCCTGGGCCAGACCGCACGCTGTGGCTACTCCGCCGTCCTGGAGCTGGGCGATCGCGTTGACGAGGGAGTGGCTTCCGACCGCGTCGACAACGGCGGCGTAACGCTGGGATTGCATCGGTTTGCCCGGCTCGGAGAGGGTCGATCGGTCGAGGATCTCCGCGGCGCCGAGCGTCGTCAGGTACTCGCCTTCGCTCTCGACGCGCCCGGTCGATGCAATCACAGTGAAGCCCAGCCCCGCGAGTAGAGCGACCGCGATCGAGCCGACGCCCCCGGCTGCGCCGGTGACGAGCACGGCACCATCGCTCGGGGAGACACCGTGGCGCTCGACCGCGAGCACTGACAGCATCGCCGTGAAGCCCGCGGTACCGATGGCCGCTGCGCGAAGCGGGCCGATGGCCTCCGGAACTTGAACCAGCGAGGAGCCGTCCACTCGGGCGCGCTGCGCCAGGCCGCCGTGGAAGCTCTCCCCGAGGCCGGCGCCGTTCAGGACGACCACGTCGCCCGATGCCCGGTCCGTGAGCTCAGACGATTCGACGGTGCCGACAAGATCGATGCCCGGGATGAGCGGCCATGCCCTGACCACGCCCGGTCGCCCGCACAATGCGAGTCCGTCCTTGTAGTTGATGCTCGAATACTGCACAGAGACGACCGTGTCGCCCGCTATCAGGTCGCTGTCGGAGAGTTCGCGAACGGATGCCGTTTGCGTGGCTGCCCCCGAGGCATCCGTCTCTTTCGAAACCCACCAGGCCTGGAACGTCGTCGTCATGGGACCAGCCTAGGGGTGGCGCGGGGGGCAGAATGGGGGGATGCTCAACCGGCCGCTCGCGCTTCTCGTCGCCGGAACCGCGTTCATGGAGATCCTCGACGGCACGATCATCCAGACCGCGGCGCCGGCGATGGCCGCCGACTTCGGCGTGCGTGCTGTGGACATCAACCTCGCAATGACCGTGTATCTGCTGACGCTCGCGGTCGGAGTGCCGGTCAGCGGCTGGCTTGCCGACCGGTTCGGCACGAAGCGGATCTTCTGCATCGCCATCGTGGTCTTCACGATCGCGTCGGCGCTCTGCGCGGTGAGCACGTCGCTGCCGATGCTGTGCGCGATGCGGGTGCTGCAGGGCATCGGTGGCGCGATGATGGTGCCCGTCGGACGGCTGGCGGTGCTCCGCGCCGTCGGTAAACGCGACCTGCTGGATGCCATGGCGTACCTGACCTGGCCGGCGCTGCTGGCGCCGGTGCTTGCCCCGGTGCTCGGCGGAGTCCTGGCCGACACGGTCGGCTGGAAGTGGATCTTCCTGATCAACATCCCGCTCGGGATTGTCGCGTTTCTGGCGGCTTTGACGTACTTGCCGGCTCTCGACGAACGAGACCGGGAGGGGCTGGACTGGTGGGGATTCGTCCTCGTCGGCATCGCTCTGGCGGCGCTCCTCCTCGGCATGGAACAGGTCGGTGGCGAACCCGTCGACTGGCTGCTCGGTGCCGGGCTGCTCGCGCTGGCGGCGGGCGCCGGTGCCGGAGCGTTCCTGCGATTGCGGCGGGCGAAGCATCCGCTCCTCGACCTTTCGGCGCTGCGCATCCACACCTTCCGGGTCGGGAACGTCGGTGGCGGGATGTACCGGCTGCTCATCGGGGCGGCACCGTTCCTGTTCGTGCTGCTGTTCCAGGCTGGCTTCGGCTGGAGTGCGTCGCAGGCCGGGCTCATGGTCATGGCGGTGTTCCTCGGCAACATCCTGATCAAGCCGGCGACCAGCCCGCTGATCCGTCGGTTCGGGTTCCGCCGGGTGATCGTCGGCTCGAATCTCTGCGGTGCTCTCGTTTACGCCGGCTGCGTGTTCCTCACCCCGGGCACGCCGCTGCCGATCACCGCCCTGCTGCTCTTCGCGAGCGGCGTGTTCCGTTCGATCGGGTTCAGCGGCTACAACTCGGTGCAGTTCGCCGACGTGCCGCCAGCCTTGACGTCACGGGCGAACACCCTCGCGTCGACGATGCAGCAGGTCGCCACGGGGCTCGGAATCGCCGTAGCCGCGCTTGTCGTGCGGGTCACGACGGCGGCGGCGGATGCTGTCGACCCGGGCTCGCCCGAACTCGGCTATCGCTGGGCGTTCGGCGTTGTGGCGGTGCTGCTGTTGCTGCCCGCGATCGAAGCAGCCCGGATGCCGGCGCAGGCGGGCGACGAGGTCGCGGTGCGGCGCTGAGGGGGGCGAGACGGCGGGCGGCGGCATGATGCACCGGCGCCCATGGGCGCCTGACCACACCCTCGGCACAGGACTTCGTCGCCCGCCTGGGTTGTCAAAGAAGCTGTCGCCCGCCTGGGTTGTCCACACGCACTCAAAGCAGGAGATCGAACGGTTCGCAGGATGCTTTCGCGATTTTCGGCCTGTCAAACGTGCGATCTCCTGCAGAGCGTGCGAAGCGCTCTTTCCCTGTGTCGTGTCGCGCGCACCCGCGGCGCAAGGCCTTGCCGTCACAGAGTCGACCCGCCTAGCGTCGGGAGTACGCAACGAAGGGAACAAACCCATGAGTGACACCGAGAACGGCTCCCCGAAGAACGCCCTGCCAGACGGCCTCGCCGCGACACCCGAAGTCGTCGACGCACAATTCGTCGACCAGGGTTTCAGCGAGGACATCGTCTCCTCGCCTGCGGCGCGCGGCCAGGACTACGACGGCGACAACGAGGTACTCAAGGAGCACTACAACACCGACGACGCCGATCCGGATGCCGCCGACGAGATCCTCAACGACCAGATCGACGGTCGCACCGACGGCTAACCCGCGAGAGCCGCGTGCGCCTCGCAGAGGGGCGCCGCGGCCGCGTGCTCGGCGCAGAGCACGAGCTGGGTGCGGCAGGAGGCATCCGAACAGTTCTGCATGTGCCGGGACGCCGCGCCGCAGATCGCGCAGGACCCGACCACGGCCGCATGGTCGGAAAAGTCCATCGACATGCGGTTGTCGAACACGTAGAGCGACCCCTCCCAGAGGCCGTCGTCTCCGTAGGTCTCGCCGTAGCGAACCACGCCTCCGTCGAGCTGGTACACCTCGCCGAAACCGCGGCTCTTCATCAGCCCGGACAGCACTTCGCAGCGGATGCCACCGGTGCAGTACGTGACGACCGGCTTGTCCTTGAGGTGGTCGTATTTCCCGCTGTCGAGCTCGGCCACGAACTCGCGGGTGTTGGACACATCGGGGACGATGGCGTCCCTGAAGTGACCGATCTCCGCTTCGAACGCGTTGCGACCGTCGAAGAAGACGACGTCGTCGCCGCGTTCCGCGACGAGCTCGTGCAGTTCGCTCGGCTGCAGTTTGGTGCCGCCGCCGACCACACCGTTCTCATCCACCTCGAGTTCGCCCGGGGCGCCGAAGGAGACGATTTCGTCGCGCACCTTGACCACGAGCCGCGGAAAGTCGAGGCTCGCACCGCTCTCATCGAGACCGGTGCCCTCCGACCACTTCACGTCGAGGTTCTTGAACGCCGGGTACTCGCGGGTCTTGCGCAGGTACTTCTTGACCGCGGTCAGCTCGCCGCCGATCGTGCCGTTGAGGCCATCCTTCGAGAGCAGGATGCGCCCACGCAGGTTCAGCGATTCGGCGAGGTCACGCTGCCAGAGCCGGACGGCATCGGGGTCGGCCAGTGGCGT
Source organism: Mycetocola sp. (assembly GCF_046716805.1). Lineage (GTDB taxonomy): Bacteria > Actinomycetota > Actinomycetes > Actinomycetales > Microbacteriaceae > Mycetocola_A. Next base: position 2,284 of record NZ_JBKJWH010000009.1, on the reverse strand, counting down.
GAAGACGTAGTAGAGGAGGATCTTCGAGATGGCCACAGGTCGATTTTAGCGGCTGCTTGCTGGGTGGCCGTCGGGTCGGGTTGCGCTCAACAGGATGCCTTCGCCCACCGGAACGCTCAGCAGGAAAAATTGCTCGTTTCCGGGGGCCCGTTCCTGTCGAGCGTGCTCAGGCCGCGAAACCGAGCAGCGCGGAGAAGTGGGCGGCTCCGTCGCGTACGAGGTCGACCCAGTGCTCCTCGGGATGCTGCTCCCATCGCGCCGTCGACACCGAGATGCTGATCGCGGCGACGACGGCTCCCGACCCGTCACGGACCGGGGCGGCCGCACAGCGGATGTGCGGCGTCGACTCCTCGTTCTCGAACGCGACACCCCGCTCACGGATGCCAGCAAGCTCTGTTTCGAGTTCGGCCAGAGTTCCGATGCTGTGCTCCGTCATCCGCGGCAGGTTGCCGGGGTCGGTGAACCGGGCGGCGAGGGACTGCGGCGAGGCATAGGCGAGCAGGGCCTTACCGAGGCCAGTGACGTTGGCCGGCAGGCGCTGGCCGATGCTCGAGGGCAACCGGAGGTTGTCGTGGCTTTCGATCTTGGCGAGATAGAACACATCTCCTCCTTCGAGGAGAGCGACGCTGACGGTCTCACCGCTCCGAGCCGCGAGGTCCCGCGCCACGTCGTTGGCCGCCGAGAGCATGTCGAATCGGGCCGAGTACGCGTTGCCGAGCTGGAGGAGCCGAACGCCGAGTCGGAAGGTGCCGGTGACCTCGTCCTTCTGCAGGTACTCCCGGGCGACGAGCGTGGCCAGGAGCTCGTGGACCGAGGTCCGCGGAAGCCCGGTTCTCCGAACCACGTCCGGTGCGCTGAGCGGTGCGCTGTCATCGAGGAACAACTCCAGGATGTCGAGGGTCCGCAGCACGGCGGGGGTGAGTCGGGGCATGCCTTATGACTACCGGGGAAAGCGGGCGGCCGCAAATGCGCCCACATTGACAATGCCCCGAGAATCATATTCGATACCTAGAACAAGTGCCGAAGTTTCGAACAACTCGAGCGAGCGATGGCATCACAACGCAGTGAAAGGAGCGGAGCATGCCACAGGGCGTTCCCGCAGCCATCATCGGCTCAGGCAATATCGGTACTGACCTGATGATCAAGATCCTCCGAGGCAGCGGCATCCTCTCGATCACGGCCATGGTCGGCATCGATCCGAAATCCGACGGCCTCGCCCGCGCGGCCCGCCTCGGCGTCACCGCGATCGCCACCGGCGTCGACGGCCTCATCGCCTCGCCGGAGTTCGAGCGGCTAGAGATCGTCTTCGACGCCACCTCCGCCGGGGCCCACCGCTACAACGCCGAGAAGCTGCGCGCCGCGAAGCCCGGCATCCGCCTGATCGACCTCACCCCGGCGGCGATCGGCCCCTACTGCGTCCCAGTGGTGAACCTCGAGCAGAACCTCGACGCGCTCAACGTCAACATGGTCACCTGCGGTGGCCAGGCCACGATCCCAATCGTCGCCGCCGTCTCAGCTATCACCCCGGTGCACTACGCCGAGATCGTCGCCTCGATCTCAAGCAAGTCCGCCGGCCCGGGCACCCGCGCGAACATCGACGAGTTCACCGAGACCACCGCCGAGGCGCTGCAGAGCGTCGGCGGTGCCACAGCCAGCAAGGCGCTCATCGTCCTGAACCCGGCCGAACCGCCGATGATGATGCGCGACACCGTCTATGTGCTGACGGATGCTGCCGACCGCGACGCGATCGAAACATCCGTCGACGAGATGGTCGCCAAGGTCAACGCCTATGTCTCCGGCTACCGGCTCAAGCAGCGGGTGCAGTTCGATGAGATCACCGAACCGGTTCACGTTCCGGGCGTCGGGGAGTTCACCGGCCTCAAGACGAGCGTATTCCTCGAAGTCGAGGGCGCAGCCCACTACCTGCCCGCGTACGCCGGCAACCTCGACATCATGACATCGGCCGCACTCCGCACCGCTGAAACGATCGCCACCCGCGCCCTGACCCTGGAGGTGGCATAGCCATGACCGATTCCCTCGTTCCCGAGAAACTGTTCATCTCCGACGTCACCCTCCGTGACGGCAGCCACGCCGTACGGCACCAATACACCGTGAAGAACGTGCTCGACATCGTCACGGCGCTCGACGCCGCCGGTGTCGACAGCGTCGAGGTCGCCCACGGCGACGGACTCAACGGCTCGAGCGTCACCTACGGGTTCTCGCGCCACTCCGACGTCGAACTGATCGAAGCCGCCGCCGAGGCCGCGTCGAACATCGCCATCGC
>NZ_JBKJWH010000008.1:0-7173 GCF_046716805.1 Mycetocola sp. | reverse complement strand
CTCCCACTCCGCTTCCGTGGGCAGCCGCTTGCCTGCCCCCGCCCCGTACGCGGTGGCATCTTCGAAGGCAACTTGCACGACCGGATGGTGCAACCATCCCTCGATCGAGCTCTCGGGCCCGTACGGCTGCCGCCAATGTGCGCCCGGCACCCACTTCCACCACTGACGCCAGTCGGAGAGATCGACGGGGCCGGGCGTGCCGACAAAGACGAGCGATCCCGGTGCCAGGTTGGCCCGATCCGCGCCCGGGAAATCGGCAGGGTCCAATTCACGTTCGGCCACCGTGACGTATTCCGTTTCGTCGACGAAGCGGGCGAACTCGTGATTCGTTACCGGAGTGATATCAAGCGAGAATCGCTCGACCCGTGCCTCGTGCACCGGGCCCTCGTCGTCATAGAAGTCTCGCGAACCCATGGTGAACGAGCCTCCAGTGAGGGTGAGCATGCGCGATTCGGTGAGGTCTGCATCGCTCACGGTTCGGTTCCTTAAGCTAGTCGTTGAAAGTGGTTGCGGGAACGGCAGCGCGCGCCCCCTGAATCAGTTGAAACACAATGGTGCGGAGCTCTGCAAACCTGGCCTGGCTGCGGGTCTCGACCTGGTTGCGCGGCGATGCAAGGTCGATGTCGAGGATCTGCATAACGGAGGCGGGCTTGTGACCCAGCACGACAACGCGATCGGAGAGGTACACCGCCTCATCGATGTCGTGCGTGACGACGACGATCGTCATTCCGAACTTCTCGCGGATGCTCAGGCACAGGTCTTCGAGTTCAAACCTGGTCTGCGCATCCACCGAGGCGAACGGCTCGTCCATGATGAGCAGCTCGGGCCGGTAGGCCAGCGCTCGGGCAATCGCGACACGCTGCTGCATGCCCCCCGAGAGCTGCCACGGGTATTTCTCCCCGGCGCCTGCGAGACCCACAGCCTCGATCGCCTCCTCGACGCGCGCACGCTTCTCGGCGTCGGAGATGCGCACATGGCGAAGCGGCATCATGATGTTCTTCACCACCGTCAGCCACGGCATGAGCGATCGTGTGTACTCTTGGAAGACGAGCGCCATCTCCTCGGGCGGGCCGTCGATGACTGTGCCGTCAAGCGTCGCGGATCCGGAACTCACCGGCTGGAGGCCCGCCAGACACTTGAGTAGGGTCGTCTTGCCGACGCCGGATGGCCCCACGATGCAGACGACCTCGCCGCGCAGCACGTCGAAGTTGAGGTCGGCAATGACCCGAACCGCAGAGTCGCCCTGGCCGTACGTCTTGGTGAGGCCGCGCACCGAGAGGCGTACGGGACTTTCCGCAGGGGAATTGACGGTGTTCATGATGTTCCCAATCTCTGAGCGGAGTAGTACCAGCGCAGCGCCCTGCGCTCAATGAATTCGAAGAGCGCGTTGGCGCCGAAGCCGATAATGCCGAGCAGGAGAACCCCAGCCCACATGTCGGCCACGGCGAACGTCTGCTGCGCGAGAAGCGTCAGGGCGCCGATTCCGGTGGAGACTCCGAGCATCTCACTGGCGATCATGACGATGAACGCCGCGACGAGGCTGACCTGCATGCCCGAGAAGATGCGTGGAAGCGCAGCGGGAAGCATGACGCGAAACACCCGCTCGGTGAAGGTGAGGTGGTAGACCCGGGCGACCTCGCGCTGCAGAGGATCCACCGATCGCATGGCATCGATCGTCGTGATGAGGGTCGGGAATAGAGCCGCCAGCGTGATCGCGAGGATGCGGGTCTCGTTGCCGAACCCGAACAGCGCGACGATGAGCGGCACGAGCGCCACCGGCGGGATCGCACGCCAGAAATGGATGACGGGCGCGAAGATCGCTCCCAGCACTGGGGCGAGTCCCAGCACCATCCCGAGGGTGACACCGATGATCACCGCCAGCAGATAGCTCACCACGAGGTTGCCGAGGCTGGGCAGCACATCGGAGACGAAATTCTCGAAGAGCCACAGCGCCTGGAACCGTTCGAGGATGAATGACAGCGGCGGAAAGAAGACGTCGGTCGACGCCGAGGAGCCCGCCCACCAGAGCACGATCAGGGCGACGGGGGTCGCGTACTGAATGACGTGCAGCCACGAGCGCGGCATCATCCTCCGTCGCTTCTTCTTCGCGCCGGGCGGAACGGGAATCGAGTACGTGGTCATGCGGTTTCTCCGGCTCGGTAGGCGGCGTGCCAGTGCAACAGCCGTCGCTCCGCGAACTGGCTGATCCCGATGAACACCAGCCCGACGATTCCCAGCACCAACACGAATGCGAAAAGGTCTGGCTGGTTGTTCGAGATCTGCGACGCAAGGATGCTTCTGCCGAGTCCCGGAGCCCCGCCGAGGAGTCCGGCGACCACCGCGACGACGAGTGCCATCGGGGCGGCTATTCGCACGGCCGTTCCGATATGGGCGAGGGCGCTCGGCAGAATGACCCGCCACAACACCTCGAGCCGGCTCATCCCAAACGAGTATGCGGTATCGATGGCGACGGGGTCGACGTCGCGCACTCCCGCAGCGGTCTGCATCACGATTCCGAGCGTGAGGCCGAGCACGATGAGCACCATGCCCATCTGGGTCGTCGGTCCCATGACAAGGGCGATTATCGGCAACACCACGATCGGCGGAATGGGTTTGAGGGATTCGATTGGGATGCGAGTGGCGTAGCGAAACAGGGGGGAGGTCGCGACAACAAGGCCGATGATCACGCCCAGCACCGTCGCGATGACAAGGCCGCCGACGGCCATGAGAACCGTTGCGCCGAGTGGCTCCCACAGCTTTTCTGTGGGAGCCATCCCGGCAAGCGCAGAGAGCGTCTGGGTGGCGGACGGCAGAGGTGAGTCGGCCAAGGGACCTAGCGCCGCGAGTTGCCACCCCGCCGCGGCAAGAATCACACCGATTCCTCCGAGCACGATTTGTCGTGAGCTCTTCATTGCGTCACTCCTGTTTCATTTTCGCGAACCGAACAGCGGATGCTACGGCGTGAAGTACGCCGCCGAGAGGTCGACCTTCTTCGGCAGGAAGCCGAGGCTGACCAGCTTCTCGTTCGTGCGGTCGATGTCCGCCTTGCGCAGCTCCAACGGCCAGAAGGGCTCGCTCATGTCTTCTACCGGCGTGGCAACACCGGTGATCTCCTTGGCAATCTTCATAGCATCCGCCATATTGTCGGTTGCCAGTAGCATTGCTCTTGAGCATGGCGCGCTGGAATCCCGCAATGGCGTCGCGCTTCGAGTCGGCGATCGCACTCGACGTAAGCCACACACCGGCGGCGCCCTTCTCCGCGAAAGCAAGGCCGGGGCTGCCGAGATTGGGCATGCCCAACCTCTCGGCCTCGTCCATGAACGGAGTGATGAGGCCGGCGGCGTCGATGGTCCCGTTTTTCAGCGCCTCAAGCGACGACACGAAGTCGAGCGTGACCCAGTTGATGCTGCTCGGGTCGACACCCGCGTCCTTCAGAGCACCCGTGACGATCACCTCGAGCTGCGCCTTGCGGGCCGGAACGGAAATGGTCTTTCCGTCGAGGTCGCGAATGTCGGTGATGCCGCTCGCCGGGGAGGCGATGATGGCGGTGTCGTCGAACTGCGACGGGTCGTCGGAGTCGAGCGCCTCGTCAGGGTAGCCATAGGCGGGAGCGATGATCTCCAGCTTGAGACCCTGGCTCATTGCGTTGAGCATCGGGATGTTGGGTGCGAACGCCACGTCGATCTGGCCGCCCTGGAGCGAGGCGATTGCCGCCGGCGGGTTCGGCTGCAGCGAGAGCTCGATTTCGAGTCCTTCATCTTCGAACAGACCCTCGTCGATTCCCATCTGGAGCGCAGCATCCGCCGCGGCGTTGCCGGTGACAACCTTCAGCGTCGTGAGGTCTTTCGACGCCTCGGGTGCGGCCTCCGGTGTCGTGGCGGCCGAGCACGCCGACAATGTGAGAGCTATCACGCTGGCAATGCCAACCGTCATGGCCAGGGGTTTCTTTTTCATTGGTACTCCTTCGTCATTGAAAGAAAGCCGGTCACGCCGCCTCGTCAACGTGTCTATTCAGAGGATAGTGTGTAACTAGTTCCAACCGCGACTATTTCCGTCTTTGAACTACTGGCAACGATGCCGAACTGAGTGGAGATGCATGCCTGCAACGCCCGACATCCGCACCAATGGCCCTCATCGTGGCTACGACGGCTTTGCCGGGACGGTGGGCGAACTGGCTTCTCAGTCCACCCCAGCGTGGAGCACTCCCGTGCCAGCAGGAGCGGCGCATCCGAATATCGTCATGATCCTGGTCGACGATCTTGGCTTCAGCGATCTCGGCGCGTATGGCTCGGAGATTCCCACACCGAATATCGATTCCCTGGCCAATGGCGGCTTTCGCTTCACCAACTTTCACTCGGCTCCTGTCTGCTCCCCGGCGCGCGCCGCCCTGCTGACCGGCCTGAACCCGCATCGCGCCGGCTTCGGCACCGTCTCGCACGGCGACCCGGGTTTCCCCGGATACCGGCTCGAGATCGACGATGAGGTTCCGACGATCGCCGAGAAGCTGCGCCGGGCCGGCTACGGCACCTACATGGTCGGCAAGTGGCATCTCACGATCGAGTCCAAGATGCACGACGGAGCGGATCGATCGTCCTGGCCCACCCAGAAGGGCTTCGACCGGTATTTCGGCAGCCTCGACGGCTTCACCTCGATGTATGCGCCGCACCGTATCGTCCGCGACAACAGCACGATCGTCGACGACGAGGCGCCCGGCGACGCGTATCTCACCGACGTGCTCACCGACGAAGCGCTCGGGATGCTGCGTACCCTCCGCGCCAACGAGCTCGAGAAGCCGTTCTTCCTCTACCTGGCCCACCAGGCCGTCCACGGGCCGATTCAGGCCAAGCCGACCGACCTGGAACGAGTACGCGGCGCGTACGAACACGGCTGGGATGCGGTGCGGCAGCAGCGCTTCCGGCGCCAGATCGATGCGGGGCTGTTCGCGGAGGGCACGGAGCTCCCCCACTCGCAGGTCGCGCCCTGGGACACCCTGACCGACGACCAGCGCACGCTGTTTGCTTGCTACATGGAGGTCTACGCCGCGTCTGTCATCGCCCTCGATGACAGCGTCGGCCGGCTCGTCGCGTACCTGGCTTCCACCGGCGAGCTCGAGAACACGGTCTTCGCGCTCGCGTCGGACAACGGCGGCACGGCCGAAGGCGGACCCGACGGAACGCGCAGCTACTTCAGCCAGTTCGTGCCCTCGGCGAGCCTCCCAGCCGAGTGGGATCGCGATGTCGACCGGCCGCTTGAGCACATCGGCGGGCCCCGGGCGCACGTGCACTACCCGGCAGGCTGGGCCCAAAGTTCAAACACGCCGTTCCGGCAGTTCAAGGGCTCCGCATACGCTGGCGGCATCCGGGTTCCCCTAATTCTCTCGTGGCTGAAGGGCCTGCCCAAGGGTGACGGTGATTCGGGGGTGCGTCACCAATACGCCTTCATGACCGACCTGCATGCGACCCTGCTCGACCTGGCCGGGGTGGAGAGCCCGGAACGCTGGCGGGGAGCGCCGGCACCGGAACTCGACGGGGCCACGATGCGCCCGGCTCTCGCCGATGCGACCGCCCCGGCGAGCCGCACCGAGCAGTACGTCGAGTTCGCGGGCAACCGTGGCCTCTACGCCGACGGCTGGAAGGTCGTCACCGACCACAAGCGGGGCACGGCCTTCGACGACTCGGAATGGGAGCTGTACGACGTCGTCTCAGACCCCACCGAGGTGCACAATGTGCGGGAGCAGCATCCCGATATCGTTGCTCAACTCGGCGAGCGCTGGAATCGCGCAGCCTGGCTCAACACCGTCTTCCCCCTCGACGACGACGGCTCCCTGCTGTCGCGGCGCCCGGAGTGGCACGCCCGGTTCTCCCAGCCTGTGACTCTCCGTCCCGGCTTGCCGACACTGGAGCGGTATCGGTCCAGCTGCCTCGTCGTGATGCGCGACTTCGACATCGAGGCTAGCTTCGACTGGCAGCCGGGCAACCGTGGGGTGCTGGTAGCGCACGGTGACCAGGGCGGCGGGTACTCCGTAACGGTCGAGGATGACGCCACGGTTGTGCTGGCCTACAACGCCTACGGGCGGATGTATCACCACAGCGTGCCCATCGAGAAGCGGGGCGCCCAGGTTGTGCGGTTGCGTGCCACGTGCGGGGCGGCGTTCGATTGGGAGCTCGAGCTCTCCGTCGCGGCACTGACGCGCACTTTTGGTTCGGTGCCGCAGTTGCTCGGGCTTGCCCCATACACGGGGATAAGCGTCGGCATCGACCGTGGCGGCCCTGTCGACTGGGACCGGGCGCAGCGACGCGGTACCGATGCCTACACCGGCGCCGAGCTCTCTGTGCGAATTACACCGGGCAAGGAGTCGCCGGTGAGTCGAGGTCTGCTAGCCCGGGTGACCGAAGCAACGGGAAGACTCGCCGACTGAGCCTTCTCAGGGTCGCCGGCCAACCTCGGGCGCCGTCAGGCTTACTAGATGTGTTCGAGCTCAGCGGCCAACAGGACAAGCGCGGGCACGGAGTTGATGATGGCGGCGCGCTGGCTCTCGTCGATGCGCCGCAAGGCAGTAGCCAGCAGGCGCTCGTCAAGATCCGTCCACACCCTCAGGCTCTGCTCGCCATGGCGGGTGAGCGTCAAACGCACCACGCGCCGGTCGGCCGCGTCCGGCAGCCGTTCGACGAGTCCCTTGACCACTAGCTGTTGAACGAGTGTGCTGACGGTGTTCTTTGCCATGCGGTGTTTGCGGGCGAGATCGCTGATGCGAAGGTTCGGCTCGTCCAGAATGCGCTGCAAAATCTCCACCTGCGCAGTGGGCAGAGCTTCTCCGGAGAATTCGGCTCGGACCCGCTGCCGGAGAGTGCGGCGTAGTCGAGTCACGACATCGACCAGAGACGCGGCCTCTGGCAGGATTGCTGCGATCGCCGCTGCTGTCTCCCGTTCTTCATCAGCCGTTGGCGTCCTTGGTTTGTTCACAAGGGGAGTCTATTCTGCCCACAGAACTAAATCGGCTGGCGGGCTCGTCGCCGGTCTTCTTTATGGCGATGCCCGTGCCACCGTCATACTTTTGGCGGAGGGCTCGTCCTTAGCCGATCCCGGCGGATGGAGACGGCGGCGTTTCCCAGCGCGCGGCGTTCTCGACGTGCGGGCCGAGATCTGGCATCCTCAGTACGTACCCCGTTCGGG
>NZ_JBKJWH010000007.1:0-5584 GCF_046716805.1 Mycetocola sp. | reverse complement strand
CCATGACACTCGTCTCAACCCCCGGCGTGATATTTCTCGACGAGCCCACCACAGGCCTCGATCCGCGCAGCCGTCACACCATGTGGAACATTGTGCGGAATCTGGTCAGCCAGGGCACGACAGTGCTGCTCACCACCCAGCACCTCGACGAAGCAGACCAGCTCGCGCACAATATTGCCGTTCTCGACGACGGCCGCATCGTCGCCCACGGAACACCCGATGAACTCAAGCGACTCGTGCCAGGTGGGCACATCCAACTCACATTCGCGGATGCTGCAACGCTAGAGGCGGCATTCCGCCTCCTCGACGAGTCCGATCGAGACGATGCCGGGCTCGCGCTCTCGGTGCCGAGTGACGGCGGGGTCGACGCGCTGGGCGCCGTACTGGACCGTCTCGGAGCGGCCCATCTCGAGGTCGACGACCTCAGCATTCACACACCGGACCTTGATGACGTCTTCTTCGCCCTGACGGGGAAGAAGGATCAGTCCGGCCGGGTCGAGTCGGAAGGAACCGTGTCATGACCACCATCACCGCCCAGCGGCCTACAGGCGCGGGCACCAGTCGGCAGTCGCACGTCGTCGCCGACTCGATCACGATGTTGCGCCGCAATCTGCTGCACATCGTGCGCTACCCGGGTCTGACCATCTTCACCATTGGCGGGCCGGTAGTTTTCCTGCTGTTGTTTGTCGTCGTCCTCGGCGGCACCCTCGGGGCCGGTCTGCCGGGCATGGACCCGGCCGGCGGCCGGGAGGCGTACCTCGCGTACGTCATGCCCGGCATCCTGTTGATCACCATCGCGGGCACCGCCGGCGGCGCGGCCACAACGGTCTCAATGGACATGACCGAAGGAATCACCGCGCGGTTCCGTTCGATGGCGATCTCGCGGGCAGCGGTGCTTGCCGGGCACGTGCTCGGCAACATGATCCAGGCGATTCTCGCCGTCGCCCTTGTGCTCGGTGTCGGTTGGCTGATCGGGTTCCGCCCGACCGCCGGGCCGAGCGAGTGGCTCGCCGCCGCCGGCCTGATCGTGTCCATCTCCTACGCGATCAGCTGGCTCGGAGTCGCCATGGGCATGCAGGCGAAGTCGGTCGAGACGGCGAGCAACCTGCCGCTCCTGCTGGTCATTCTGCCGATGCTCGGCAGCGGCTTCGTACCGACCGAGTCGATGCCGGCGGGATTGCAGTGGTTCGCCGAGTACCAACCCTTCACCCCGTTCATCGAGACTCTCCGCGGGCTGCTGCTTAGTACCCCGCTCGGCTGGAACCCGGCGCTGGCGATCGGCTGGTGCGTTGTGATCACGGCCGCCGGGTACGTCTGGTCGATGGTGATCTACGAGCGGAAGTCGGTGCGCTGAGCCCGAAACGCTCGGCGATCCAGGCTGCTGTGACACCGGTCAGGCTCTGTACGACGGCATCGGCACCCTCCGACCACGGAGCGGTTCCGGTGCGTACCAGCACAGTGCGGCAACCGGCGGCGAGTGCAGCGTTCAGGCCGGGACGCGAGTCCTCGAAGACGACGCAGCGTTCCGGATCGACGCCGAGCGCTGCGGCGGCGGCCGCGTATGGCTCCGGGTGAGGCTTGGTGTTCACGACGTCATCCGCGGTGATGACCACCTCGAACACCGACAGGTCGTGGTTTTTGGCAATCGCGTCCACCCACCGCCTGGGTGAACTTGTCACGAGAGCGATGGGCACGTCGACATGATCAAGGGACACGAGAAGTTCGCGCGCGCCCGGGAGCCAGCCGGTGTTGGTTCGAAGCCGTGCGAGTGCGCGGGTCTCGAGGGCATGGAGCACGACGTCGGCGGCGTCGACCAGACTCAACTCGCGCGTGAGAAGTGCTGCAGTCTGTTCCAGCGTTGCACCCTCGGCCGCGGAGACCACACGCTCGGAGGCGACGAAGCCCATCGCTTCGATCGACTCGATGACCGTCTGTCTCCACGCTTCCTCGGTGTTCAGCAGCGTCCCGTCGAGATCGCAGAGCACCGCGGCTGTGCTGCGGGCCAGTGTCTCGGGCACGTCGTTCTGTTGCGAGCGGGAGAGCATCTGGGTCCTCGAGGAGTCGTTTCACTGGCAGGCCCCGTTGACGGGGACTGACCTATTAGCGCGTCTCACGGACAGCAGAGTTCAAACACGAAGCGAACGGCGGGCAAACGATGGATGCCGTGGGGTGAACCCTGCTGGTCAGGTGTCCACAGTGATCGGTCGGCGCCGGAATCGGCATCACCGGTGATGGACAATGTGAAGCGTGACTGCGAAGAATGACCTCGGCTATCGGCAGATCGCCCTGGATCTGTCGAGGCGGATCATCGACGGCGAGTTCACCCGTGACTCGGTGTTGCCTCCTGAGCACCGCCTTGTCGAACACTACGGGGTGGCACGCGGAACCGTGAGACATGCCCTCGCCGCTCTCGCCCGACAGGGAACACTGTCGCCACGACAAGGTTCCGGCTGGACGATCCAGTCGACCCTTCAGACGCAGAGCTTCGCTCACCTGAGGTCGTTCGCACAGTGGGCCGTCAGCAAGGGGATGGTGCCGGGCGGCCGAGTGACCGATACGGCGCGCTGTCGGGCAGACGCTCGTGAATCGCGTCGGCTCAGGGTCGCCCTTCACGACGAGGTGTTGCGGGTGACGCGGATCAGGTCGCTGGACGGCCGGGATGTGATGCTGGAGCGCACTACCTATCCGCGGTGGGTCGCCGATGCGATCGAGTCTCTGCCCGCCGACGAGCCGTCGGTCGTTCAGGCGATGCACGACCGGTTCGGTATCGTGACGGCACATGCGGACCACACGATCGACGCCGTCTCCGCGTCGAGTGCAGACAGCGCCCTGCTCTCGGTGCGTCGATCGAGCCCGCTGCTCCGGGTTCTTCGCGTGAGCTACGCGACCGATGGGCGCGCCATCGAGTTCGGAGACGATCGCTACCTGCCGGGTACAGTGTCGTTCCAGGTTTCAACGTCGGTCACGACTAACTCGCTGATGCGCAACGCCAGCCCAGCGGACTGACCGGCAGGGTGGCGAGTGCGCACGCAGTGCTTCGCTCGTTTCCGGGGCGATTCTGGACCGCTGTGCACAGTCATCTCCCTCGAACCGCCCGTCGGAGTCGTTCGGTGAGAAGTTGTTCCGCACGAATCCACCGCCCGTTCACAATCAGATCGAAGACTTCGTGGCAGGCTCGCACCCCGCGGGTCTCCCGAAAGGACCTGACATGTCTCATCCGAAGGCCGTCCGAGGCTTAGGCCGCAGCCGAGTCGCATTCGCGTGCATGGCGATCGCGGCGGCGCTGGTCGTCACGCCTGTCACCAATGCGGCTGCGATCGACACAACCGCCCCGGCCGTTTCTGCCGTTGACGCCACCGGCTCCTCGTTCACTCTGTCAGCCAGCGAGCTGCAGGCCGAGAGCGTGCTGACGATCGACTATACGACCGACCAGCAGCATCCGCAGAACTGGATCGGAATCTACACCGACGGCGACGAGCCGGGCCCTGTGGCCTCCACTCTCTGGCAGTACTCCCCCGATGCTTCCGGCTCGGCAGCCTTCACACTGAGCCTTCCCGCCGGCATCTACCATGTCTGGTTTCTTGCACAGGACGGATATGCTCCCCTGGCCGAACGGCAGACGTTCACGGTCATCGCCGATCCTGACGCCCCGGCGCCCGGCGACCCCAACGCACCCGTCGAGATCGATCCTGTGGTCACCGACATCACCACGGACGGCGTGATTCTGCGCGAAGGCTTCACCGTCGGATCCACTCCGGTCGGGTGGAGCACTGAGTCAGACGCCGACATGGCGGATGCCGGTTCTGACGCGTACCGCGGGTGGCAGTTCACCACCCGCACTGACTGGACGAGCTCCGTCGACGAAATGCGCAAGAGGTTCGGCCGATCCCACGACGCCATCGCTGTCGCCGACGCGCAGCAGTTCGGCGACCACCCCTTCGCCTCGACCCTCACCAGTGAAGCTGTTGCCGTCACAGACCTGGGCGCGGTGCGTCTCACCTTCGACAGCCATTACCGTGGTGCATCCGGTCAGTCCGGGGTCGTTCGGGCGAGCTTTGACGGGGCAGCACCGATCGAGGTCCTTCGCCTCGACGAAGCCAGTGTGACGAGTGGCTACGACGGTATCGAGATGAACGGCGCCCATGATCTTTCGGTCGATGTTCCCGCCCGCGCCAGCAGCGTAGTCTTCTCCTGGGAATTCACCGGCGGCGCCGACTCGCTCTACTGGGCCATCGACTCGGTCATGGTGCACCAGGTACTCACCGCTACCCTCCAGGATCCGACTCAGGCCTGGGTCGTCTCAGACATTCAGGGTCACCCGCAAGACTTCGCCAACGGCCTCGAGGGCTTCCGCGAGATCGCGCCGGACGCCGACGGACTGCTTATGGTCGGCGACATCGTGAACTCGGGAGAGTCGCGCGAGTGGGACGAGATCTACGACGTGATGGAGGGCTCGGCGGACTTCCGCCCGGACCAGACGATTGCGGCGATCGGTAACCACGAACGGTACGCCGCCGGCGGATTCGCCGCCAACTTCCAGCGGTTCCTCGACTTCGCGGAGCGCGAGAAGTCGTGGGGCGAGTACGTACTCGATGGACCTTCGGGCGAGCAGCCGGTGATCGTGCTCGGTCAGGAGTTCGCGGCTCCTTCCGACGTGGCGATGAGCGAAGAGCAGTTGCGCTTCTTCGAGGAACGACTGGCACACTGGACCGCACTCGACAAGCAGGTCGTCGTAATCTCCCATTTCCCTCTGGGCGACACCGTCTCGGCCTCATGGATCCCGTGGTACAGCACTCACCACCAGCACAACGACCGGCTGACGAGCATCCTCGGCAACTACCCGAATGCGATCATCTTCAGCGGCCACACCCACTACCCGGCTGAACTGGGCGACTGGGCCATGCAGCGACGGACCGCCGACGGGCACTCCGACGGATTCTGGGCCATCAACACCCTCGCCATGCACATCGAATGGGATGCTCGCGGCGAGAACACTGACGGGATCACGGAGGTCACGACGGGCGACGTCAACCGCGGGCTGACCCTCGACTCCTACGGAGACCGCATCGTGGTCACGGCGTACGACTTCGCGTCCGATCAGCAGTTGCGCCAGATCACGATCCCGAACCCGCTGGTCCCCTTTTCGGCTGTCGTCGCACCGGACGCCGATCGGTCCGCGGATTATTCCGCGGTCGACAGCGCGCTGATCAGCATCCCCACTGACCTGAGCGCGTACACCGCAAAGTCAGTGGCCGCCCTGAACCGCGCTGTGAAGGCGGTGGACCGTTCTCTGACGGCCTACGAGCAGCACCTGGTCGACGCGATGGCGCAGGCCATTCGTGATGCGATCGCCGCTCTGGTGCCCGGGTCGAACGGCGACGGCGGGCACGGCAACGGGCAAGGCAACGGGCAGGGCAAGGGCCAGGGCGGTGGCCGAGGCAACGGGCCAGGCACCGCAGCGAGTGAGCACGCTGCCCTGCCCCGCACGGGAGCAGAAGCGGAATCAGCCTGGCGGGTGAGCCGCGGCTGAGCGCCGCACCCACCATTCGGTGAACACACGGCTGGCCGCTCCGAAGATCTTCGG
>NZ_JBKJWH010000006.1:0-32775 GCF_046716805.1 Mycetocola sp. | reverse complement strand
CCCGCTTCGGGAAGGAGCGACTCACCCTGACCTCCAGACAGATCGTCTTTTTTCTGTCACGATGAAGAAATGCGTTTGCGTTTTCGATCACTTGTCGCGGCCGTTTCCCTTGCGGTTGTCGTGGGAGCGGTCGGTATCACCGTGCCAGCCACAGCCGCCACTACCTACCCGAGCTGGGAGGACGTGACGAACGCGCGGGCGAACGAGTCGGCCAAGCAGGCACAGATCGAGTCCGTGAAAGCTTTGATCACGTCACTCCGCGATGCATCCGCTGCCGCCCAGACAGCTGCAGTAAGCGCAGCAACCGACTACCAGGACGCACTGCTCGTCGCGCAGGAGGCCGAGCAGGCGTCAGCGGACCTGAAGACCCAGCTCGAGAATGCGCAGGCCGCTGCCGCAACTTCCGCCCAGCAGGCGGGCTCGATGTTCGCGCGGATGGGACGTACCAACACGTTCGACGTCACCGCGAGCCTGCTGGTCGACTCCGAGAACGCCGATGACACGCTGTACAAGCTCGGGGCGATCGACAAGCTCACCGGTCTGTCCTCGCAGCTCCTCGACGATGCCCGCCAAGATGCGAACCAGGTCACCTCGCTCAGTGAGCAGGCTGTGGTCGCAGCTACGGTGCTGGAAGAAGCCCGAGCAGACTCCGAAGCGAAACTGAAGGGGGCGGAAGACGCCGCTGCCGTCGCAGCGGCCGCGGTGGCCGAGCAGGAGGAGCACGAGGAAACGCTCCTCGGACAGTTGTCCTTCCTCGAAGGTGAGACGGCGACCGTCGAAGCCGGCTACGCTGCCGGCGTCGAAGCTGCCAGGAAGGCTGAGGAAGAGCGGAAAGAGCGCGAACGTGCCGCAGCTGCCAAGGCCGCCGCGGAAGCCGCCGCTGCCGCCGCTGCCGCGGCCACGAAGAAGAACACCGGCGGTGGCGGTGCCAGCACCAGCGGCGGTGGCGGCGGCTCGAATGCCGGCGCGACAGGTACCTACTTCCAGCCGTCCGCCCAGGGCTGGTGGCGCCCGCTGCCCGGCTACATCAGCTCCTGGTACGGTCCCCGCCCGATTCTCTGCGGCGGCACCGGCTGCTCGAATTCATTCCACTCCGGCATCGACTTCGCCGACGGCTGTGGCACACCGATGCGGGCAGTGGCCGGTGGTACCGTCACGTCCGCGGGGAACGCAGGCGCGTTCGGTAACCGGGTGATCATCGACCACGGCGGCGGTGTGCAGTCCCGCTACGGGCACATGCAATCCGGTTCACTCCGGGTGAGCGTTGGCAGCCAGGTCAGTGCCGGTGCTTTCATCGGGAACGTCGGAGACAGCGGGGTCGCGACCGGCTGCCACCTCGACCTCAAGATTTATGTCGGCGGCGACCACACCAACCCTGCCCCGTTC
Organism: Mycetocola sp.; assembly: GCF_046716805.1. Lineage (GTDB taxonomy): Bacteria > Actinomycetota > Actinomycetes > Actinomycetales > Microbacteriaceae > Mycetocola_A. The sequence goes on along the minus strand of NZ_JBKJWH010000006.1, from coordinate 31,389 downwards.
CTCCGCGCTCGCGGCGTCTCGATCTAGGAATACCGGCCGCTGCCCGTGCATCGAGCGACGCGCTAGGCTGGACGGGTGACTGGAGACAACCTGCTTGGAGTGCCGGAGACTCGCCTGCCGGCGGAGCCGGAGGTCGTCGACGCCATCGACCGTTCAACGACGGTCGATGACATCGCCGCGGTCGTGGCAGAACACCCCACGTCATCACTCGCCTGGGCTCGACTCGCCGAAGCCTCATTCGACTCGGCTCACCCGGTCGCCGCGTATGCCTATGCCCGGGTTGGCTACCACCGCGGGCTCGACGCGCTCCGCAAGGCGGGTTGGCGAGGACAGGGTCCTGTGCCGTGGTCGCACGAACCCAACCAGGGTTTCCTCCGGGCACTGTACGCGTTGCGCAACGCGGCGGATGCCATCGGCGAAGTCGACGAAGTAACTCGGCTTACCGAGTTCCTGCGTGACGCCGATGAGACCGCGCCAGCACGGATCGAAACTGAGGGTCTGCCCCTCGAGCCGCCGCCCTCGACTGAAGTGTTCTTCATTCGAGGACAGGAGTAGCTCGACCGAGTCGCCGGCCCGCCGGCGTCACACTATTTTCCACGCCAAGAAGGAGCATCCGCCATGCCAGCAATCGTGATCGTCGGCGCCCAATGGGGCGACGAGGGCAAGGGAAAAGCAACCGACCTCCTCGGCAGCCGGATCGACTACGTCGTGAAGTTCAACGGCGGTAACAACGCCGGCCACACGGTTGTCGTCGGCAATGAGAAGTATGCGCTGCACCTTCTGCCGTCCGGCATCCTGACGCCTGGGGTCACCCCCGTCATTTCGAACGGTGTCGTCATCGACCTCGAGGTGTTGTTCCACGAGCTCGAAGCTCTGTCCGCACGGGGCGTGGACGTGTCACGGCTCAAGGTTTCGGCGAACGCCCATGTGATCACCCAGTACCACCGCACGCTCGACAAGGTGACCGAGCGGTTCCTCGGCAAGCGCCAGATCGGCACCACCGGTCGTGGGATCGGGCCGGCTTACGCCGACAAGATCAACCGCGTCGGCATCCGGATCCAGGACCTGTTCGACGAGAACATCCTGCGGCAGAAGGTCGAAGGCGCGCTCGACGTCAAAAACCACATGCTGCTGAAAATCTACAACCGTCGTGCCATCTCGGCCGATGAGATCGTCGAAGATCTGCTGTCGTACACCGAGCGGTTGCGGCCGATGGTGGCGGACACCGCTCTCGAGCTCCACCAGGCGCTCGAGCGCGACGAGATCGTGCTGTTCGAGGGCGGTCAGGCGACGATGCTCGATGTCGACCACGGAACCTACCCATTCGTCACGTCGTCGAACGCGACGTCCGGAGGGGCAGCTACCGGTTCCGGTATCGCGCCTAATCGGATCGACCGCGTCATCGCCATCGTCAAGGCGTACACGACTCGCGTCGGGGCCGGACCGTTCCCGACCGAACTGTTCGACGCATCCGGAGAACACCTGCGCTCGCGCGGATTCGAATTCGGGACGACCACGGGGCGCCCGCGCCGTGTCGGTTGGTACGACGCCCCGATCGCTCGCTACTCGGCGCGGATCAACGGGGTGACCGACTTCGTTCTGACGAAGCTCGACATCCTCGACGAACTCGAGACCATCCCGGTGTGCGTCGCGTATGACGTCGACGGCGTCCGGCACGAGGAGATCCCGGTGTCGCAGTCGGACTTCCACCACGCGACCCCGATCTACGAGGAGTTCCCGGGCTGGAAGCAAGACATCTCCGGTTGCCGCCGATTCGAGGACCTGCCGAAGAACGCTCAGGACTACGTGCTCGCGCTCGAAGCGATGAGCGGATCGCGCATTTCAGCGATCGGCGTCGGCCCCGGCCGTGAAGCGATCGTGGTGCGCCACGACCTGATCGACTAGAACGGCGCTGGGTCCGCTTCGGGACCTGCATCTGTGGGCGGGGGAGCTGACCCCGGTTGGTCCAGTGATTCAGGTACATGAGTCGGATTGGGTGACCGTTTCGGCCTGGCTTCCGGGATCTCGCTGACCGCTGCGGTCGACTCTGGTTCTGCCGCGGCGGCCCCGTCTGCTGCCGCGGTATTCTCCGCCGCGGGCTTTCGTGGCCGGAACGGCCGCACTTCGTTCTCGGGGAACGTGACGTACTGGCGGCCGTTGGGAGAGGTCCAACGGAGTTCGCCCCCGCCCATCTGTTCCACCTTCCAGGTGGTGTCGTGTTTGAGGCGATGGTGCTTCGGGCAGAGCATAGCCAGGTTGTCGAGTTCGGTCGGGCCGCCGAACTGATGGTCGTACGTGTGGTCGACGTCGCAGAAAACGGCGGCACGGCTGCATCCCGGGAAGCGACATCGATGGTCGCGGTAGCCAAGGAACTGCCTCATTCTCTTGGTCGGCTTGTACTTCGTGGTTCCCCATGACATGGCGGCACCGGTCTCGGGGTCGGTGAGAACCCGGGTGAACGACTTTGCCTGGCCGACCAGCCGGCGCGCAGTTTCGATATCGACCGGTCCGTACCCGTCGAGGGTGGCTGGCTCGTCGCTCCTGCCGAGCAAGGAAAGAATCGGTACTGTGATCGTGACGTTCGGCCTGACCCTCCGAAATGCGGCGCCCGGTTCGGCGCCGGCCGTGCCTGCCTTCTCGGTCGACGGGGCCTTTGTCGTTTTTTGAGCCTCTGTGGTCGCTGTCGCTTGTGTCGCCTTCGTGGTACTCGAGGTACTCGAGGTGCTCGGGGGTCGATCGCCAATCAGGCCCGCGAACAGTGCATCAGCGCACACATCGGCGTCGAGCTGACCCAACGTGCGCGACTCTGCGACGCCCTGCAGGCTGACGGACTGGGTTCGGATCGAGGTGTAGAGCGCCCCGGCGATGGGGGCTGTCGTGTAGAGGTTCAGCCAAGCCATGCCATCTCGGGCCGGGACGTATTCGACCTGGCGGTCGATGGCGCACTTCTCTCGTCGGGCGATGGCCGATTCCGGGCGTAACCGCTCACGGAGGGTTCGCGCCTTCTGGCCGAACCGGGCGGGAGTCAGGTTACGCGCGAAGGGGAGCGCGGCCTCTTCGAATTGCGCCGTGGCATCCGGATCGAGGGTCGCGATCTGATCGATCAGAAGTTGTGCGTGACGATACGATATCTCGCCCTCGCGGAGCGCTGCGAGGGTACGTGGCAGGCTATGCATGAGCGCTTCGCTCTCGTCGATCAGCGCGATCGCTGTGCGCTCCGGGATTCGGAGCTCGCAGGCGACTTCAGCGACGAAAGCCCGGCGGGCAAGATCCTGCCGCTGTGCCGAGGAGAAGTTCTTGCCGACCGTGATCACCGCTTCTTCGGTCATCAGTGCGACGCGCCGGGCCTGGTCGATGAACTCGGCCTTCCACGCCGACTGCCGGGCGCTGAGGCGATCGATTTGCGAGACGCACGCGAGAAGAGAGCCGGAGGCGTCGGCGATCATCGCGGCGGTGCTGGGCGCAGCCGACTCCTCGTCGGGGGTTTCGTCGGAGGCGGCGCCTGTGCTTTCCATGCCTCAAGTCAACACCACACCCCTGACATTAGTTCGAGCCTCGCGCCTTCTGTGGAGACCCGAGACTCGAACATCAGTTGCGGAGGAATCCGCCGTTGTGGGGGTTACCAGAAGTGCGCGACGTCGACCACCAGCCGACTTCCAGTGCCAGGCCCGTCGAGGATGAAGGCCCGGAACGGAAGACGTGCCCGGACGCCCAGCCCGAAGTTCGACTGGCCTTCGAAGCTGCCCGCGTAGGCGACCTGACGGAAGGTCGAGTAGCCCGTCACGTTGACCAGCTCTCGCCGGTTGCTCGGGACATACGTCGGTGACATGCCCGGGCCGCCGTTTGGTGCGGTTGCGATCACCTGCAGGTCGGCTGCGCCTCTCAAGGCGACAGCGGTTCCCGTACCGACCTCGCGAACCACGTCCACGTACCTCACGTCATAACCGCGGACGTCGCCGTAGACGTCGATGACGAGACGGTCGAAGCACGGATGCTGGCCGGCGCGCACGTTCGCGATCGATGCGTTCTCGGATCCGACAAGATGGCTCTCGGGGAGCGAGCCCCAGGTGATGCCGCAGTATGGGGCGGCGGTCGCAGCAGGACCGGTCGACACCAGAAATACGGCGCCGAGCAGCATGCTGATCAATAGTGCTAAGGAACGCTTCATTGCGATCCACTTCTCCTTAGAGTTCAGCCCCCAAGAGTGAAACCCCCCGAGTTCGATCCCCTCAGCGCAGATGATACGCCGGAGATTTCACCCGGGGCAGAGCCGAAATATCACGGTTCGGGTGTCAGTGTCCGGGGGTTGGAACGAGGTCATCGCACCGTGACGTCGTAGGCCAGGTGGACGATTGCTTCCTTGCAGGCATCCTGGTTGACGGACTTATTGCCGAAACCGATCGAAGCGCCGCCGAAAGTCGTCGCTTCGCCGCCAGTGAGGCTGCGGTCGACCGGCATGTCAGGCGCCGGGAGGACGTAATCGGTGGAATCGCAGCTGCCGTCAACGGCGTTCGCGGCTTTCGATACGGAGACGATTCGGACGGTGACGGACTCGATGTGGAGAGCCGCCCGGCCCGTGTTCGTCACGACTCCCTCGATGGCTGCCGGTGCGATCCCAGGAGCCATGCCAACCATCGTCGACGTCTGCTCGACGGTGATCGACACGCCGGTCGCCGGGTCGGCCGCGCACTGGGATGAAGCAGCTTGAGCCGGAGGCGCCGCGACAGTACCAACACCGAAGAACGCGAGGCCGACGAGGACTGCGGCGGCGACCATGCCACCCTTTCCAGCTTTGTGGCGACGGCGGCCAAGCAGAAGGAAAAGGAGGCCGAGAACGACGAGCCCAACGGCGAGGAGGATCAGTGTTGGCGAAATGGATCCGCCCGTGGTGGCGAGGACGGTGCAGGGCACCAGGGTCGCTTCCGCAGTCGAGAACATCAGGAGCCCGTGCTTTCGTAGGAAGGTTTGGTGGCAACGAGCGGCTCGGTCGATTCAATCGACTCACTCTGCGGGGCGACTGTCGGTACTGGCGGATCCGCTGGAGCCAGGACCTGCGCGGGCTCCGTTGCCAGGGCGAGCGCGGGTGTCGCCGTCACGGCCGGGGTGGGCTTGGGCGCTGGCGTCGGTTCTGGTGAAGGTGCCGGTGCCGGTGCCGAAGTAGTAACCGGTGCTGGTGCCGGGGTCGAAGTAGTAGAGGCTGCTGTTAGCGAGGTACTCGATGTGGCGGCCCCAGAACCCTGGGAGTTCGGTGAGCTCAGGCTGACCTTATCTATTGCGACCATCCCCGCGCCGGTCGCCGAGATTTCCGGTGCGCCGGCCTTCGAATCGCCGAAGTAGATATCAGTACCGGAGGTGTTGGCGAGGATGGTCACGGTTGTGATGCTGGCTCCCTCGCGACTGGCTGCGAAGAGAGCCGAGCCGGTCTTCGAGTTGGTGGCGAGAGATACCACGATGCTTTCGGTCGTGACCACAGCATTGCCGAAACGGTCCTGGAACTGCACGATGATTGGCCCGATGGTTGCCCGGGTGGGAAGTGTGGCTGGACTGGATCCCTCTGGCACTTTGAAGCCGAGGTGCGTACCGGCAAGGGCGGTCACCGTGGCCATCTGTGTAGCGGTGAGCAGGCCTGCTCGTGCGGTGATAGTCGGAGTGCCGGCCTTCTCATCGCCGTAATAGAACGTTGCCGAGGATGAACCGCCTGGAATCGTCATACTGGTGACGCCAGCTCCACCGCGTGTCAACGAGAAGGTTTTTCTACCCGTGGAGTCGGATGCAAGCGTGAGCACAGTCCCGCCTGCGGGAGCATCCATGGGAAAGCCGGAATCATCCTGGAGTTGCACGGTCAACGGCCCCAAGTCGGCCCGGTCCGAGGCGGGACCAGATACCGGGGCAGTCAGGAAGACGAGCCTCGTGGCGACCTTCGTGGTCACCGTGACGGATCCACTCGATGCGCTCATCGCCGTCCAGGAGCGGAACGCAGCGGTTACCGAGTATGTGTAAGTACCGTCAGGCGCGCCCACATCCGTGCACGAGGTGAGTGTGAGCAGCGAGTCGGGGCTGGAGCCGCAGGCTGCTGTGGTCATGCCGCCGGATGTTCGTGTGACGAAATAGCCAGCGGGCGTCGGCGATCCTGCGGAGCCGGTCCAACTGACAGCCACGTCTTTGGTCCCAGACGCGGTGACATTCGTCGGAGGGAGGAGCGTCCCGGTAGCGGCGTTTGCTTTCGTGCTACCAGTCGAGGTCCAGTAAGCCGATGCTGGCGGGACGTTGGCGAAGAGTGTCATCAAGAGAACCACGATCAGAGTGATCGCTACTGTTCCGGCTCTCAGCGCGCGGCGAAGCATGGGAGCGCCGAGGATGCCATGCGACGGGCGGGTGCTGAGTACGGAAGACATGAGACCTTCTTCAAGCAGTATCAGGGGCGAATCGGGGAAGAGTGCCCCGGTGAGCAGACCAGCCGAAGGCATGGCGGCTCACCGGGGGCATCAGCAAAGGGACGACTAGCCGGCCGTGATGACCAACGGGACGTCAGCGCCCTTGCAGGCGTCCTGGTTCTCGCCAGTGTTGATCATCTGCACCGTGAAGGAGCCGTTGACGGTGGCGTTAGCGGCGATCTGACCTGTTGCGATGGTGGCAGGGCTCACGGTGTAGTCGTCAGCAGTACATGAAGCGTCTAGCGCCGTGGCGAAACGAGTCTCTTCCCAACCGGGCTTCACCGAGACGTTGACATATGCCAGGTTCTGCGTGCCGGTACCAACGTTCTTCACGGAGAAGTGGTGCGTCTGTGTCGGGCCGTTAGGCGAGAGAGCTCCTCCCGTGGTCGTGGTCTTCACAATCTCGAACGCGACGCTGGTGCCCGTCGTGGCAGATCCTTCGGCGACACCCGTCGACGTCCAGTACGCGAATGCCGCGCTTCCGCCGCCGGCCACGAGGAGCGCTGCGGTGGTGATGGCGATGAGCTTCTTGCGGTTCTTGATCTTGGCCATGAGAGATTCCTTCAGTGGTGAGGGGATAGTGCGCTGATGCGCCTCTTGGCACCGTCCGGCGCCTCTTGGTGGCAAGCATCCGGTCGTGGCCTCAGGATTGACCCTCGTTCACCCCCAAACGTTGCTCAGGATCATCGACCGTGAGAATCAGCGCGTCCACGACCGGCTTTGAGGCGCGAAGACTCGGGGATTTCGCAATATCAGAGTCACCCGCAATGGGGATACGCAGACCAGGCCAACCGTCATGGCGGCGCCTGTCCACGCCCTCGAGTTCGGCACTGTCTTGCGGCTATCTTGATGATTTCCCGCGATGATGCTCTCGATTGTGACACCCAGACAAACACGGCGTGTCGCGCAGGCGAAGCGCCACTAGAGTGGCAGCAGTTCGATCCGATTGAACGTGACAGCGCTCACACTGGAGTGCGCAGCAGGTCCGGGGGGAAATCGCACCATGGCAGAAGACATCCGCCGCACCGCCGTGGTGATCGAAGACGACGGTGACATCCGGAGCCTCGTCGAAACCGTCTTGCGGCAGGCCGGCTTCGAAGTCGCCTCCACTGCGAGCGGTACAGAGGGCGTCGAACTCGTCCGCGCGAACAAGCCGACGATCATCACCCTCGACATCGGTCTCATCGACATCGACGGACTCGAGGTCGCTCGTCGGATCCGCCTCTTCACCGACTGTTACATCGTCATGCTGACGGCGCAGTCCGACGAAGCGGATCTCCTCTTCGGGCTCGAGTCCGGAGCCGACGATTACGTCATCAAACCGTTCCGTCCGAGGGAGCTCCGCGCTCGCATCGAAGCAATGCTGCGCCGCCCCCGAATCAGTGGTGCTTTCGACACGGATGCCGCCGCGCCACGTGTCGTGCCGGCGAGCGTTCCCGAGATGCAGACAGCGCCGCCTCCGACAGGTGCAACGGAACCCGCGGACGACGAACTCACCTACAGCCATAACGGACTCAAACTCAACGCTGACACTCGCACGGTGGAACTCGACGCGGTCGAGCTCGACCTCACCCGTACCGAATTCGATCTCCTCCAGACGATCTTGCACAGCAAGCGTCGCGTGCGCTCCAAGGCCGATCTCGTCCGCAAACTGCGGGACGACGAGTACATCGTCAACGACTTCGTCAGTGAATCGGAGGAGCGCTCGATCGAAGTGCACCTGGCGAATCTGCGACGGAAGCTGTCAGACGACCCGAAGCATCCGCGCTGGATCGAAACAGTCCGGGGCGTGGGATACCGGCTCCCGCCGAGCCGGAGCTGACACCGGCTCAGGACGCCTGGCCCTGGTCCCGCACGTCAGCCAGCGCAGCGAGCGTCTGCTCGCCGACGAGGCGCAGGGTCTCGATCAAGGCAGGTGCGCCGTCGATCCGGTTCGATTCGACCAGGCTCTCCAGGCGGGCTCCGCACCCGCTCAGCCGACTGGCCCCCACCATCTGACACGACACTTTGATGCTGAGGGCGCTGTCCTGAAGGGCAGCGAGATCCCCAGCCCGAACGCTTTCCTGAGCGCGACGCAACCGCGTGGGCCACAGGCTGATGAAAGCTTCGAGGAAGGCGTCGAGTCCCGCCTCGTTGTGATCCAGTTCGTCGAGGAGGACGTCGAGCACAGCGAGGTCGAGTAGAGGCGGATGCCCGGTGTCGTCAGGAGCGAACGTTGTGGCTAGGGGGAATATCACCACGTTCGCCAATCCTGAGTCGATCACCGGGCATCTGCCCGAAAGCGGTATTCGGGTTGCCGCTTGAATAGATACTCCGCCCCGATTGTCAGGATTCCGGGTGCCCCACCCTCAAGTTTTGCCAAAGACGCGACGCCAGTTCGGGGGGACAGGGATGCGTGCAGCAGGGGTCAGCGCGACGTCACCTGGGAGAACCGGCGGATGCTCAGGGGGACGAAGATGACAAGGATGATCACCACGCCGATCAACACGGCGAGCGCGGGGTTCTGCTGGACCCAACTGGAGCCGACCGGTGTGCCAGCGGGCACGTTGCCGAACAATTGGCGGGCCGCCTGCACGAGCGAGGTGACAGGGTTCCACTCGGCGAAAACCCGCAGAGGCCCCGGAAGTGTCTCAGCGGGAACGAAAGCGTTCGAAATGAAGGTGAGGGGGAAGAGCACGAGGAAAGAGACGTTGTTGATGACCTCCGGGCTCCGGACCGTCATGCCGAGGAAGGCCATCACCCACGACAGGGCATACGCGAAGAGCAGCAGCAGAACAACGCCTGCGACGGCCTCGAGCAGACTCGACCGGATGCGCCAGCCCACGACGAAGCCGGTCGCCATCATCACGCCCATCGAGATGCTGTTGATGAGCAGGTCCCCGTTCGTTCGCCCGATCAGCACCGCGGATGGGCTCATCGGCAGGGTGCGGAACCGGTCGATGATCCCGTCCTTGAGGTCCTGCGCCATCGCCGATCCCGAATAGGTCGACCCGAAGACAACAGTCTGCGCAAAGATGCCGGCCATGATGAATTCGTTGTATGTGCTCCCTGGGATGTCGATGACGCCCGCATACACATAGGTGAACAGCAGCACGAACATGATGGGCTGCAGGGTTGTGAAGACGAGAATGTCCGGCACCCGTTTGATCTTGATCAGATTCCTGCGGGTCGTGATCCAACCGTCGTTGAACCAGCGCGCGACAGGCCCGGGCCGGGCCGGGGCATCCGGTCGTATCGCCGTCCCGACGGTCACGGGGCCTTCTCCTTCATCGGCTCTGCCTCGAGATCCGCGGTGGTGGTGTGCCCCGTCAGTCGCAGGAACACGTCGTCGAGTGTGGGGCGGCGCATGCCAGCGTCGAAGAGCGCGACGTTCCGCTGCTCGAGGTCCCGCAGGACGAACTGCAGCGCCTCCGGTCCGCTCGCGACGCTGACGGTGACCGTGCGCGAATCGTTCGACACCGCAGGTTCCGAGGTTCCGTAGCGGCGCAACACCTCCACCGTGGCGGCGGTGTCGTCGGGAGTGACGAGGTTCAGTTCCACCCGCTGCCCGCCGACGGATGCCTTCAGCTCGTCGGCCGTGCCACTCGCGATCACTTTTCCCTCGTCGATGACGTTGATGTCGTCGGCGAGCTGGTCCGCTTCTTCCAGGTACTGGGTCGTGAGCAGCACGGTGGTTCCTTCGTTCACCAGGGAGCGGATGATGTCCCACATGCCCAGGCGGCTTCGCGGATCGAGACCGGTCGTCGGTTCGTCAAGGAACAAAACTTCAGGCTGGGTGACGAGGGCGCCGGCAAGGTCGATCCGCCGCCGCATTCCGCCTGAGAATCCTTTGACGGGGCGGTTCTGCGCCTCGGACAGGTCGAACAGCGCGATGAGCTCCTTTGCCCGCGCCCGCGAGGCTCGCGCGCCCAGATGATAGAGCCGACCGACCATGTCGAGGTTCTCGAATCCGGTGAGGTTCTCGTCGACAGCGGCGTATTGGCCCGAAACGCCGATCATCGGGCGGATCGCCTCCGGGCGGCGCACCACGTCGATGCCGCCGATCGTCGCCGTCCCGCTGTCGGGAACGATGAGCGTGGTGAGCACCTTCACCGCCGTCGTCTTCCCAGCACCGTTCGGCCCGAGCACAGCGGTGATGGTGCCACGCGGCACACTGAGGTCCAGCCCGTCCAGTGCGTGGACAGGATTGGCGCCCTTGGGAGTGTATGTCTTTGTGAGGCCAGAGGCCTCGACGAAATTCATCCTCCGACGGTACTCCTCGACCCCGTCGGGTCAACAGGTACTCAATGGAAAATCTCAGACGACGCTGAAGCCCTCAGGCAATCTCTCCCGCCCGGTCAACGCCATCAGTACCTGTTCGCCGTCGCCTTTGCGGGCGGCGATGCCGGCGGCGAGGGCAGCGGACTCCTCGATCAGGTCGGGGTCGAACCGAGCCTCCTGACCGGTTGCGCGAGCGATGTCGATCGAGTGCACGACCAGCTCGAACACCCGAGTCCGAAGGTATTCCTCGATCGGGATGCCCATGCCACCGAGCGAAACCAGGCGCGACGGCTCCTGCGCGAGGATCAGGCCGAGCGCCTTGTCCTTCAGCGCCTCGATCCGCGCGACCTGGTCGTCGCCGAGCGCGATTCCGGCCTCGACCCCGCGTTGCGCGATCGCCTCCGGGTTCGTGTACACGAGGTAGATCTGCCCGTAGTAGTCGCCGGCGGTTTCCATGTCGACCTGACCGGCCGGATCGAGTTCGAGGTACTCGCACACGGTGATGAGGGCACGAGCGGTGTGGCCGACGAGTGATCGCACACTCCACACCCCGAGTCCCGGCGTCTCCCACTGGTCAGATCGGATGCCACGGACCAGGTCCACGAAGACGTCGGCGGCGCGGGAGAAACTGGAGGCTGTGCCCATGCCCCATGGTTGCACGAACTGCTGCCAGACTGAAAGACATGGCACAGCTCGAGGTTCCCAACCCCCTTTTCTGGCTCGGGTCGTACACCGAAGACGCCGGTGGTTCCGGCGAGGGGGTCACCGCATTGCGGCAGGAGGACAGGGGGACGCTGCATCCGTTGTCGTCGTCTGCCCTCGACTCGCCCTCGTTCCTCGTCACCCATCCGACGCTCCCGGTCGTCTATGCGGCCCTCGAGCACTCCGGCATGGTCGAGGCTCTCGTCCGGCGAGGCGAGTTCGGTCTCGTGCCGCTCGGCCGGCCGATCGAAGCGGGCGAAGCGGTCTGCCAGCTCACGGTGACGCCCGATGGCTCCGCCCTGATTGCGAGCTGCTACGGCGACGGACGCGTCGTCGTCTTCGCCCTCGCCGCCAACGGTTCGTTCACCGCCGATGGCGTCGTTGCTGTCCCGTCAAACGATCCGTATGGCAACCCGCTCGCCGCGCAGGCGGCGTCGGAAGAGCCCGTCGACTTCGGGGATGACCCTTTCGCTGAACTCGCACTCCGCAAAGCAGTGACGGATGCCGCCCTCGACCGGCAGTCCCGAGCCCACGCCTCGCTCGTTCTGCCCGAGGGCCGCGTCGCCACGACGGATCTTGGCCACGACACGGTGCGGATCTGGGCCCGCACCGGCACGCGGCTTTCGCTCGGCCAGGAAATCGTGCTCCCGTTCGGCGTCGGCCCGCGCCACCTCGTCGCGCACCCGTCGGGCCACGTGCACCTGGTCACCGAATACTCCAACGAAGTCTTCACGCTGGGGCGGGGCGACGACGGGCGGTGGCGCGTCGTCGCATCCGTTCTCGCGACAGCTGACTCGATCGAGGAGGGCGACAAGGCCTCGGAGATCAGCCTCGCCGCCTCCCGCGACCAGCTGCATGTGTCGATCCGGGGAACGAACCGGGTTGCCACTCTTGCGATCTCGGGTGACGGGTCGACCCTCCGGGCGGTTGGGGATGTCGACAGCGGCGGCGACGGGCCTCGCCACCACGTCGAGTCCGGGGAGCTGCTTCACGTCGCCAACGAGCGGTCGGGGGATGTGGCAAGCTTCCGCCTCGATGCCCGCGGGGTGCCGTCCAAACGTATCGGAACGGTCGAAGTCGGTTCCCCGGCCTGCCTCGTCCGGGCCCGTCTCTAGACTGTTCCGGTGACAGCAACGATTCCCCGCCCTGCGCCCCTTCTCGGACGATTTCTTCGGCTGGACCCGATGACGGAGGACGACTTTCCCGGGCTGTTCGACGCCATCGCCGTTCCCGAGGTTTTCGCCGGCGGTTACGGGGGAGGGCCGGCCGGGTTGCCGCGTGACCCGGACGGGTTCACGACGTTTGCTGCCGGATACTACAACCGCGGAACCAACCAGTCGTTCACGATCCGCCTCGCGGGCGGGGAGGCGGACGGGCTCATCGTCGGCACCTCCACCCTCGGCGACTTCGACCAGGCGAACGAGCACGCCCATCTCGGCTGGACCGCGTACAGCCCGCGCGTCTGGGGTACAGCGGTCAACGCCGAGGCGAAGTTGCTGCTTCTCGGACTCGCCTTCGACTCGGGATTCGGGCGGGTGAAAATTCAGGCGGATGAGCGCAACGAACGGTCGCGTGCGGCGATCGCCGGGATCGGGGCCACTTTCGAAGGCCTGATCCGCCGTGACAAGAGACGAGCCGACGGCAGCTGGCGCACTACCGCCCAGTTCTCGGTGATCATCGACGACTGGCCCGATGTCCGTTCGCGCCTCGAAACACGACTGTCCCGCCAGAACGAACCTGTCGTTCCCCGTCCGTCCTGATCGGGCAGGATGTTGCGGTGCCGTGGCCGGAATCCGCCAGTGTGACTGCGATGCGCTCGCTAGATTGACGGGGTGACCACTTCCAGCGCTACCGGCCGTTCCTCTCAGGCCGCGGCGACCTCGCCGAATCCAGCCGCCGTTGCCCCGCCACGGATCGTCCTGCAGTTCGTCGGGATGGGACTGATCTGGGGGGCCAGTTTCCTGTTCATGAAGGTTGCGCTCGAGGGCGTCTCCTTCGGCCAGGTGGCGTGGACCCGCATCGTGCTCGGTGCCGTCACCCTCGGCATCATCGCACTGGTCACGCGGGTACGGCTGCCACGCCAGCCGATCGTCTGGTTGCACTTCGCGGTCATCTCGGTCACGTTTTGCGTCGTGCCCTTTCTTCTGTTCGCATGGGCGGAGCAGTACATCTCGTCCAGCCTCGCCTCGATCCTCAATGCGGTGACCCCGATCACGACGGCGATCATGGCCACCCTTGTGTTCCGGGTGGAGAAGCTCAATTGGGGCCAGATCCTCGGTGTGCTCGTCGGCATGGCCGGAGTCGTCGTCATCGTCGCGCCGTGGCAGGTCGGCGCGCTGCTCGGCGACTGGCGCGGTCAGCTGGCGTGCCTCGGAGCAGTGACCTGCTACGGCTTCGCGCTCGGCTACCTCCGCAGATTCCTCGCGCCGTACAAGGTGCCCTCGATCACCTCGGCCTTTCTGTACATCGGTATGGCGGCGGTGATCATGCTGCTCCTCACTCCGGTGGTGGCGTGGCATCCGGTGCAGCTCGACGTCTGGGTCGTGATCAGCTTGATGGGTCTCGGCGTCCTCGGTACCGGCGTGGTCTACATCCTGAACATGAATGTGCTGACGGCGTGGGGCCCCACCGCGACCAGCGGGGTGACCTACGTGACCCCGGTCGTGGGGGTGATCCTCGGCGTCCTTCTCCTGCAGGAATCGCTGAGCTGGCACGAACCCCTGGGCGCCGTGCTCGTGTTCCTCGGTATCCTGCTCACCCAGCAACGCATCCGGTTGCGCCGACGCGACCCTGTGGTTTAGCAAGGCCACCTCTCGCCCTGGTTCACTGTGCGCAAATCGACCTGGAATCCAAAGTTCGGGTCGATTTGCGCACTGCGAACGGGCGGCCGCGGCACAGCAGGGGCTGGTGTCGACACGGTAGATTGAAGCCATGGTCGAGAACGCAGTTTCCGCAGAGCTCAACAGCCTTCGACGCAGCATCGACAACATCGATGCTGCGCTCATCCACATGCTGGCCGAGCGGTTCAAGGCCACCCAGCAGGTGGGTACCCTCAAGGCGGAGCACGGGCTGCCGCCTGCCGATCCCGATCGTGAGCGGCGTCAGATCGCGCGACTGCGTGGTCTCGCCGAGGAGGCCCACCTCGACCCCGCCTTCGCCGAGAAGTGGTTCAATTTCGTCGTCGCCGAGGTCATCCACCACCACGAACAGATCGCCAACGGGCAACGGTGACCTGGGACCCCGCCCGGCTTCCGTCCCAGCACGGGCGTGTGGTTGCCGTGACCGGGGCCAACGCGGGGATCGGGTTCTGGACCTCGTTCGCGCTCGCCGGCGCCGGGGCATCCGTCGTTCTGGCGTGCAGGACTCTGGAAAGAGCGGATGCCGCGGTGCGCGCGATCCGCGCGCGGTTGCCGCAGGCGGAACTGTCGGTGCTGCACCTCGACACGGCTGACCTCGCGTCGGTGCGCTCCGCGGGTGAATATCTCGCCGGGCTCGAGCGACTCGACGCGCTCGTGAACAACGCCGGCATCGTGCATCCGCCGCGGCGCCGGACGGAGACCGCCGACGGGCTCGAGCTCATAGCAGCCACCAACTTCTTCGGAGCCTTCGCCCTCACCGCTGCGGCGTTTCCCGCCCTCGAGCGTACTTCGGGTTCGCGCGTTGTGTCGATCGGCAGCATCGCGAGCTCCCTCGTACAGCTGCGGTTCGACGACCTGCAGCTGAGCCAGCGCTACTCCGGCTGGCAGGCGTATGCCCAGTCGAAGATCCTGCTGTCGTCGTTCGGATTCGAACTCGACCGCCGCCTGCGGGCGCGGGGGAGCGGCATCCGGTCCCTCGTCGCCCACCCGGGGTATTCGATCTCCGGTCGCACCCCGCTCGTGCCCGGCGTCAACGAGCCGGGTCGCGGCAAGCGCTTCGTCGACGGTTTGCAGGCCCCGTTCACCCAGGGCAAGGACCGCGGTGCCGAGGCGGTCGTGCGAGCGGTCGCCGACCCGGATGCCGTCGGTGGCACCTTCTTCGGCCCGCGCTACCTCGTGAAAGGTGAACCGCACGAGGCCCGGCCGGCACCCGTGACCACCGACGAACGGGTCGCGCAGGGGATCTGGGCTGAAGCTGAGGTCGCGACCCGGGCGCCGTTCCTGTAGCTCTCTCGGATCTGCGCCGCTGCGTCGTCTACGCCGTGCGCGGGTGTTTCTGCCTCGCGCGGGTGAAGGGAGCACCCGCGCAAGGCCCATTGACCCGCGCGACCACGTGAGCCCGGCGGCCGATGCCTCCGCGGCGCTATGCCGTGCGCGGCACCAGCTGGCGCACCGACACCGTCCGTGACCGGGCGATGGCCAGGATTGTCGCGACAAGGGAACCCGCCGTCCACAACAGCAGCCCGACAACAGGAGCGGCGACCCCGACGCCCGAGGTGACGACGGTATGGAGGGCGCTCGCCGCTGGTGATGTCGGCATGACGCGGAACGCGGCATCAAGGACGTCCGGTGCGGTGGCGATGACGCTCGTGCCGATGAGCACGAGGGCGACGATCATCGAGAGAAACCGGCCCATGCCGCCGAAGACAGCGTTGAGGGCCTGGTTCACTGTGGCGAAAGCAATCCCGGTGAGGGCGGTGACGGCGGCGAATCCAGCCCAGCCGCCGGCATCCAGTTCGAGGAGCGGCTGGAACATCGCTGCCACGAAGATCCCCTGCAACGCTCCGACGCCTGCAGCAGGCAACCAGGCGCGGAGTGCGAGGAACACCGACGACCGCGTCGAGCCGAACGCGCGCAGGGGTCTGGCGCGGAGCACGATCAGGCTCCCGAAGGCTCCGAGCCACAAAGCCAGCACGGCATAGAACGGGACGCTGGCCGTACCGAACGAAAGGGTCGCCTTGCTGTCGGTGCCAACCGGTGCCGCAACGACCTCGGCGAGCTTGGTACGCTCGGATTCGCTGTAACGCGGCACAGTTGCGACGGCTTCGAAGAGTCCGCTCGCCAGAGAGCCAGCTCCCTCCGCGACGCCGGCGGCGCCTTCGGAGAGACCGGTCGCTCCGGTGCTGAGCCCTGACACCCCGCCGGCGAGCTGCGACGCACTCGCGCTGACGGTTGCGCCGCCAGCGGCGAGGCCGGAAGCGCCCGTGGCCGAGTCGTCGATGCCCGCCGATAGACCGGACAGGCCGGAGGCGAGGCCGCCGACGCCGCGGGACACCGAATCAGCTCCGGCGGCGAGCTGGCCCGGGGCGGCCGTTGCGGCGATGGCCCGTGCTGATGCACCGGCGTTGGAGGCAGCGGTGTTCAGCGCGGTGCACAGCGTGCTCGCCTGACCTGCGGCGCAGGCATCCGCGGCGAGGGCGGTGAGGGTGGCGGACTGCCTGCTGAGGGAGGTTGCCTGGCCGGCAAGGCCGCGCTGAAGCCGGTCGATGTCGTCGGCGACACCGGCTGCGCCGGACGCGAGGGATTGGGCCTGTGACGGCAGCGCGGCGCTCTGATTCTCCAGCGTCGTGAGCCCGGATGCCAGCGACGACAGCCTCGCGGTCAGGTCCGATATTCCAGCGGCGAGCCCGGAGGCCCCGGTGGAGAGCGCGTTCGAACCGGCGGCGAGGGTCGACGCCCCGTTGGCGAGGTCGGTGGCGCCCGCGCCCAGTTCGGAAGCGCCTTCGGCGGCCGTCCCTAGTCGGTCGCTGAGAGTGTTGAATCCGACATAGATGTTCTCGAGGTAGCTTCTGGTGAGGCCGTTGCCGAAGAGCCCGGCCGCCGTCGTCGTGATGACCCCGCTGACAGCGTCGTCGACGAGCCTGCTCTTGTCGCTCGTCGTGACATCGACGGTGGCCCGTTCCGCCCTGGCCGCTTCGCCTGAGAACGAGGTCGCGGCGGAGGAGAAGTTCTCGGGGATCGTCACGACAACGGTGAACTTGCCAGTGCTGAGACCGTCGGCTGCGTCCTCCTCATCGGTGATCACCCAGCTGTAATTGGCCTCCGATGACGAGTCCCCGCCGATGAGTCCCGCAGCGAGCTGGCGCCCGAGCGGCACTGTCTCGCCCTCGATCTCGACCGGTGAGTCGTTGTTGACGATGGCCGCGTCCACCTGGTCGAGACGGTCCTGGGGGTTCCAGAACGCCCACACCAGCACCCCGGCGACGACGAGTGGTACGAGGAGGATTCCCAGGACCGATAACCAGGTAACGCGTGCCGGGTCGTGGGCGGAACCGAATCGGGTCAGGGGGGTGCTCATGCGGGTACCTCTGCTTCGTGCGACAGGTGGGAGGATGCGAGCGCGATGGGAACGGCCACATCGGTTCCCGGGATGGCGTCGGACAGGGTGTCGGGGAACGCGGTGCCCACGATCAGGGCAAGCGGCCGGTCCTTCGCGATCGCTCGGGCGCGGGCGTTCGACAGGGCAACGTGGAGATCGCGGCGGGTGGCGGGATCCGTCACCGTATCGATTCCATCAAGGGTCAGGATTCTCGGCGACTCCCGGACCGCCTCGGTGATGGCGCGCACCGGGTCCGGTTCCCGGCTGAGCGAGACGAAGGCCACGCGGGAACGAACGGATGCCGCCCGCACCGGCGACACATGACCGTCCACCTTCAGCTTCCCGGCGTCGGCGTGCATCCGACCGGACATGGTCAGGAGCAGGGCGGTCACGTTCGACTCGCGGTCGCCGGACACGATGAGGGTCCCACCTTCTGGCAGCGATGCGTCGACGCCTTCGAAGAGCGGTCCCGTCGAGGTCGACAGAGTCAGCCCCTCGGCGCTGAGAATGTCGGTGGATGTCGCGCTCGGCCAGTCGCGCAGATCGATTTCATGGTGCAAACCTTTGCCTTCGACGTCGAACGACGGCAGCGCGCGGTCGAGCCAGGCTGGAATCCACCAGGCCTTCTCCCCGAGGAGGGAGAGCACCGCGGGAACGAGGGTCATCCGCACGAGGAACGCGTCAATGAACACACCGACGGCAAGGCCGAGCGCGATCGGTTTGATGTTCACGTCGCCTTCGGGGACGAAGGCGGCGAACACCGCAAACATGATGAGGGCCGCCGCGGTGACGACCTTCGCCGACCCGACGAATCCGGTTTCAATGGAGGCACGCGCCTCACCGGAGTGGACGAAGTCCTCGCGTATGCGGGCCACAAGGAACACCTCGTAGTCCATGGCCAGTCCGAACAGGACGCCCATCAGGATGATCGGCATGAAGCTGATCACCGGGCCCTCCTTGGCGATATGCAACACGTCGGCGAACCAGCCGTATTCGAAGACAAGAGCGATGATGCCGAAGGATGCGGCGACGCTGAGCAGGTAGCCGAGGGTGGCCTTGATCGGGACCCAGATCGATCGGAACACCATGGTCAGGAGCACGAGCGACAGGCCGACGACGATGATGCCGAACGGCAGCAGCGCGTTGCCGAGTTTGTCCGACACGTCGATGCCGACGGCGGTGAAGCCGGTGACGGAGAGGTCCACGTCGTACTCGTCGAGGAAATAATCGTGCAGCGAACGGATCTCAGCAACCAGCGCCTTCGTCTCTTCGGAGTTCGGTGCGCTTTCTGGGATGACCTGGACGATGCCGGTGTCCGCTGTCTCGTTGGGGGTCGCCAGCGGCACGGCTGCGACTCCGTCGAGCGCTTCGATCTCGTCCTTGAGGTCAGCCATCACCCCGAGCGGGTCCGTTGAGGTGACAATCGACCCGGTGACGATCAAGGGACCGTTGAAGCCTTCGCCGAAGTTCTCGGAAATGAGGTCGTAGGTGACGCGGGCCGGGTCGTCGGCGGGGAGGCCGCCGGCATCCGGGAGGGCGAGGCGGAGTCCGAGGGCCGGAAGAGCGGCGAGGCCCAGGACTGCAATGACGGCGAGGATCGTGACGATGGGAAACCGGGTGACTGCGCGCACCCAGCCGGTGAAGAAGCGGTTCGGGTGGTATTCGGCCGGGGGAGGGGGCACCTTGACTGCCACTGCGTCAACGGCGTGGGCCTGGCGCCTCCCGCGCAACCCCCTCCTGCGTCTGGGCCGCAGTTGCCCGCCGGCGAAGCCGAGCAGCGCCGGGATGAGAGTGATCGAGATCAGGACCGCCATCCCCACGCCGACTGCCGCGGCCACACCCATGACGGTGAGAAAGGGGATTCCGGCGACGCTCAGGCCGAGCAGGGCGATGATCACGGTGAGGCCGGCGAAGATCACGGCGGATCCGGCTGTCGCTGTCGCTCGCGCGGCGGACTCCTCGACCGAGAGGTCGCCCTTCAGTTGCTCCTGGTGCCGCGAGATGATGAACAGGGCATAGTCGATTCCGACCGCCAGCCCGAGCATGAGAGCGAGCATCGGCGTTGTCGAGTTGACCGAGCTGAACGCCGTCGCGACGAAGATCAGCGACATCGAAATGCCAACGCCGAGCAGGGCGGTGAGCAGCGGCATCCCGGCGGCGAGGAATGACCCGAAGGTGAGGATGAGAACGAGGAGGGCGACGCCCACACCGACCAGTTCGACGACGCTCAACTCGGGCAGGTTGGTGCTGAAGAGCTGTCCGCCGAGTGACGCGACCGAACCCTCGGGGAGCCGTTCCTGAAGTGCTGCGACCTCGTCGGCGAGCGCGTTTTTCGTATCAGCGGTGATGTCGGCGGTCTCTCCGTCGAGCTGGATGCTGATGAGACCCGCCGCGCCGTCGTCACTGACGGCACTGGTGACGTTCTCATCGAACGGAGAAACGGCCTGCGCGACCTGGTCGAGGTCATTGAGGGCGCCAACGGATGCCTCGATCGCACTCGTGAGGCCGTCGTCGGTGACGGCGTCCCCGTCGGGGGCGACGACGATCACCTGGGCCGTGGTGCCGCTCGCCTGCGGGAACGTCGTCGAGAGGGAATCGAGGGCCGCCTGGGACTCGGTTCCAGGGATGGAGATGGCGTTGTCGAGGCCCTGGTTGAAGACGAGCGCGCCGCCTCCGACGAGGGCGAGGATCAGGATCCAGGCGCCGACCACGATGCCGCGTGCGCGGAACGCCCATCGGCCCAGCGAATACAGCAGAGAGGACACGGGGACTCCTGAAAGGAAGGCTATTGAGGCCGGCGAACGGAGTTCGCGCGTTCGATACAGTACTGTATCCGATGCACGACTGCATTGGATACACTGATGTATCCAAGCGTTCCCAGTAAGGTGTCAGGATGCCCACCCACATCGCAGCCGTCGAGACGGCGCAGGTCGAGAGTGCCCGCCGTCGGAAGACCCGGGACAGGCTCATGGACGCCGCTTACGAAGTCTTCGCCGAAACCGGCGTCCATGCGGCATCCGTGGAAATGATCACCGAGAGGGCCGGTTTCACGCGAGGAGCCTTCTACTCCAACTTCGACACGAAGGAAGGGCTCTTCTTCGCGCTCGCTGAGCGAGAGAACCGGATTCGGCTCGAGCGTCTCCAGGAGGGCGTTGACGCCATTCTCCCTGAGATCGACCGTGTCCCGCTGACTGAGGCGACGCTCGGCGACGTCGTCACGCGATTCCTCGAACTCCAGTCGGACGATGCGCGATGGTGCATCGTGCAATCTGAGTTCAAGCTCCTGGCAATGCGGGATTCCACCGTCGCTGCCAGTTTTCTCGCCTATCAGCGGAGCTTCCTCTCGCAGCTGGCGGATTGCATCGACGATGCGGTCCGCTCGGTGGGGCTTCGTTTCACCATGGGCCCGATCGCGGCAATCGGCATCATCGTCAATGTGTACGAATCCGCCGTGCAGGAGGCGATCCTCGAGGGGGGCAATACCGGCTCGATGACCGCCCCGCCGATGGCTCGTGCGACGCTTCCCGCCCTGGTTCAGTCACTGACCGAGCCGCTCGCGGCGTCGCGTCAGATCCGCGGCCTCAGCGGCTGAGCGCGCGCTCGCGGCTATTGCATTTGTCGCACGCCGCAGCACGCCGCAGCACGCCGCAGCACTCCGCAGCACTCCGCGGGTCGACGTTCCTCGTTCCGAAGCTCGGAATGACGGCTTGCAAAAGCGACTACCGGTATCAGACGATCCCGGGTCGGTGATTTTGCGGCCGCGCTGCCCGGTATTCGTTCGGGAACTCTGCCGGCGTGGGCCTTCGTGATGCCAGGACGTCGGAGTCGATCATTCTTGTTGACTAATCGACGCGCCGTGTCCTATTGTGACGAATGACCATTCCAGAGAGTGCGACATCAACGGAGATGCCCATGTCGGAACGAGAACCCCAAGGGGACATCCAGGTGCTGGCGCGCTGCGCCCAGATCCTGCGCGCACTCGAGCCAGGCGACCGAATCCAGCTCGGCCGGCTCGCGACCGATCTCGAGGTGGGACGGTCGACTCTTCACCGGTACCTCGTGTCGATGGCGAACCTGGAAATGATCACCCGGGTCGGCGAGGGTGAATACGTTCTTGGCCCCCTTCTCGCCCAACTGGGAGCCGTGGCTCTCAACCGCGACCACGCCCTTGAGGCCGCATCCCGGGCCATGAAAGAGCTGTCCGCAAGCATCAGCGAGACAACGGTCGTGAGCGTTTGGGGTGGCAACGGAGCGGTCGTCTCGCTCGTCGAAAGCCCTGAGGCGCTCATCCAGGTGCTGGTGAGAGTCGGTTCCGTGCTCCCCCCTTACGCGGCTCAAACGATCGCTTTCCTGGCATTTCTCCCTTCTCCGGTGGTGGATCGTGTGCTGGACGGTTCGGAATCGCGCCCAGACATCATTGCCCGCATAGACGAGGCCCGGCGGACCGGCCTCGTCTCGGTCGCGGGATTCGTCGAGGGACTCGAAACTATGGCGGCGCCGATTTTTGATGCCAGCGGCGTGGTCGCGACTCTCGCGACGATCGGCACCGAGGCCCGATTCTCGTCGCCCCGCCGCGAACGGATTGCTACGGAACTCAGCCGGACGGCCACTGAAATCAGTAGTGCGCTCGGCTGGCGGGGATCGGTGCAGCCATGAGCGCCACGACGAACCGTGGAGAGATCATCGAGCACACGGTTCCCGCGGTAGAGCGACGGTTCCTTCGCCGGCCGGGAATCGTCTGGACGCCGGGTTTTCTCATCGGCGTGTTGCTTCTGGCGGCGGCCGTCCTTGTTCTTGGACTTTACGGATCGACGTACATTTTGGCGCTCGGCAGCAAAGTCGCGATCTTCGCCATCGTGATCCTCGGACTCGTGCTCCTGGTCGGTTTCGGCGGACAGATCTCGTTCGGGCAGAACGCCTTTTTCGGAATCGGCGGCTACATCGCGGCGCTGGCGAGTACGAGCTGGGGCCTTCCCCCACTGGTCGGCGTCGTCCTCGGAGCCCTGCTCGCCTGCGGCGTCGCAGCGGTCATCGGGTTTCCCACACTCCGTCTGCGCGGTCATTTCCTCGCGCTCGGCACATTCGCTGTCGGCCTCGGCTTCTATGCCTTCGCGGTAAGTTCCCCTTTCTTCAACGGATTCGCTGGCATCGGTGGCATTCCGCCGTTCTCGGTCGGTGCGCTGGAATTTGCTTCCCCGTTCTCGAAATTCTGGCTGTGCGGTGCGGTCATGATCGTCGCCCTCATCGCCGTGTCGCACCTCCGCGAGGGACGCTGGGGCCGATCGCTGCGCACGCTTTCCTCGGACGAGGCGACGGCGCAGAGCATCGGCATCGACGTCCACCGCACCAAGCTCACAGCCTTCGTGCTCTCCGCACTCTTCGCATCCGTTGCCGGTTCGCTCTACGCGTTCACCGTCAGCTATGTCAGCCCGGAGACCTTCAGCTTCGCGACGATCCTCACCTTCTTCACCATGCTGTTCATCGGCGGTGTGAAGTCCGTATGGGGCGCGTTGCTCGGCTCGAGCGTCGTGACGGTGATCCCTGAACTTGTGCCGCCCGCCCTGGCCACCTGGGAACCGACCATCTTCGGCGTGATCCTCGTCGTCGTCCTCATTCTGCGGCCGAGCGGAATTCTCGCCGGCAAGAGCGCTCCCACCCCTGCCCTGTCGAAGTTGCTGGGGCGCTTTTCACGGAACGGAGACCGCTGATGAGTCGCCTGCTTGAAGCCACCGGGATCCGAAAGTCCTTCGGATCCGTCGTCGCCGTCGACGGAGTCGATGTCAGCGTGGATGCCGGAGAGATCGTCTCCGTCATCGGACCGAACGGCGCAGGAAAGACCACACTGTTCAATGCGCTCTCCGGATTCTCGGCGGCCGACTCCGGTGCCGTCACCCTCGATGGGCAAGACATCACGCGACTCAGTCCCAGCCGCATCGCCCAACTCGGTCTCGTGCGCACCTTCCAGACCGCCAGGCCTCTCCGAGAAGCAACCGTTCTCGAAAACGTGCTCGCCGGCGGATTCCTGCATGCCCGTGGCGGAGTGCTGGCGGCGCTCCTGAGAACCCCAGCGTTCCAGGGGCGGGAGCGTGAGCAAGTCGACGAGGCGTACCGCATCCTCGACCTCGTCGACCTGTCCCAGCACGCCGCCCGAAGGCCAGACGAACTCGCCGCAGGACAGCTGCGCCTGCTGGAGATCGGTCGTGCGCTCGCAGCGCGACCCCGGGTGCTGCTTCTTGACGAGCCCGCAGCCGGCCTCAACCGCGTGGAGACGGGTTACGTGGAGCATGCCCTCCGCGACCTCAGGGAATCGGGAATCGCCGTGTTGCTCGTCGAGCATGATGTCGACCTCGTCCTCAGGGTCAGTGATCGGGTCGCCGTGCTCGATTTCGGCCGGCCGCTCGCCGCAGGCACACCCGCAGAGATTCGGGCGAACTACGCTGTCGCCGCCGCATACTTCGGCACGGACGACATGGCAATCGCCGACGAACGAGAGGGACTTGTCTGATGATCAACGCGATTGTGATCGGCCTGGGCATCGGGTGTATTTACGGATTCATCGCCATGGGCTTTTCCCTGATCTACCGCACAACGGGTGTGATGAACTTCGGCCAGGGCGCCTTCGTGATGCTTGCCGGCATGGGGGCAGGCTACAGCGCAGCCCAGTGGGGCTTCCCCTTCTGGGCGGCCGCGCTGGTGGGACTTGCCTGCTCGTTGCTCGGCGGAGCTGTCCTCGTGTTTGGCATCGTCCTCCCGCTGTGGCGCCGCAAAGCCTCCGAGTTCATCACCATGCTCGGCACCCTTCTCTTTCTCGTCGCGGCAGAGAACATTGTGCTCAACGTCATGGGAAGTGACCCCCGATCCGTTCCTCCGCTCCAACCGCACTTCACCGTGCGCGGCGACCAGTTCCGGTTCGACAGCCAGTACATATACATCCTTCTCGCGGCGATCATCGGGGCTCTCGTCCTTGGCTGGTTCATCTCGCGGACGCCGACCGGGCTCGCCATGCGGGCCGTGTCGACCGACCGTGACGTGTCACAACTCATGGGGGTCAGCCCCGCCAAGATGGCGGTTGTTGCCTTCCTGCTGGCAGCCCTGATCGGCGGAATCGGCGGCATCCTCGTTGCCCCTCTGCAGTTCGCAGCCTGGAACATCGCATCCCTCTACAACATCAAGGCGTTCACGGCGGCCGTCATCGGCGGCGTCCTCGACGTCCGCACGGCCTTCCTCGGCGGCCTGGTGCTCGGCCTCGCCGAATCGTTCACCGCCACCTTCGCCTCATCGACGTACCTGGACCTGATCACCCTCGGGCTCCTTCTCGTCATCCTCTTCTTCCGTCCGGTCGGCCTGTTCGGCCGGAAGGTTGCAGTGAAGTACTAAACCCTTTTGCACAAAGACGTGTTCACGAAAGGAACAACCCGATGAAACACAGAAACCGCAAAATTCTCACGGCGATCCTCGCCGCGGGAACCATCGCCTCTCTCGCCGCATGCAGCAGCAACCTATCCAGCGATGCCGCCGGAGGCGCGGCCGAGACCGAGAAAGGTCCCATCACCATCGGCGTTCTGGTCGACCAGACCGCCTACCTCAAGACGGTGGACACGGGCGTGCTCGACGGCATCGATGCCGCTGTGAAGACGATCAACGAATCCGGGGGTGTGCTCGGCGGCCGGCTGATCGAAACGGTTGTCGCCGACACCTCCGCCGACCCGCAGACACAGGTGCAGGCGTTCCAGAAGCTGCAAACCCAGAACGAGCCGGTGATGTTCATCACGGGCTTCTCCTCGGCAGGCAATGCGGCGGTCGCCCCGCTCGCGGCGTCGTCAGAAACGCCGCTGGTCGTCTCGTCCGTCGTTCCGGCGGATGACCCGGAGTGGGTCTTCTCCACCATCACGCCTGCCCGCTACGAAACCGGCATTCGAGTCGACTACCTGAAAGAGCAGGGAATCACCTCCGTCGGGATCCTCCACGACCCGACCCCGTACAACAAGGCGCTTCTCGATACCCTGACCGCCCAGCTCGGCGAAGCGAACATCACTGTGGTCGGCGCCGAAGAGCACGCATCGGATGCCGTCGATCTCGGCGCGCAGACGCAGAAGCTGTTGTCGTCGAACCCCGGCGGGATCATCAAGCTCTCCGCTGGACCGACCCAGATCATTGCGGCTAAAGCACTCGCGGATGCCGGTAGCGAGATTCCGCTGCTCATCGGAATCGAGTCGCGTGCCAACATCGTGCAGGCAGACGCGGCCTACCCGCATCTCCTTCTCGCTGCCGCACCCCTGCAGGTCGCTGACGAACTGGAAAAGGCTGAGATCTCCGACTCGATAACGAAGTTCCTCGAGTTCAACCCTGGACTCGAAGATCCGACCTACGTCGGTCGCGGTTGGGATGCGATGCACATCGCGATCCAGGCCATCGAGACAGCCGGCTCCACCAGCGGAACCGAGATCCGGGATGCGCTCATCTCGATGGATCCGTACGACGGCACGAGCGGCAATTACGACTACACCGACGACGACCACTACGGAATCACGACGAACCCGGACTATCTCGCGGAGGTCACTGAGGACTCGACGAAGATCGTCTACCGTCCGGAGGAGCGCTAAATGCCGGCCGCGACGCCTTCCCTTGAGCTCCGCGGTCTCGGGGTGGCCTACGGAAGCGTCCGTGCCGTCCGCGATCTCAGTGTCGGCGTCGCGGCAGGAGAAGTGCTCGGAGTGATCGGTTCAAACGGCGCAGGAAAGACAAGCATCGTCAACGCTGTGATCGGAGCGGTACCCCTCGCCAGCGGGACCCTGTCGTTCGAAGGTAAGGACCTCACGTCGAGCAGCATCGCCGCCAGGGTACGGGCAGGCATTGCGGTGAGCCCCGAGGGACGCGGGATCCTTCCTGGTCTGACCGTGCAGGAGAACCTCCTGCTCGGAGCGTATTCCGTTCGCCGCAGCATAAAGTCCGAACTGTCCGCCCGGCTCGACCAGGCATTCGAATTCTTTCCCGTGCTCAAGGAGCGGCGCATGCAAATGGCGCAGACCCTGAGCGGCGGGGAGGCAGCGATGCTCTCCATCGGCCGGGCGCTGATGAGCGGACCGCGACTTCTCCTGCTCGACGAGCCGACTCTCGGGCTTGCCCCGATCATGCGCGCACGGCTGTTCGAACGCATCGCCGTGCTCAAAGAAACGGGTCTGGCGATGATCATCGTCGAACAGCGGGCCGCTGAACTGCTTGACGTTTCCGACCGCCTTCTGCAGCTGCAGCGTGGAGAAGCGGTCGGGATCGTCGAAGCCGGCGACGTCGACGTCGAAGCGCTTGCCCAATTGTATTTCGGGGGCGGCGCAACGCCGGGCTCGGAGAAGAAGACAGAACCGAAAGGACTATGACAATGACTACGAGTGCGATCGAGAAGGTGCTGTCGGGATTCGTCGACATGCACTGCCATTCCGGGCCAAGCCCGTTCCCCCGGCGGTTCGACCACGCCGACGCCGCGCGCAGCGGCTGGGAGCGGCTCCAGATGCGAGCCATGGTCGTGAAGTCCCACCACCACAACACGGTGATGGACCTCCGGTCCATGCAGGCACGCCTGGCCGAGATCCCGACGCAGGTTTTCGGAGGCATCGCCCTCAACAACCAAGTCGGAGGGCTCAACCGGTTCGCCGTGGAGATGAGCCTGAGGATGGGCGGCAAAGTCGTCTGGTTCCCCACGTTCGCATCAGGGCGCCACATCGACCACCACCCGGAAGACCACGGCTTCCCGACGGCGACCGTCGAGCTCTCGACCGAGAAAATCGACGTCGTGATCGATGGTGAGCCGGTGGCTGCGGTCCACCCGATCCTGGATCTGATCGCCGAATCGGGAGCAGTCCTGAACGGCGGTCACATGTACCCCGACGACATCAAGGCGGTCTTCGCCCTGGCAGAAGAGAAGGGCATCAAGCGCAAGGTTGTCAGCCACCCCGATTTCGTGATCGGTGCGGACCCGACGCTGTGCAAGGAGTTCATCGAACTCGGTGCGTTCATCGAGCACGAGGTGCACATGTACGACCCGGAAGCGGGGATGAAGTGGGACCCAGCCCAGCTGTACTCCTGGATCGAACAGCTCGGACCCGAGCACACGATTCTCTCCTCCGACCTCGGCCAGTCCACCGCGCCGCTGCCGGTCGACGCCTATCTGCGGGTAGGGGAGGCGCTGCTCGACCTGGGCCTTGCCGAACGTGACCTCCGTCTCATGGTGCACAACAACCCCAGCTTCCTGCTGGGCCTCGACGACTGATCCGGACGGAGCGAAATGTCCTACGATGCGACCGACCCCCGTGCCACCCTCGCGCCGCCGCAATCATCCTCGCCCGGCGGGGACGACGGCATCGCCGCCGCCCAGTACCTCGAGTTCGACGTCCTGTCACCAACCGAGATGTCGGAGGCAGGAAGTCCCAGCTGGCACGTTCGAGCCCAGAACCTGGTGCTCGTGCACACCCACCTTAAAGCCGGGGACAGCCTCGTCCGCGACGAGCAGGCGCACGAGTACGCCGCGATCCTGCCCGACCCGGACGCATCCGTCTCTGTGTCAGCGGGGGATGAGTCAGCTGCTGTGGACGGTGTCGCGCTGATCGTGCTTCCACCGGGGGCGAGCGCGATCACCGCGACCACGGACACCCGGGTCGTCCGCTTGTTCGACAGCCGCGACGGGGATGTCCTCGCCCAGGCGCTCAACGCCCAGCACTACGAGGAGGCGCACCCGAGGGTTGCACTTCTCGAGCCGTGGCCGGCACCAGCCGACGATCAGTTGCGGATCTACCGCGTCGCTGATGTTCAGGCAGAGCCGGGACGTTTCGGCCGAATCTTCCGCACGTCTTCGTTCATGGTGAACTTTCTCGACGACCAGAACGGGCCGCGAGACCCTGAAAAGCTGTCGCCGCATCATCACGACGACTTCGAGCAGATCTCGCTCGCTGTGGAGGGATCCTGGCTTCACCACATCCGCACGCCATGGACGCCGAAGCGTTCGCGCTGGCGTGACGACGAGCACGTTCTCGTCGGCAGCCCCTCCGTGGCGATCATCCCACCGCCCACCGTTCACACCAGTGAGGCCCAGCACCCCGGTCTCAACCGGTTGATCGACATTTTCAGCCCGCCTCGTGCTGACTTCTCGGCGAAACCGGGCTGGGTACTCAACGCCGAGGAATACCCAGCCCCATGAAGCAGTCCCGCAAAATCATCATCAGCTGCGCGCTGACGGGCTCCATCCATGTGCCATCGATGTCGCCGGCTCTGCCATTCACACCCGAGCAACTCGTCGAGCAGGGCAAGGCCGCAGCCGACGCCGGAGCAGCAATCCTGCACCTTCACGCGAGGGACCCTCGAAATGGGTCTCCGAGCGCCGACCCAGAAGTATTCCTCGAATTCGTGCCCGAGATCGCCGCTGCCAGCGACGTCGTCATCAACATCAGCACCGGTGGCAGCACCCGGATGACGACCGAGCAGCGTCTTGCGCCAGCGTTGCGATTGAGACCAGAAGTCGCCTCCCTGAACATGGGGTCGATGAACTTCAACTTCTCCGGAGCCGCAGCACGGGTGAAGGAATGGACGTACGACTGGGAACGCGACTACCTGCTGGGTTCCGACGATGTGATCTTCGCCAACACGTTCAAGCAGATCGAATATTCGATGCGCGAACTCGGTGAGGGCTTTGGAACCCGGTTCGAGTTCGAGTGCTACGACATCGGGCATCTCTATTCGCTGGCGCACTTCGTCGAGCGGGGACTCGTCGAGCCACCCTTCCTGATCCAGGGCGTCTTCGGGGTCCTTGGCGGAATCGGGGCAGACCAGGAGAACCTCACCCACATGGTCAGCATCGCCGACAAGCTGTTCGGTGACGACTACGTCTACTCGGCGTTCGCAGCCGGCAGGAGCCAGATGGCATTCGCGACCCATTCGCTCGTTCTGGGTGGGAATGTGCGGGTGGGACTCGAGGACAATCTCTATATCGGCCCCGGGAAGCTTGCGTCAAGCAATGCGGAGCAAGTGAGCATGATCCGGTCAGTCATCGAGTCGCTCGGCCGTGAGATAGCAACCCCCGATGAGGCTCGCGAGATGCTGAGCCTCAAGGGCCGCAATGAGGTGGGGTTCTAGATGAACGCATTCCGCACGCTCCTCGAGCGTCCCGATCCAGCAATCGGCACCTGGGTGAAACTGCCCACGGTCGAGTCCGTGGAATTGATGATGCTGGCAGGGTTCGACTTTCTCGTACTCGACCTCGAGCATTCGCCGATGTCGATCGAGACAGTATCGACGCTGCTGGCGGTGACCCGGGCGGGCGGTGGTGCCGCCCTCGTGCGGATTCCTGATCATTCGCCGGCCTGGGTCCAACGGTGTCTCGATGCCGGCGCGGCGGGAATCCTCGCACCCCACGTGGATTCGGTATCCGAGGCGGAAGCGATTGGTCGCTCCGCGCGATTCGAGCCACGCGGGCGGCGAGGTGTGGGCCCGACCAGTCGTGCGGGCGCGTGGGGTATGCGGCCGATGCGCGAGTACATGGACGAGGGCGACCGAGCGGTGGTGATCGCTCAGATCGAGAGCGAGCGCGGTGTGCAGGCGGCAGCGGGCATGATTGAGACGGGCGAGATCGACGCACTGTTCGTCGGACCGGCGGATCTCTCGGTGTCGCTTGGCGTCGCCGCTGACAGTGATCTTCTGGCGGAACATACGGCCTCGGTGCTTGAAGCCTGCGTGACGAAGGGCGTTCCGTGCGGCATCGCCATCGGTGCGGATCCGGCGAAAGCGGCGTCGCTCGCGCGACAGGGGTTCTCTTTTGTCATGGTGAGCAATGACGCGACGATCCTCGGCACAGGAGCGGCGCAACTCGTATCCGGGTTCCGAAACAAATGAGAGCTCTCGTTGTTGTCGCCCACCCCGAACCGGTCTCCTTCACCTGGGCGATGGCACATGCGGCGGCAACGGCTCTGCGTGATGACGATGTCGAGGTGGAGTTCTCGGATCTCTATGGGGAGAACTTCGACCCCACTGCCAGCCGTTCGGACTTCACAACCGTCGCCGACCCCGATCGCTTCCACTATCAGACCGAGCAACAGTACGCGTCCCGCAACGACGGATTCTCGGCAGAGCTCCAACGCGAGCAGATGCGCGTCGAGAGGGCCGACCTGCTGATCTTCCTTTTTCCGATCTGGTGGGGCGCCGTCCCCGCGATCCTCAAGGGCTGGTTCGACCGGGTGCTCGCCTACGGCTTCGCGTATGAAGACGGGATGCGCTACGAAACAGGATATTTCGCCGGCAGGACCGGGCTGCTCGGCGTGAGCACCGGGGGAACAAAGGCTCGGTTCTCTGAGAGCGGTGCATACGGCACCATCGACCAGGTGCTCTGGCCCACCCAACACTGCATGATCGAATACATGGGACTCTCAGCCGCAGCGCCGTTCGTCGCGTACGCAAGTCCCCGCGTCTCGGCCGAGGAGCGGGAGGCCTACCTGAGGGAGTGGGCGGTGCGGGTTCGGAAGGCGGTCCAAATGCAGCGAGAGACAGTGACTTGTCGCCGTCGACCGCTCGCGTCGAGCACCGACTGGACCGGCCGGAGCAGATAACCCAGATCGATGCGCGACGGCGGGGCGAGCTGTCCCAGCAGGTTCAGATCAAGCTGCGGAGAAGTTCTTCGGCGCTGACGCCTTCCTGCCTCGCCCGCTCGTACAGGCGAATATGCTCATCGTCGGTAAGCCACAGTGTGACTTCGTGCAGATCAGGGTCGTCGAGGGAG
>NZ_JBKJWH010000005.1:0-16614 GCF_046716805.1 Mycetocola sp. | reverse complement strand
GGTTGTAGCTCGTGCCCTGGTTGGAGCGGTCGAACTTGCGGAGGAAGTACTGCTGGGTGCCGCCCTCATCGAGCTGCACGGTCACGACGTCAGCGGAGACCTCGAGAACCACGCCCGCCTTCTCGGCGGTGACCACGTCACCGGCGTCGATGGCCGCGAAGCCCTCCATGCCGGTTCCTACGAGCGGGCTGTCGCTGCGCAGCAGCGGGACAGCCTGACGCTGCATGTTGGCACCCATGAGTGCGCGGTTCGCATCGTCGTGCTCGAGGAACGGGATGAGGCTCGTCGCGACGGACACCATCTGGCGAGGCGAAACATCCATGTAGCCGATGTCTTCAGCGGGGAAGAGGTCGACCTCTCCACCCTTCCGGCGGGCGAGGACGCGGTCCTCGCTGAAGCGGCCGTCATCCTTCAGCGGAGCGTTGGCCTGGGCGACGATGTAGTCGTCCTCTTCCATCGCTGTGAGGTAATCGATGTCCTTCGTGACCAGTCCGTCGACGACGCGACGGTACGGGGTCTCGATGAAACCGAACGCGTTGATGCGAGCGAACGATGCGAGCGAACCGATCAGGCCGATGTTCGGGCCTTCCGGGGTCTCGATCGGGCACATGCGGCCGTAGTGGGACGGGTGAACGTCTCGCACCTCGACGCCTGCACGCTCACGCGACAGACCACCGGGGCCAAGCGCAGACAGGCGCCGCTTGTGGGTGAGCCCAGCGAGCGGGTTGTTCTGGTCCATGAACTGCGACAGCTGCGACGTACCGAAGAACTCCTTGATCGCGGCGACGACGGGGCGCACGTTGATCAGGGTCTGCGGGGTGATCGCTTCGATGTCCTGCGTGGTCATGCGCTCGCGGACGACGCGCTCCATGCGGGACAGACCGGTGCGGACCTGGTTCTGGATGAGCTCGCCGACGGCCCGGATGCGACGGTTACCGAAGTTGTCGATGTCGTCGATGTCGAGGCGGATCTCCGCCTTCTTGCCGTCGCGAAGACCCGTGAATGTGGTCTCACCCGAGTGCAGGCGCACGAGGTACTTGATCGTCTCGACGATGTCGTCGACGGTCAGGACCGAGTCGCTCAGCGGGGCGTCGAGGCCCAGCTTTTTGTTGATCTTGTAACGGCCGACCTTTGCGAGGTCGTAGCGCTTGCCGTTGAAGTAGAAGTTGTCGAGGAGTGCGCGGGCAGCCTCAGCGGCGACCTGCTCTCCCGGACGGAGCTTGCGGTAGATGTCGCGGAGCGCGTCTTCCTTGGTGAGGATCGAGTCCTTCTCCAGGGTCAGCTCGATCGACTCGAAGCCCTTGAACTTCTCGAGGATGTCTTCGCTCGTCAGGCCGAGGGCCTTGAGGAAGACGGTGACCGACTGCTTGCGCTTGCGGTCGATGCGGACGCCGACCTGGTCGCGCTTGTCGATCTCGAACTCGAGCCATGCGCCACGGCTCGGGATGATGCGGGCAGAGAAGATGTCCTTGTCAGACGTCTTCTCCTGGTTGCGGTCGAAGTAGACACCGGGGCTGCGGACCAGCTGCGACACGACGACACGCTCGGTGCCGTTGATGATGAACGTGCCCTTTTCGGTCATGAGCGGGAAGTCGCCCATGAACACGGTCTGAGTCTTGATCTCACCGGTGAGGTGGTTCATGAACTCGGCCTCGACGTAGAGAGGAGCGGCGTAGGTCTTGCCACGCTCCTTGCACTCGTCGATCGAATACTTCTCCGGCTCCAGGAAGGGGCTGGTGAAGCTCAGCTGCATCGTCTCGCCGAGGTCCTCGATGGGCGAGATCTCCTCGAAGATCTCATCGAGGCCGGAGTGAGTCGGCAGGTCCTGGCGGCCGGCCTTCGTGGCTTCAGCGACGCGTGATTTCCACACGTCGTTGCCCACGAGCCAGTCAAAGCTCTCGGTCTGCAAAGCAAGCAGATCCGGAACCGTCAGGGTGTCGGTGATCTTCGCGAACGACAGACGCGATGCGTCGCGGCCGTTCTTGGGTGAGTTGGTGGATGCGTTGCGCGCAGCAGCCAAGGAAATAACCTCCGTGGGCCCTCGTACAGGCTCTAGTTACTGGTAGTAATGGAGAACTCGTCAAACGCCATCAAAAAATGGTGCTATTTTCCGGGAAAAGAGCACTTGGGCCGACCGCAATATGAAGGCATGGGAAACGTCTGGGAGCGCAAGGATCTACTATAGGCGCTCGAACGCGCCGTGTCCAGCGAGCTTCTTGACGGAGCACCCGTTCCTGCGGTATAAACCCCCGCGAGAGCCCGCCCATGCGGCGTTCAAGGGACGCAAAACGCTGTCATTCATACGGATGATGACGGATTGCGTCTCCTGAACGCGCGTGCCGGCATCCGGCCTGTGAGTAAGCCCTGAGCACCCGACGCGTCTGGCAGGGTGTCCCCATGCGCGTGCCCGCGGAGTTGCCACCCGACCTCGGCGACGTCTTCTCCGTTCGGAAAGCCGTGGAGTCCGGCGTGGGAGAAGGAAGGCTCCGCGGCGCGGACCTCGAGAGCCCGTTCCACGGTGTTCGGCGGATGCGTGCCGAAGCACCGGAACAGACACCGGACAGCGCGCGTGCACACGCCCTCGGCCTCGCCGGTGCGTACGCACAGCGGATGAGCAGCGAGGAGTTCTTCAGCCACGAGACAGCGGCGCTGATCTGGGGAGCACCGCTGCCGGCATCCGCTTTCGGAGATCCGCACGTGAGTGTGCGGGCGCCAGGTCGAACGCCTCGGGCACGTGGCGTTGTGGGTCACACCGTTCGTCCGGAGATGGTTCGCATCGGGACACGCAACGGGATGCGGGTTGCCTCGCCTGCGTCGACCTGGGCGATGCTCGGCGGGCTGGAGTTGTATGACCTCGTGGCCGTCGGCGACTTCTTCGTGAGGGTGCATCGCAGCGAGGGGTATTTCCGAGTGAACCCCGGTAAGCCTCCACTGGCGACTCAGGGTCAGCTACGGTCGGCACTCGATGCCGGGCGGCGGCGCGGCGCGGCAAATCTTCGTGCCGCACTTCCTCGCATCCGTGTCGATTCCTGGTCACGCACCGAAACCTGGACCCGACTGATTCTGGGGGACGCTGGCCTGCCCGAACCCGTGTTGAACGCGGACTACTACGACGACTTCGGGATGTTCCTCGCCTGTCTTGACCTGTCATACCCGGAGTTCAAGGTCGCCATCGAATACGAAGGAGGTCACCACCGGGACGGGAAGCAGTTCGCCCGCGACATCGATCGGCTCAACCGGCTTGTGGAGCAGGGCTGGCGAGTGGTGCAGGTTTCCGCGCGTCTCGTCTTCAGGGATCCGCTCGAGCTGGCCCGACGAGTGCAGCTCGCTCTCCTCGAACGAGGTTGGAAGCCCTGACCGTCTTCGAGGGACGCAAACCGTTCTTATTCTGAGACTCGGCAGCGGTTTGCGTCCCTTGAACGCGACGCCTATCGCAGCGGGGTCTACGGGCGGGCGTGCCGGAACGTCAGGTGCTGGCCCGGGCGCAGTTGCGCGAAGAGATCGAGGGCTCCGGATGCCACGACCGCGATCACCGGATACCCACCGGTCGTCGGGTGGTCGGCCAGCAGCACGGTGGGCAGCCCGGACGGCGGCACCTGCAGAGCCCCGGCGACCATCCCTTCACTGGGAAGCTCGCCGTGGGCACCCGCCGAGTCCGACCGGTCGAGCGGCGTCCCCTCAAGCCGGGCCCCGACCCGGTTCGAGGCGGAACTGAGCGTCCACACGCCGGCGAACAGGCGCTCGAGCGACGACGCCGTGAACCAGTCCGCCCGCGGCCCGACGTGCACCGGCACGGTCACCGCCCCAGCCTCCGGAGGACTCCACGGAGCGATATCGAGGGCGGGGATCGCTGCGGTGCGCGGCTCCCCGATCGGCAGCATGGCGCCGTCGTGGACGGGAGCGGGCCCGATGCCTGACAGCAGATCCGTCGATCGGGACCCGAGCACCGGATTCACATTCCAGCCACCGCTGACCGCGAGGTAGTAACGCAGCCCGAACTCGGCAGGCCCGATCTCGAGGACCTTCCCGGCGGCGACGAACACCGGAAGATTCGGGTCGATCGGGCGCCCGGCGACCGTCACCCGCCCCCAGGCGCCGGTGACCGCGATCCAGACGTCCCGGTCGGCGACGCCCGAGAACGGGCCGACGGTGATCTCGAGCCCCGCCGCGCCCTCGTCATTGCCGACGAGGCGGTTCCCGAGTCGGAGCGCACCCCGGTCGAGCGCACCCGAGCCGCTCACTCCGAGCGCCGCGAATCCCGGCCGACCCAGATCCTGGACGGTGGTGAGCGGACCAGGGCCCAGCACGGTGAACCCGCTCATGACACTTCCCGGAACCGGACCACGCGACCGGGCGTGAGCAGGGCCGGTGGGGTGGCATCCGGGTCCCACAACACCGCTTCGGTGCGGCCGAGGATCTGCCATCCGCCGGGCGAGGACCGCGGGTAGACCCCGGTGTACTCTCCGGCGAGCCCCACCGCTCCAGTCGGCACACTCGTGCGTGGGCTGGACCGCCGCGGCACGACGAGGCGCGGCGATTCGGTCACCAGGTAACCGAAACCCGGGGCGAACCCGACGAAGGCAACCCGCCAGACGGATGCCGTGTGCGCGTCCACCACCTCCCGTTCGCTGAGGGAGAGCAGGGCAGCGACCTCGGCGAGGTCCTCCCCCGAATATTGAACGTCGATCTCCACGGCATCACTGGCGCCCCAGGCTCCGGGCGGCACCGGCGGGGTGGACCGGATCCAGCCGTTCACCCGCTCCACGGGCAGGATCGCCGGGTCGAAGGTGACGAGGACGGTGCGCGCAGCAGGCACGACGTCAACGATTCCAGCAGGCGTTGACACGGTCAGCGCCGCATGCAGGGAGAGGACTGCATCGAGGTCGTCGCAGTCGACGAGCACGGCACGGTCCCCGACGGCGTGCAGCGCACTCATCCAGCCGCCCGCACCTCGACGCCTGCTGCTGCGAGCGCCTGCCGCACCGCGTGAGCCATGGCGACGGCATCCGGGGTGTCACCGTGCACGCACAGCGAATCCACTTCGAGCGACAGCAGGGTCCCGTCGAGCGCGCGCACCGTTCCCTCAGTCACCATGGTGACGGCGCGGGCAGCGAGCTCGTCCTCCCCGTGCAGCACAGCTCCCGGCCATTTGCGCGGCGCGAGAGATCCGTTGCGCTGGTAGGCCCGGTCGACGAAGGCCTCCCGCAGGAACGGGAGCCCGTGGGCGGCTGCGGCCGCCTCGACCCGCGATCCGGAGAGACCCATCAGAGGGAGTCCGGGCGAGAACTGCGCAACCGCGCTCGCCACGGCATCCGCCCTGCGATCGTCATGGACGATCCGGTTGTAAAGCGCACCGTGCGGCTTCACGTAACGGATGCCGGTTCCCGCCTTCTCGGCGGCTGCGGCGAGCGCCGTCAGCTGTTCGAGGATCTCGTCGACCAGAACACTGGGCAGCACCTCCATGTCGGCTCGGCCGAAGTGCGCCCGGTCGCGGTACGAGATGTGTGCCCCGACGCGCACGTCGTGCCGGGCGGCGAGCAGGCAGGAGGCGTACATCGACTCGGCGTCGCCGGCATGGAAGCCGCAGGCGATGCTCGCGCTCGTGATCAGCGGGAACAGGGCGGCGTCGTCCGCGGTCGGACGGCCATCCACGGTCTCACCGAGGTCGCAGTTGAGGTCGACGCGCATGTCCTCAGGCTAGCCGCGCCGGGTGCGAACCGCAGCGGTGTTGCGAACTTCGGAGATTTGAGGCGAATCCGCCCAAACGGCCGTTCCGGGGCGCGCAGTCCCCGGGAATCTCCGACGTTGCAAAAGGTAGGCTCGACGCATGGCAGCGCGAGAGACCGACAACCCACGCATCCGTCTCGCGTCGAACGGCCAGGTGGCCGTCATCGAGGCGGACAAGTGGGTTCCGGGCAGCTTCCAGCTCGTCGTCGACGGCACCCCGCAGTCGCACGTTAACCTCGACGACCCGACGAACCTGTTCTTCGAGTACATCCAGCGCATCGGGCACGTGATCGATGAGGTCCGCACACCCGGTGAGCCGATCACCGCCGTCCACCTCGGCGCCGGAGCGCTCACCCTCCCCCGTTACATCGAAGCGACCCGGCCGGGCAGCAGGCAGCAGGTCGTCGAACTGGAACAGGACCTTGTCGACTTCGTGCGCGAGCACCTGCCCTGGTCGAAACGCGCGGCCATCCGGGTCCGATACGGCGACGCCCGCGAAGTGCTGGGCCGGCTGCCCAAGGGCCTCGCCGGAAGCGTCGACCTCGTCATCGTCGACATCTTCTCCGGCGCCCGCACCCCCGCCCACGTGACGAGCATCGAGTTCTATCGCGAAGCGGCCGCCCTCCTGTCGCCTGACGGCATCCTCGTCATCAACATCGCCGACGGGCCCGGCCTGGCGTTCGCCCGCGGACAGGCCGCAACGGTGCAGGATGCCGTCGGCCACGTCGCCGTACTGGCCGAGGCGCAGATCCTCAAGGGTCGGCGCTTCGGCAACGTCGTACTGATCGGCTCGAACGCGGAACTGCCGATGCACTTCATCCCGCGGCTCCTCGCTGGCGGGCCGCACCCGGCCAAGGCCGTAGCCGGCGCTGAACTCCGCCAGTTCCTTGCGGGGGCCAGCGTGGTCACTGACGACACCGCTGTGCCGTCGCCGACCCCGGCACAGACCATCTTCCAGGTTCGATCGGGCAACTGACATGAGGAGCACACGCGCGGCGATCGGGGTCCTGATCGCAGTGGTGCTCCTGAGCGGCTGCACGAGATCCGCCCCGCTGCCGAGCGATCGCCCAGCAGGTCCGGACCCCCCCGCCCCAGCGCCGCCCGGCACCGGCACCGGACCGGTGTCCCCGACCGGCGCGTCGACCGTGCTCGCCACCGGCCTCGACGTGCCCTGGTCGATCCTCCGCCTGGGCGACAGCACCCTCCTCAGCTACCGCGACACCGGCCAGATCATGGAGCTCACGCCGGGAGGCGATCTCCGTGAAGCGGCGGTGATCCCCGGTGTCGACCCCGGCGGGGAAGGCGGGCTCCTGGGCCTCGCCGCCCGCAATCAGGACGAACAGCACTGGATCTACGCTTACTTCACCTCCGACAACGACAACCGGGTGGTGCGGATGCCGCTCGGCGGCTCCCCCGGAAACCTCACTCTTGGCGGCGCGGAGGTCGTGCTCGAAGGGTTGGCGAAGGCCGGCAACCACAACGGCGGCCGGATCGCCTTCGGCCCGGACGGGATGCTGTACGTCACGGTCGGCGACGCCGGGCACGCGGACTCCGCGCAGGACCCCCGATCGCTCAACGGCAAGATCCTGCGGGTCACACCGAGCGGCGACGTTCCGCAGGACAATCCGGTCGACGGCTCGGCGGTCTTCTCACTCGGGCACCGCAATCCGCAGGGCCTGGCGTGGGATGCGGACGGCAGGTTGTGGGCGAGCGAGTTCGGCCAGAACACCTGGGACGAACTCAACCTCATCGAACCGGGGAGAAACTATGGTTGGCCGGTGGTCGAGGGGCAGGCGGGCAACCCCGATTTCGTCGACCCGGCCTACCAGTGGTCGACGAGCGAGGCGAGTCCGAGCGGTCTCACTGTCGTTGACGACACCCTGTTTATGGCGGCGCTCCGTGGCCAGCGACTGTGGGGAATTCTTGACGGCGTTCATGTGCCCGAAGGAAGCCGGGGTCTCGAGGGCGTCGTGACGGCATCCGCGTACTTTGAAGGCGAATTCGGCAGGATCCGGGATGTTGCACCCGGCCCGGACGGCACCCTGTGGTTGATCACGAACAACACGGACGGACGCGGCAGCCCCGGGCCGGACGACGACCGCCTGATCGAGATCGTCCTGGCGCCGTTCGTCGAGGGCTGACCGGATTCCGGCCCACAATCGACCCGCGAATGGCGACAGGCGCACCGCCTGACGCGCGAACGGCGAACCGCGGGTTAAAGTCGAATGAGAGACCGGCGCGACACCTTCCGGACTCCCGATCGTTGGAGAACACCCTGAGCATCATCCTTGGCTATGACGCAGAAACCCTGCGCGAAAAAGTCGACCTCAAGGCTGTTGGGGATCGGCTGCTCGAGCTCGGCGACATGCGCAACATGAGCGCACTCTGTGAGAAGGCATGGTTGTTGAAAGTCGCCGGCCAGCTCGACGAGGCCCTCGATGTGGCCAACCAGTGCGTACGGCTCGCCCGCTTCACCGGTGACCGCAAGGGACTCATGCAGCCGCGGATGCTCCGTGCCCAGGTCCTGCAGTTCCGTGGCGCCTACGACGAGGCACTGCACGAGCTGTCGTCGCTCATCAACGAGGCTCACACCCACGACTGGCGGATGCTTGAAGCGCTCTCGCTGCAGCACCGCGGCAAGGTTTACTTCGATCAGGGCGAGTACAAGTCAGCGCTCGTCGATTTCAAGGCTGCCGTTCGGCTGCGCACGGACCTCGGCGCCACCGATGAAGAGATGGAGTCCTCGCTCATCGCCGTCGCCGTCACGGAGTCGTTCCTCGGCCGCTGAGCGCCGTCGAGCGAATGTCGGTGGCTCGCGCTAGCGTATTGCCATGTCCGATCTGGTCAGGGTCCGGTTGTGGGCCGACTCACTGATAAAGCTTCACCTCGATCCGGCCGTGTGGTCGTTCGGGTTCGACAACGCCAAGCGCCGGGCCGGGCTGTGCAATTTCACGACGAAGCGCATCACCGTGTCGCGCTACCTCGCGACCCGCTTCGACGATGACGAAATCCATCAGATTCTTTTGCATGAAATTGCCCACGCCATTGCGGGGCCGCGCGCGGGCCACGGCCAGACGTGGAAGCGCGTCGCCGCCGAGCTCGGCTATGTGGGCTCCAGGGAGCACCATGGCGAGACGGCTGATGAGCTGGCCCCGTGGGTGGGGTCGTGCCCGAACGGTCACACCCTGTACCGCTACCGGCAGCCCAAGCACCACACCTCCTGCGGAGTCTGCTCTCGCCGCTTCGACCCGAGGTTCGCAATCAGCTGGCAGCACCGCGTGATCACTCCGGCGATGCGGCAGCGCGCGGCGGCGCAGGCGTCATGACGGGTAGAGCGGCGAAGGCGGCAGCAGACACCGCACCAGGAGCCGACCCTGCCAATCTGCGGATCGCCCTCCTCCGCGGAGTCAATGTCGGCGGCGTGACGGTGAAGTCCGCCGAGCTGGTCGACGTGTTCCGCGCGCTGGGGTTCACCGACGTCCGCACGGTACTCGCCAGCGGGAACGTGCTGTTCACCGGCGATGCCGGTGTGCCCGAGCCGGCCGAAGCGATCGAAAAGGCACTGTCCGAGACTTTCGGCTACTCCGCCCGCGTGATCCTCACCGACCAGGCGGAGGTGACGCGCGTTCTGGAGGCGTATCCGTTCGACGAAGCCGACGATCGCCAGCCGTATGTCGTCTTCGTGTCGCAGCCGGGTGACATCCAGGCACTTCTGGACATCGCCGGAGACCTCGACGGCGACGTCGAGCGGATGCAGCCGGGCGACGGAGTTCTGTACTGGGAGGTGCGGAAGGGGATGTCGACCACCAGCGCGTTCTCGAAGAGAACGGCTCGCACCCCGGGCATCCTGACCACCACCAGAAACCTGCGGACCCTGCGCAAACTCCTCTGAACCGCGGAATCTGGTGAACCGCTGTATTCCGGCCGAAATCGGCTCACGCGGTAACCCGATATCGTGGTTACATGAGCGATGCGAGCAATCCGGAACCCGCCACTGGCCAGTGGTTCACATCGCTCGAAGGAACCCGCTGGTGGTTCGACTCCGGCTCGCTCGCGCTCGATTTCGCCTATACCGGTCCGCTCGGCGGTCCCGATGCAGCAGCCGACTCGCCGCGGGAAACGCTGCGGTCCCCCGATGACCTGACGTCCTGGCTCGCGACCCGGCTCCCGAGCGCAGCGGCCGGGGATCGCGACCTGGCCGACGCCCTCACCTTGCGCGGTGCGATCGGCCGGCTGGCTCTCGCGGCGAGCGCCGGCGCCACCGCCGATTCCCGCGACGTCGACCTGCTCAACCTCTACGCCGCCACCCCTGACATCCCGCCTCGCCTCCCCGGCGGAGCGTTGCAGGCGGGCCGCACCGATCCGCGCGCCGCCCAGGCGCTGTCGACGATCGCCCGCGATGCCGTCGCACTCTTCTCGGGGACGACGCCCGGCACCATCCGGGAATGTGACGCCGACGACTGCGGCCTCGTCTACCTCGACACGTCGCGGGCCGGGAACCGCCGTTGGTGCTCCATGCAGCGCTGCGGCAACCGGCACAAGGTCCGGGCGCACCGCGCGAGGGCGACTCGCTCGGAGCAGAGCACGACTCGCTGATCGTCACCGACCGGTCGAACGCGACAAAACCGGAGTAGTGAGGCCAGGAACCTCCGGTTCCGGCCGGTACCCCTCTCAGTCGCGGAGGATCGCGACCTCGGCGCTCGAGTCGACCCGCGCGGCGGCGATGACGCGCTCTCGCTCGCCGTCGGCGCTGAGGGTCTGCCCGTCGACGGATGCGGTGAACAGGTGCCCGACGGCGTTCCGCAGGTTGTCGAAGGCCGCGCACGCGACAGCCGCCTCCGGTGAGGTGAAGTCGATGCCGAGGGTCACGAGGGCATCGATCACCGCGCCCGCTGCGAGCAGGTCGGGGGCTGACACGGTGCCGTCCCCGGCGGAGACGACGGCGATCGACAGCCGGCGGCCGAGACGCACCTGACGGTCGAGCGCCCAGGCGGCAACCGCTCGGCGGTTGGTGAGGTTCGCCGCGATCACGGCGGCGGCAGGAGTGTCGACGGCGATGGCGGCGTCGGCGAGTGCGAGCGCGTCGACCCAGATCAGCAGGTCGACGTTCGCGATGCGCCCCAGCCCGGATCGGCCCGTGTCGAAGCGGACCTGGTATTTCGCCTGGGCTGCCGGGTGCAGAGCGGGTTGCGCAGGACTGTCGGTGCGTTCGGGCATGGTTCCAGCGTAACCACGGCCGCTCGCCGGCTCGGCTGTGTTACAACCAGTGACGTTCCTCCGGATAACGCCGGTCGTCCGGCGACGGGCGACGCATGGCATCCCGGATGATCTCGAAGTCGTGCCGGGAGAGTTCGATGACGCCCGCGCGCAACTGATAACCCCAGTTCGGCGCGTTCCGGGTGAACTCAAGGGCGCCGAGCAGCGGGCGGATCGGTGCCGGCTCGGCCGACTGATCCCAATCGACCCTGCGCCGCCACGGCCTCCAGTCCAACGACAGCGCCTGGGAGATCTCCGCGCCGTCGATCCGACCGATCGCGGTGAACTGCTTGAGGGGCTCGCCGTCCGGGTACTCGGTTTTCGGCGAGTAGTAGACGAGCCCGTCGGCGTCCCCCATCCGCTCGAGGTTGGGGCGAGTACCGTGGCTGACCTGCGCGACACCGAGGTCGACGGCGGTGCGCACGTGGTCGCGCGACGCCACCGCCAGCCAGTATCGAATCGCCATACTCCCTGTTTAGCGCACCAGCTGTACCGAACTTCGGAGATTCCGCCTTCAAGCGAGGGGATACGCCCGTTTGCTGTGACTTGGGCGGAAATCTCCACTGTAGGGAACCCTGCCTCCGGCGAACCGGCGAGACTGGCCTGATGCGAGTCCAACTCAAGATGATCCTCGACTGCGATCCGTTCGACGCCTGGCGAGCGGTGCGCTCACCCGCCGTGCTGCGCGAGCTCTATTCCCCGCTGCTCGAACTCGACCCGGGCGGGCCCGTCCCGACACTCTGGGAGCCGGGCAGCATGGACGTCACCGTGCGCGGCGCCGGCGTGATCCCCGTCGGACGTCAGCGCATCGACCTCGATTTCGATCTGACACGGATGCCGGGGGTCCGGATCCTCGTCGACTCCGGTCGTCCGCTCACCGGCCCGCTCAGCCTGCTCGAGGGCTGGCGGCACCAGATGGCCATCGCCCCGGCGCCGGGGAACCCGGGCAGGACGCTCTACCGCGACCGCCTCGACTTCGGCGGGCCTGCCGCTATCGCGCTGTGGATGCCGATGTGGACCATGTGGCAGTGGCGCGGCATCCGTTTGAAGGAGATGGCGCCCCACTGGGCCTACGAGCCGGTGCAGCCGGAGCGCGATCCGGAGCCTGACCCGGCGCTCTGAGCGAACCGAGCCGTTACATCCGGTTCGGACGAAACCATCCGGTACGCCGCATGCCCTCGTCCGGAACGGATGAAACGGCCGCACGCACCGGTCACAGACGCCGCGCAGCGGGGCTCAGAGGCGCCGGTCAGGCAGCACACGGTGCGATCCGCTAGGGTGGAGGTACTTGCGGGCCCATCATTGTGCCCCTTGCGTCGTAGAACGCTTCCTCTCTCCCCGCCGGATTCGAAAAAAATCCCGGGTCGATGACTCTTCATACGGCGAACGATTGTGGCCTTCGCCACCTTCGCCACTGCTCCCGCTCCAGCGATTTCGCCTGTCGAGATCCGTACGGGACGCTGATGCTGTGAAAGGCACCACCTTGTCAGAAACTCCCCAAGAAATCACGTTCGCAGAACTCAACGTTCCAGCAGCGCTCGTCGCGGCACTCGCCGCAGACGGCAAGACCCTCGCGTTCCCGATCCAGGTCGACACCCTGCCGGACACCCTCGGTGGTCGCGACGTCCTCGGCCGCGGAAAGACCGGCTCGGGCAAGACCCTCGCGTTCAGCATCCCAATGGCTGCCCGCCTGGGCGGCAAGCTCGCCGGTGGCAAGCGCCGCCCGGGTCGCCCGCTCGGCCTGATCCTCGCCCCGACGCGTGAACTTGCCACCCAGATCTCCGCGGTCCTCACCCCGCTCGCCGCGGCGTACGGCCTCAACACGACGACCATCTTCGGTGGCGTCAACCAGACCCGCCAGGTCACCGCACTCAAGGCCGGCGTCGACATCGTTGTCGCCTGCCCCGGCCGCCTTGAAGACCTCATGAAGCAGGGTTTCGTCAACCTCGACGCCGTCGAGATCACCGTGCTCGATGAGGCCGACCACATGGCCGACCTCGGCTTCCTGCCCGTCGTCACGCGCATCCTCGACAAGACCCCGTCCAACGGACAGCGCCTGCTCTTCTCGGCGACGCTCGACAACGGTGTGGACAAGCTCGTCCGCAAGTTCCTCCACAACGAGGTCCTGCACTCCGTCGACGAGGTCACCAGCCACGTTTCCGCGATGACCCACCACGTCTTCGAGGTCAACGGCCCCG
The DNA here is from genome assembly GCF_046716805.1 of Mycetocola sp. Taxonomy (GTDB): domain Bacteria; phylum Actinomycetota; class Actinomycetes; order Actinomycetales; family Microbacteriaceae; genus Mycetocola_A. The sequence continues at coordinate 3,433 of NZ_JBKJWH010000005.1, read as the reverse complement.
ACTCCAAGAAGGACCTCATCGAGACCCTCGCTTCAGGCACCGGCCGTCGCATCCTCTTCATGCGCACCAAGCACCACGCGAAGAAGCTCGCCAAGCAGCTCACCGACTCGGGGATCCCCGCCGTCGACCTGCACGGCAACCTCTCGCAGCCGCAGCGTGACCGCAACCTCGCCGCGTTCAGCGACGGAACCGCCCGCGTTCTCGTGGCGACGGATGTCGCGGCGCGCGGCGTGCACGTCGACGACGTCGAACTCGTCATCCACGTCGACCCGCCCATGGAGCACAAGGCATACCTGCACCGCTCGGGCCGCACGGCCCGCGCCGGCAGCGCCGGTGACGTCGTCACCATTTGCCTGCCGACGCAGAAGAAGGACCTCGCTCAGCTGCTGAAGAAGGCGGCCATCTCGGTCACCCCGGTGCCCGTCACCGCCAAATCCGCTGAAGTGACCGCGCTCGTCGGCGAGGTCGCGGCGTACGTCAAGCCGGTCCCCCGGGTCGTTCAGGCGCAGGGTGGCGGCCGGTCGCAGGGCGCCAACGCCCAGCGCAAGCGCTCGGTCCGCGAGGGCCAGGGCGGCGGACGCCCGCGTTCCGGTTCCGGATCAGGTTCGTCGCGTGACTACTCCACGTCGACCGCAGGCAGCTCCGCTCGCCGTCACGAAGGCGGAGCAGCAGCTCGTCCGGCCCAATCACGCCCCGAGCGGTCCGCTCGCCCCGCAACGTCTGGTGGAGCAGCAACCGGCGGACCGCGCACGAACCGCAGGGTTTCCAGCGGCCGCTAGCCAGCCAGCACTCAAGCCACCGGTTCAGCCCGCGCACGTTCTCGTGCCGGCTGACCGGTGGCGCCGTTTCGGGCTCTTCCCCGCCACTGTGTCAAGGGGCATTTCCGTCGATTTCACAGCCCACCGCACGCCGGGGTATGGTCACGGTATGGACACCGACGTTGCAGCTCCTTCCGTTTCAGAGATCATTGTCCGCCCCGTGCGCGACGTCGACGCAGAGTCGCTCGGACGGGTGCACGCCCGGTGCTGGCATGAGGCTTACGACGAGCTCATCAGCAAGGCCGCACTGGAGCGGCTGTCACCACGGCGGATGGCGGAGCTGTGGACCCACTGGATGAACCAGGGTCCCGCCTACCGTCAGTTCGCGGCGGTGCAGGACGGCGAGATCATCGGATTCTCCGGCTCAGGGCCCGCCCGCGACGCTGACGCACCGCGTGACCGCGAGTTGTACTTCATCAACATGCTCGCCGATTTCCGTAGCACAGGAACAGGGCAGAAGCTTTTCGACGCGGCAATCGCCGATGGTGAGCCCGCCTACCTGTGGGTGTCGTCCGCCAACGCCCGAGCGCGTCACTTCTACGAGAAGAACGGCTTCGTCGCCGACGGCGCCGAGCACACCGAACCGTTCCTCGGTGAAGAAATCCACGAGGTCCGGTACGTCCGCTAGGTCAGGACAACCGACCCACAGACGCGAGCGCCAGCCGCAGGAGCGTGCCGCGGCCGCCTTCCATTTCGTCGCTGACGGCATCCGACTGGGCTTCTTCCGGAGCCATCCAGGTCAGTTCGAGAGCATCCTGGCGCGGGTCACACGTACCGGTCACCGGCACGACATAGGCGAGGGAGACGGCATGCTGCCGGTCGTCGGTGTATGGCGAGATACCCGGCATGGGGAAGTATTCGGCCACATGGAACGGGGTCGGTGATGCGGGCAGCAGCGGAAACGCCATCGGCCCGAGGTCTTTCTCCAGGTGCCGGAACAGCGCATCCCGGAGCGTCTCGCCGTACATCACCCGGCCGGAGACGAGGGTGCGGGTCATCTGGCCGGTCGCCGTCGCCCGAAGAAGTATGCCGACCTCGGTGACGATACCGAGGCCGTCCACCCGCACGGGAATCGCCTCGACGTAGAGCAGCGGAAGGCGGCGACGCACTTCCTCGAGTTCGATATCGCTGAGCCAGCCCGGGGTGGGGCTCGACGAGGGGTCCTGCGGCTGGTCAGGGTCTGGGGTGCGAACGCTCATGCTCCATTCTTACCCGGTTAGCCTGAACCCCGCGCCCGGGACACCCGGTTCGCGCTCGGTAGGCTTGTTCCCTGTCCCGACGAAGGAGAACCAGACGATGTACACAATCGACGAGGATGCCGTCCTCTGGTCGGCGGCTGGCGAGGATCGCGAAGACCGTTCGCTCCTCCTGCTCCTGCACGGCTACGGGTCGAATGAAGCCGATCTCTTCCAGCTCGCGCCCTTTCTGCCACTCGAACCGGTTCTGGCATCCCTCCGCGCACCGCTCGTCGCCCCGTTCCCGATCGACGGCTGGTCCTGGTATCCCGTCGACCAGCCCGGTCAGCCGGATTCCGCCGGACTGGCGGACTCGACCGCCTCGGTGCTCGCCTGGCTCGACGCGCTGCCATACACCCCCGATTCAATTGGACTGCTCGGATTCTCGCAGGGCGGTGCGGTGGCGATCGAACTGCTTCGTGCCGCTCCCGAGCGGTTCTCGTTTGCGGTCAACCTGTCCGGTTACGTCTCCGACATTCCTCAGCCAGGCGATGCTGCCCTCGCCGAGCGTCGGCCAACGGTGTTCTGGGGCCGGGGAACGCACGACGACGTCCTCCCGTTCGAAGCGGTCGCTCACACGACCGAGTGGCTCCCGCAGCACACCCGCCTCGTCGGTCGGATCTACGACGGCCTGTCCCACGCCATCTCACAACAGGAACTGGCTGACGTGCGCGGCTTCATCGAACGCCAGCTCTGAATTCGCCGTCAGCACGGATGATGTCAGTGGCGTCAGGCAGGATGGGAACGTGAGCAACGTGCTTGAGCGATTCTCCCCTGCCACCCGGGAGTGGTTCAGCGGAGCGTTCGCCGCGCCCACCGACGCTCAGGTCGGGGCGTGGGACGCGATCTCGCGCGGTTCGCACGCGCTCGTCGTCGCGCCGACCGGCTCGGGCAAGACCCTCTCCGCGTTTCTCTGGTCGATCGACCGGCTCATGGCTGAGCCGCGGTCAGAGGAGATCGGCACCCGCGTGCTCTACATTTCGCCCCTCAAAGCGCTCGGTGTCGACGTCGAGCGGAACCTTCGGGCGCCTTTGATCGGCATCACCCAGACGTCCATCCGGCTGGGCACGACGGCCCCGAATGTCACCGTCGGCGTTCGCTCGGGAGACACCCCGGCAGCCGACCGGCGCACCCTGGCGAAAAACCCGCCGGACATTCTCATCACGACCCCGGAATCCCTGTTTCTCATGCTGACCTCGGCGGCCCGAGAGACGTTGCGTTCGGTCGAGACGGTGATCATCGATGAGGTTCACGCCGTCGCCGCGACCAAGCGTGGTGCACACCTGGCGCTGTCGCTCGAGCGCCTCGACGCCCTGCTCGAAAGACCGGCGCAGCGCATCGGACTGTCGGCGACGGTGCGTCCGCGGGAGGAGGTCGCCC
>NZ_JBKJWH010000004.1:0-8710 GCF_046716805.1 Mycetocola sp. | reverse complement strand
ATTTTCATCCTGCCACCTGACCAATGAGAAAACCCGCCTGCTCCGGCTGGTCACCCCAAGAGGTGCCTGCCGGAGCAAACGGGTTCGTCAGCTCAGCTAGCGGTGGTCGCGCTCGTGGCCGTGGCTGTGACCGGTGCCCGCAACGGGTGCCGGCATCGACTTCTGCATCTGGACGAGGAACTCCACGTTGGACGTGGTCTCCTTGAGCTTGCCGAGGACGACCTCGAGAGCCTGCTGCTGGTCGAGACCCGCGAGGGCACGACGCAGCTTCCAGGTGACCTTGACCTCGTCGGGGGCCAGCAGCATCTCCTCGCGGCGCGTGGAGGACGCGTTGACGTCCACGGCCGGGAAGATCCGCTTGTCTGCGAGCTGACGCGAGAGGCGCAGCTCCGAGTTGCCGGTGCCCTTGAACTCCTCGAAGATCACTTCATCCATCTTGGAGCCGGTCTCGACGAGGGCGGTCGCGAGGATCGTGAGCGAGCCACCGTTCTCGATGTTGCGTGCAGCACCGAAGAAGCGCTTCGGCGGGTACAGCGCCGCGGCGTCGACACCACCGGAGAGGATACGACCGGAGGCCGGGGCCGCCAGGTTGTACGCACGGCCGAGACGCGTGATCGAGTCGAGCAGCACGACGACGTCATGACCGAGCTCGACGAGGCGCTTCGCACGCTCGATGGCGAGCTCGGCGACCGTCGTGTGGTCCTCGGCAGGACGGTCGAAGGTGGAGGCGATGACCTCACCCTTCACCGTGCGCTGCATGTCGGTGACTTCCTCAGGACGCTCATCGACGAGAACGACCATGAGGTGGACCTCAGGGTTGTTGATCGAGATGGCGTTGGCGATCTGCTGGAGCACGATCGTCTTGCCTGCCTTGGGCGGTGCGACGATGAGGCCGCGCTGTCCCTTGCCGATCGGGGCGATCAGGTCGATGATGCGCTGCGTGAGCTTGCCCTGCTCCGTCTCGAGCCGCAGGCGGTCCTGCGGGTAGAGCGGGGTGAGCTTGCCGAACTCGACTCGCGCGGCTGCCTCGTCGACGCTCTGGCCGTTGACCGAGTCGACTTTGACGATCGCGTTGTACTTCTGGCGAGCGTTGGTGTCGTTCTCCCGCGGCTGGCGGATGGCGCCGACGACGGCGTCACCCTTGCGCAGGTTGTACTTCTTGACCTGTCCGAGCGAGACGTAGACGTCGTTCGAACCGGGCAGGTAGCCGGACGTGCGCACGAAAGCGTAGTTGTCGAGAACGTCGAGGATGCCGGCGACCGGGAGGAGCACGTCGTCGTCGGAGATCTCCGGCTCGAAGTCGGCACTGTCGGTTCCGCCGCGGCGCTTGCGGTCGCGGTACCGGTTGCGGCCGTTCCTGCTGCCGTCGTCCTGCTGCTCGCGCTGCTGGTCGCGGCTGCCCTGGCGGTCGTTGCCCTGACGGTCGTTGTCGCGCTCGGCCTGGCGTTCGTTGCCGGCGTTGCGCTCGTTGCCGCGCTCGTTGTTGTTGCGCTCGGCGCGGTCGTTGTTGCGGTCGGAACGGTCGTTGCCGGCGTTGGCGCCACGATCGGTGTTGCGGTTGCGGTCATTCTGGCCGCCCTGCTTTTCGTCCGTCGCCTGCGCCTGGTCGCTGTTGCGGCTGCGGTTGCGGTTGCGCCCGCGTCCCTGGCGTGGTTCCTGGGAGGAGTCGTCGGACTCGCCCTGCTCGGAAGACTCGGTTTCGACGTCGGCCGATTCCTCGGACTGCTCCGCCGATTCGGCCTCGGCACGGTCAGCCCTCGAGCCGCGTCCGCGCCGGTTGTTCTTCTTGGGACGCTGCGCGCCCGCCTCGTCGCCGGACTCGGCCGGCTTCTGCTCGGCGGGTGCCGCCTCGGCCGGCTCGGTTGCGACGACATCGGCTGCCGGGAGCTCAGCTGCCGGAGCGGCTGCAGCGGCGGCATCGAGTTCGTTGTTGCCGGGTGCTGCGGCGGGGGCCGCCTCTTTCGCCGACTGCGTCGTCGCACGTCGCGGTGCGCGCTTCCGGGCTACCGGGGCGGACTGCTCCGCGGGAGCCTCGGCCTGCGGCTGCTCAGCCACGATGGCTGGGGCCTCCACGACGGCGGGAGCTTCGACCTGCGCCGGAGCCTCAGCCTGAGATTCGGTCAGAGCGTCGGCCTCGGGGACGACGGGCACCATCGCCCCGTCGACCTCGGCAGCGGCCTGAGCCTCTGAGATTCTCTCCACGAGTTCCCCCTTGCGAAGCTTGGATGCGCCCTGAATACCCCACTGGCTGGCGAGCAGCTGAAGGTCTGAGACCTTGAGGGAGGTCAGGTTTGCGCCTGATTCCGTATCGAAACGGATGTTGACATTGGTCACTGGGAGTGGGTTCCTTCCCCCTGAACCGCGGAATACGCGTCAGGAGAGCACATCGCGTGGGCAGGAGCGTCCGTCAGATTGACTCGCACCCTGCGCGCCGTATGTGCCCCAGAACAGAGACACACAATGCAGTCGGCGATGGCGTTGGGTTTGCAGAAATCACCCGAAGGCCAGATTTGCCTATTCGGCTTGCCTGTCGGGATCGAGCCAACTCTATCACTTCCGCACCAACCGGCCGCACCCCCAGAACGCGGAGCGTTCTGAAAGGCGGCAGCCCTTAGTGAGGCAATCTACGAAGGATGACTGCTATCCCCAACCATCTTCTTGCGCGTGGCTGGGGGTCGCCGTCACGTTTTCGAGATTCCCTGAGGACTGGCTGCCGCTTTTCGCAACGCTTCGCGTTGCGCCACGGACATCCACAGCGAGCAGCAAGCTCTCCCACGGAGTCTCGGACTCCCTGGCGACGAGTTCGGCCGCTTCGAGCCGCCGGCCGGGGCCGTCTGCGAGGACGAGGACCGACGGGCCGGCGCCTGACACGACAGCGGCGTGGCCGTGAGAGCGGAGGAGCGTCACCAGCCGGTCGGTCTCCGGCATGGCAGAAGCCCGATAGCTCTGGTGCAGCCGGTCCTCCGTGCCCGCGAAGAGCAACTCGGGGCTCTGCGTGAGGGCGGCGATCAGGAGAGCGGACCGGGAGACGTTGAATACGGCATCCTCGTGCGGCACGCTGGCCGGCTGGAGGCTTCGCGCCAGTTTCGTCGACAGCGTGTGCTGGGGAACGAGGATCAGCGGTGACACACCGCGGTGCACGAGGAGCTTTTTGTGCTGAGGACCCGCTTCTTCGACCCACGCGATGGTCAGCCCGCCGAACAGGGCGGGCGCCACGTTGTCCGGGTGCCCCTCCAGTTCGGTGGCGAGCCGCAGGAGCGTGTCGCTGTCGATGTCGACGATCCCGTCCAGGAGCCCCTTGGCAGCGACGATTCCGGCGACGACGGCAGCCCCTGACGAACCCAGGCCGCGGCCGTGCGGAATGACGTTGGAGGCTACGAGGTTCACGCCGGGCACCGGCTGACCCATCGCTTCGAACGTGTGAACGAGCGATCGGACAACGAGGTTGGACGCGTCGGTGGGTACGACGGACTCGCCGACGCCGTGGATCTCGACGAAAGCGCCTGGCTCATCCCGGACGGTGACCGTGACCTCGTCGTAGACGCTGAGGGCGAGCCCGAGCGTGTCGAAGCCGGGCCCGAGATTGGCCGATGTGGCCGGAACGCGAACCGTGACGGAGCGGCCCGTCAGGCTCACGCGGAGCCCTTGGCCAGCCCGAGGACGCTGGCGACCTCGTTGACGTCCACCGGGACGATGGTTGGAGTGATGTCGCCGCCGTCGGCGTTGCGGAGCGCCCACTGCGGGTCCTTGAGGCCGTGGCCGGTGACGGTCAGCACGACGGTCGATCCTGCTGGCACGTGCCCGGCTTCCGCTCGCTCGAGCAGGCCGGCGACGCTGATCGCTGAGGCCGGTTCGACGAAGATGCCGACCTCGGTGGACAGGATGCGCTGTGCCGCGAGGATCATGTCGTCCTCGATGGCCCCAAAGTACCCGTCGGTCGCTTCCCGGGCGGCGAGTGCGAGATCCCACGACGCCGGGTTGCCGATGCGGATGGCACTGGCGACCGTCTCCGGGTTCTTCACGACGCTGCCGGTCACCAGCGGCGCGCTTCCTGCAGCCTGGAATCCGAACATCCGGGGCAGTCTCGTGCTGATGCCTCGGTCGAGTTCCTCCGAGTAACCGCGCGTGAACGCGGTGTAGTTGCCGGCGTTGCCGACGGGGATGAAGTGGAAGTCCGGGGCGTCCTCGAGAACTTCGACGACCTCGAATGCGGCGGTCTTCTGGCCTTCGATTCGGTCGTTGTTGACCGAGTTCACAAGGTGAACGGGGTAGTTCGCCGAGAGTTCCCGAGCGATGTCGAGGCAGTCGTCGAAGTTGCCCTGGACCTGGATCAGCTGGGCGTTGTGGGCGATCGCCTGGGCGAGCTTGCCCATGGCGATCTTGCCCTCCGGGACGAGGACGGCGGCGGTGATACCTGCATGGGCTGCGTACGCGGCCGCGGATGCTGAGGTGTTTCCGGTGGAGGCGCAGATGACTGCTTTCGCTCCCGCCTCGACTGCCTTGGACACTGCCATGGTCATTCCGCGGTCCTTGAAGGAACCGGTCGGGTTCATGCCTTCGTACTTGACCCACACCTTCGCACCGGTGCGCGCGGACAGCGCCGCCGCGTAGATGAGCGGAGTGCCGCCCTCACCCAGGCTGATGATGGGGGTCTTGTCGGTCACATCGAGACGGTCTGCGTACTCGTGCAGAACTCCACGCCACTGCTTCGCCATATTTAGACTCCTTCTACTCGTAGAACACTGACAACTGAATTCACAACGTCGCTGGCCTTCAGGGCCGCGACGGTGGCCTGAAGCGCGTGCTCGCGAGCGGCGTGTGTGCCGATCACGAGGAACGCTGTGCCCCCGTCAACCGAGTCGACCGACTGTTCGACGGTCTCGACCGAGACTCCGCCATTGGCGAAGATCGTCGCCACCTCGGCGAGGACCCCCTGCAGGTCGCTCACCCGCAGGGTGATCTGGTACTTGGTGATGACTGCGCCGATGGGAAGCAGGGGGAGGTCGGCGTGGGTGGACTCGCCGAGGCCGGGGCCGCCGGCGATGTGGCGGCGGGCGGCCGAGACAAGATCGCCGAGGACGGCCGATGCCGTCTGCACTCCCCCGGCGCCTGCGCCGTAGAACATGAGGGGCCCGGCGGCTTCGGCTTCGACGAAGACGGCGTTGTTTCCTCCGTGCACGGCGGCGAGCGGATGTTCGCGGGCGACGAGCGCCGGGTACACGCGTGCCGAGATCCCCTCGGTGCCGTCGTCAGCGGTGATCCGTTCGGCGATGGCCAGCAGTTTGATGACGTAGCCGGCCGTGCGCGCGGCGTCGATCTGGGCTGCTGTGATGTCGGCGATGCCCTCACGGTAGACGCCCTCCAGCGGGACCGTGCTGTGGAACGCGAGGCTGGCCAGGATGGTGGCCTTCTGGGCGGCGTCGTAGCCGTCGACGTCGAGGGTGGGGTCGGCTTCGAGGAACCCGAGTTCGAACGCCGTCTTCTGGGCGGCTTCCATGGTGTCGCCGAACCGGTCCATCCGGTCGAGGATGAAGTTGGTCGAACCGTTGACGATCGCGAGGATGCGTTGAACGTTGTCACCGGCGAGGCTGTCACGCAGCGGCCGGATGATCGGGATCGCAGCGGCGACGGCAGCCTCGTAGTAGATTTCGGCGCCGACCTGTTCGGTGGCGTCGAAGAGTTCGGGGCCGTGGGCGGCGAGCAGCGCCTTGTTCCCGGTGACGACATCGGCGCCGGCGTGGATGGCCTGCAGGATGAGCGTGCGGGCCGGTTCGATCCCGCCGATGAGTTCGATGACGATGTCCGCGCCGACGACGAGGGATTCGGCATCCGTCGTCAGCAGCTCGCGGGGCAGCTCGACGTCGCGGGGTGCGTCGAGGTCGCGGACGGCGATGCCGACGAGTTCAAGCCTCGCGCCGACGCGCGCGGCGAGTTCGTTCCCGTGGGCGAGGAGCAACCTCGCCACCTGGGAGCCGACGGAGCCGGCCCCGAGCAGCGCCACTCGGACAGTGCGGTATTCGGTCATCGTGCATCCAATCCGGCGTCTCGCGCCAGCAGGTCGGCTTCGGTCTCGCCCCGGACGATCACACGGGCGACACCATCTCGGACAGCGACGACCGGCGGGCGTCCCAGGTAGTTGTAGTTGCTCGCGAGAGACCAGCAATAGGCCCCGGTCGCTGGGACGGCGGCGAGGTCACCGGGGGCGACGTCGCCGGGGAGGTAGTCGTCCTGGACGACGATGTCGCCGGATTCACAGTGCTTGCCGGCGAGGCGGATCAGCACCGGTTCCGCGTCGGATGTGCGGCCGGCCAGCCGGACGGAGTAATCGGCGCCGTACAGCGCAGGCCTGGCGTTGTCGCTCATTCCGCCGTCGACGCTGACGTAGCGTCTCGTGGCCGAGCCGCCGGCATCCGTCTGCAGTTCGACGTCCTTGGTCGTTCCGACCTCGTACAGCGTGAACGTGCTCGGACCGATGACGACGCGGCCCGGTTCGAAGGCGACGCGGGGAATGGGCACGCCGAGGCGGTCGCATTCGGTGGCGACGATCCGTGCAATCTCCCTGGCGAGCTCGTCGATCGGAGTGGGGTCGTCCGCGTCGGTGTATGCGATGCCGAAACCGCCACCGAGGTTGAGTTCGGGCACGGGGCCGGTCGCGAGGAGGTCCCTGTGCACGGCGAGCAGCCGCGCGGCGGACTCAGCGAATCCGTCCGCTCCGAAGATCTGCGAGCCGATGTGGCAGTGCAGGCCGAGGAAATCGAGCGAGTCGAAACCCCGGATGCTCGCGACGGCGTCTGCAGCGTGCTCGAGCGGGAGTCCGAATTTCTGGTCCTCGTGTGCCGTGGCCAGGAAGTCGTGGGTGTGTGCGTGCACGCCGCTGTTGACCCGAAGACGAACCCGCTGTTTGCGCCCGTGACGCTCGGCAGCTGCCGCGACGCGCGGGATCTCCTGGAGGCTGTCGACGACGATCGCACCGATGCCGGCTTCGACGGCACGGTCGATCTCGGCCAGGGACTTGTTGTTCCCGTGGAGGCCGAGGCGGGAGGCGTCGACCCCGGCGGCGAGGGCGACGGCGAGTTCCCCGCCTGAGCACACATCGATGTTGAGTCCGGCCTCGGTCACCCAGCGGGCCACCTCGGTGCAGAGGAACGCTTTTCCGGCGTAGTAGACGGTGGCCGAGCTGCCGACCGCTGCGAACTCGCGCTGGAAGGCGGCGAGAACGCCTGCGGCGCGGTCGCGGGCATCCGCTTCATCGACGACGTAGACCGGGGTGCCGAACCGGGCGGCGATGTCGGGGGCAGAGACACCGGCGACGGTGAGCTCGCCGGTCGCCGCCCGGGAGACATGGGCGGGCCAGACCGCTTCGGCGAGTGCATTCGCGTCGTCGGGCGCGCGCAACCATGACGGGGCAAGTGGGTGAGAAGCCACGGCAGGAAACCAATCGTGCGGAGGGGGGACTACCGCGCGGGTGAGCGGTGGAGACAGTTCGATTCTATCGAGAGCTCGTGGCCCTTTCGTGAAATTGTGGCACGCAGCGTATGCGGGGCAGGGTATCCAGCCGGCGGCATCCGTCAGGCGGGGCACTCCCCCGTCGACCGGAATGAGCTGCCCGAGAGCGTGAAGTCGGATGCCGCGAGGCTCAGCGTTGCGACGCCGTCCCGTACCTCGATGGCTGAGATCGAGACTCCCGCTGGAAGCTTTTCCGCGAGGCAGATGCGTAGGGGTTCGGAGCCGACGACCCGGTCGACGACGCTGGTCAGGTCGAGGTTGCCGACGGAGGACGTCACCTCAGCACCCTGTGGGGTGACGAGAACATCTGTATCGTCCGGGGAGAGCGAGGCGGTCACGCGGTAACCGATGGGCACCCCGAACACCGTCGTCGAGTTCTCATAGCCGACCCCGTCGTCGCCGAGCGAGATCGCCGCGTCGTTGTCCGGCAGGGTGAGCAGTTCGTTGAGCGCCGGTTCGTCGAGCGTCACTGTCGCGTCGATGTCCTCGACGGCGGCCTTGAGGTCGATCGGAACTCCGGATGCCGTCACCGTCATCTTTTCGACGGGGATGCCGTCGAAGCGGACGTCGTCGGACGAGAGGGTCACTTCCTCCAACCGTCCGCTGAACAGCTGAAGGAGCACCCAATCCCCGGCGATGTCCACATCGACGGTGCCGTCGACGTTCGCCGGCAGATTGGATTCGACGGCGGCGGCCACGGTGTCCTCGGCGACGCCACGGGTGATGTATTCAGCGAGGAACGCACCACCGACGACGACGAGAACCGCGACGACGAGGATGACCAGTGCGGTCAGAGCCCTCCTGCGCGGCGGCTTCCGCACCGGTTCGCCGTCGGATTCCGCCCGCTGCTGCAATTGCGTCCAGCCGTCGGGATTGGCCACCTTACATCCGCTCCGGAGCCGAAACGCCGAGAAGGTCAAGTCCGTTGCGGACCACCTGGCCTGTGGCGTCGTTGAGCCACAGCCTGCTGCGGTGAACATCGCCGATCGCCTCGTCGCCGAGCGGAATCACCCGGCAGTTGTCGTACCAGCGGTGGTACAGACCGGCGACCTCTTCGATGAACCGGGCGACCCGGTGCGGCTCGCGCAGTTCAGCGGCCTGGGCAACGATGCGCGGGAACTCCTGCAGGGCACCGAGCAGCGCGGATTCGGTTTCGTGCTCGAGGAGCTCGGGGACGAAGGCGCTCCGGTCGACCCCGGCGACC
>NZ_JBKJWH010000003.1:0-20464 GCF_046716805.1 Mycetocola sp. | reverse complement strand
CACCCCGAACGCTTCCACCGACGCCCGCGCACACCATCACCGGCCGGCCTTGTCGGCATCAACCTCCCCGGCCACGAAGACACAACCAACAACGACCGACGACTCCAAGCAGCTTGACACAGCCCGGAACTTCCCGTTTGAGGTCGATTTGCGCACAGTGAACGCCGGATGCCGACGGCCTCGCCCATTCGGGCAGCGCGCGGCGCCGGTCGAGGGCACAGCCTATTGATACGCCACCCCACGCAGGCAAAGTAGGTTAGCTCCGTAACGTACGCCCGATCTCTGGACACTCATGACCCCTGCCTCCACCCGCCTCTCCATCGACGGCGGCCAGACCGGCACGCGGCTGCGACTCAGCAACGCCGCCGGCATCCTCACCGAGACCGAGGGGCCCGGCGTCCTCACCGACCGTCCTGTCGTCGACCAGCTCACCGAGCTCGCCATGAAGCTGGCGACCGCCACGGGGTCTCGCATCGATGAGCTCGCGGTGGGCACGTCTGGCCTCACCCCCGCCGCCGCGAACCCGGAGGCCTTGCTGGCAGCGACGCGCGGAATCGGAGTGCGGCGTGTCGCCCTCGCACACGACTCGATCACCGGGTACCTCGCCGCCAACGGCACCGAACCCGGCGTCATGCTCGCGGTCGGCACCGGCGTCGTCGTCCTCGCGCTGTCCGAGTCGAGCGTCGCGAAGGTCGATGGCTGGGGTTCCCTGCTCGGGGATGCGGGCAGCGGGTACTGGATCGGACGGGCGGGGCTGGATGCCGCCCTGCGCGCCTTCGACGGTCGCGCCCCGCACACAACGCTCGAAGCCATAGCCGTCAAACGCTTCGGCCCGTTGGACGAGGTCTACATGGTGGTGCAGGCCAACCCGCACAGGGTCTCGCTGATCGCCTCCTTCTGCCGGGATGTTGTGGATGCCGCTGCGGCCGGCGACGAGACGGCTCGCGGCATCGTCACCGCAGCGGCCGGTGAGCTTGCGCACTCGGCGGCGAGCGCCTTGCGCAGCGTCGGCTGGCAGCCGGGCCAGCCCGTCAGAGTCGGCGCCGTCGGCGCGCTTGCGACGCACGCGGTCCCGGTGCGCGAAGCGCTGGTAGCTGCGCTCGCCGCCCGTGCCCCAGGAGCGACTCTGGAGCAGCCGCTCGGCCGCCCGCTCGACGGGGTGCAGGCGCTCCTCGACGTCGCCTCGTCGCATCCGCTTCGTCCATTTGTCTACACTGCGCAGATCGACTCGAACACTCACTGACCTTCCTCGCACACTCAAAGGAGATCGATGGGATGCCATCGGCTCTCTCCTCAACGTCGTCTTCGGCCATATCGACACCATCGAGCAGCGCATCCGGGCAGCGGTGCCGGCGCGCATCATCGATCTTGAACCGGATGTCCGCCGTCGCGTCGCCGTTGATGCTCCCGCTACGGAGACGATCGTGTCGACGAGCGAGGACCGGGCCACACCAGCGTCCCGGGCGCGGACTCCCCGGAAAGGCTCGTGCTTCTCCCAGCCAAGTGGTAGGCATGAGGCATGACGCCGCAGTTGAGTATCACCGGGGATGCCGACGCTGACGAGTTGCTCTCGGCGGACCCGCTGGCGTTGCTGATCGGCATGCTACTCGACCAGCAGGTGCCGATGGAGACAGCGTTCGCGGGGCCGGCGAAGATCCGGGACCGGCTGGGCTCGTTCGACGCCGCGACGATCGCCGGCCAGGATCCTGAGGCGTTCGTGGAGGTGTGCCGCACGCCGCCGGCCGTTCACCGATACCCCGGCAGCATGGCCGCGCGCATCCAGGCGTTGTGCCGCAGCCTCGTCGACGACTGGGACGGAGACGCGTCGGCGCTCTGGACGCGCGGCGCCCCGGACGGGCATGAGGTCTACCGACGACTGACCGAACTTCCCGGCTTCGGCGAGCAGAAAGCACGCATCTTCGTCGCGCTGCTGGGCAAACAGTATGGGTTCAGCGGATCCGGCTGGCGGGAAGCGGCCGGCTCATACGGCGACGACGGCAGCTATCGGTCCGTCGCCGACATCGTCGACGGCGAGTCCCTCTCGCGAGTACGCGAGACGAAACGTGCGGCCAAGGCCGCCGCGAAGAAAGCGACCTGAACACCGAAGAGAGAGCGGGGAAGCAATGGCCACACGGATGCTGGTCGGTGTGAAGAATTTCGACACCAGCAGGACGGCGGTGCGCTGGGCCGCCGAGCGGGCGAAGTCCCGCGGCCTGGGGCTCCATCTGGTCCACATCGTCGACGAGGGGATGCGTCGCGCAGGCAACGCAGGACTGCTCGACGCCGCTCGCTCCGACGTGGATCAGGTGCTGACATCAGCGGTGGAGCTGGCACGAACGGTGGCGCCGGCGCTCGAGGTGACGACGGAAACCCGGGTCGGTGATCCTCAAGCGGACCTGATCGCCCTGTCGAAGGATGCGGACATGGTCGTGGTCGGAAGCGACTCGACAGGCAAGGACAGCTCGCGCAGGCACGGCAACCGCGGTTTCCGCATCGCAGCGGCGAGCACCACCCCCGTCGCTGTCATCCCGACCATCGACTTCGCCGGCAGGGACGGCGTCGTCGTCGGGGTCGACGGTTCACCGATTTCCGAGCACGCACTGGTGTTCGCCGTCGAGGAAGCCGACCGGCTCAAACAGCCCCTCATCGCCGTGAACGCCTGGCCGAACCCGGTCGTCTACGGTTACGACCTCGCCTTCCCCGTCGAGTACGTCGAGGACCTGACCGAGATCGGCAACCAGACACTCAACCGAGCGCTTGACGCGGTGATGGGCGCTCACCCGAACGTGCAGGTACGCCGGATCGTCACCGAGGGCGACCCGGTCACGGTCCTGTCCGAGGTGGCAGAGGATGCCTCCCTCATCGTGGTGGGCAGCCACGGCCGGGGCACGGTTGCCCGGTTCCTGCTCGGCTCGGTGAGCCACGGCGTTCTCGCCCGGCTCTCCGCGCCGACGGTGATCGTCCGCTGAGCGCTCAGCCCGGGCGATCGGCGGAACGGAAGAAGTCCGTGAGCAGCACCGAACAGGCATCCGTTTCGACGCCGGCGACCACCTCGACCCGGTGGTTGAGCCGGCGGTCACGCAGCACGTCGTAGACGCTGCCCGCTGCGCCCGCCTTCTCATCCCACGCGCCGAAGACGACCCGGGGAATCCGCGCGGACAGAATCGCCCCAGCGCACATGACGCAGGGTTCGAGGGTGACGTAGAGGGTCACATCCGTGAGGTGCCAGTCACCGGATGCCGCCGCTGCGGCCCGAATCGCCTCCACCTCGGCGTGGGCGGTCGGGTCTTGCCGCGCTTCGCGCGCGTTGCGCCCGGTCGACAGGATGAGCCCGTCCGCGCCGACGATGACGGCACCGACGGGGACGTCAGCGGTGGTCAGCGCCGCGTGCGCTTCGTCGAGGGCGCGGAGCATCCAGGTCTGATCGACGGGGTCGACGGGCAGCGGCATCCGGGCCTCCTGTTCTGCCGAAAGCCTATTCGACGCGCCGAGCGGGGTTCAGCCCTCGTCGCTCTGCGCCGCCGCGAGAGCCCGGCGGAGGAAACCATCGTGCTGCGCCAGGAGGGCTTCGGCTGCCGACGGGCGGATCCCGGCGAGCTGCACAAGAATCGCCGCCTTCACCGAGCCGCCGACCGCTGCGAGGGTCGCCGCTGCGGTCGCGGCATCCGCTCCGGTGGCGAGCATCACCGTTCGCTCCGACCGGGCGACGAGCTTCTCATTACTCGCTTTGAGGTCGACCATGAGGTTGCCCCACGTCTTGCCGAGGCGGACCATTGTGAGGGTGCTCAGCATGTTGAGCACCATTTTCTGCGCGGTGCCCGCTTTGAGCCTCGTCGAGCCGGCCACGATTTCAGGGCCGACGACGACGTCGATGCCCACCTCCGCGGCTGCTCCGAGGGCGGATGCCGCGTTGCAGGCGACCCCGACGGTGAAGGCTCCCCTGCTCCTCGCTTCGGCGACAGCGGCGAGCACGTACGGGGTCCGGCCGGAGGCGGAGATCCCGACCACGGTGTCGAACGCGCCGACGTTCAGGTCGGCGACGTCCTGACGCCCGGCCTCCTCGTCGTCCTCGGCCCCTTCGACGGCGGTGACGAGTGCGGCGCTTCCACCCGCAATAACCCCGACGATGCGGCCTGGATCGATTCCGAATGTCGGCGGAGCCTCGCTCGCGTCGAGCACGCCGAGCCGACCGGGTGTGCCGGCGCCCACATAGATCAGGCGGCCGCCGCGGAGCATCCGTTCGGATATACCGTCGACAGCCGCCGCGATGGCGCCCCGGGCGAGAGCGACAGCCGGCGCCACGCCTCCATCTTCCGTGTTCATGGCCGCGACGAGATCCGGCGTAGACAGCAGATCCAGGTCGGAATATTTTTCATTCACCCGCTCCGTCGACAGATCGGCGAGGACCGCGTGGAGGGCGGGTGCTCGCGAGTCGGTGTCAGCCACAGGATCCTCGATTCGTCGGGTTCTCAAACAGTATCGACCAGCACTCGCGAGCGCGGGATTTACGCCGACGGGTGCCCCCGCCACAGGCGGTAGGTTTAGACCATGCGAGTGCACGTAGCGGAACATCCCCTGATCACCCACAAGCTCACCGTTCTGCGGGATCGGACCACACCGTCGCCGGTGTTCCGTGCCCTCACCGAAGAGCTCGTCACCTTGCTCGCCTATGAGGCGACACGGAATGTGCGCACGGAGCCGGTCGAGATCGAGACGCCGGTCACGAAGACGATGGGTCTCGCCATCAGCCAGCCGCGACCCCTGGTCGTCCCGATCCTCCGGGCCGGGCTTGGCATGCTCGAGGGCATGGTGAAGCTTCTGCCGACCGCTGAGGTCGGCTTCCTCGGCATGGTGCGCAACGAAGAGACCCTCGAGCCGGCCACCTACGCGGAGCGCCTGCCCGACGATCTTTCTGACCGCCAGTGCTTCGTTCTCGACCCGATGCTCGCCACCGGTGGGTCGCTTGGTGCGGCGATCGAGTTCCTGTTCGCTCGCGGAGCCGTCGACGTGACCGCCATCTGCCTGCTCGCTGCGCCCGAGGGAATCGCGGCGCTGGAGAAGGCGACCGAGGGCCGCGACGTCACCATCGTCCTGGGCGCCATGGATGAACGCCTGAACGAGCACGGCTATATCGTTCCCGGGCTCGGGGACGCCGGCGACCGGCTCTACGGGCTCGTTTAGGCTCCACTCCCCCTGCGGGCGGAGGCTCGGTTAACAGGAGATCGCACGGATATCCGGATGCTTTCAGCAATTTGGTCCTGCTAAGCGTGCGATCTCCTGCGAATCGTTCGCGGCGGCATCCGTCGCCCGCCCGTTGCGACGCCACAAGCGGTCGCGTTTCGCCCCAACGTCCAGCCGTTTCTGGCGTAGCAACGAGCCGTCCAGCCATTTGTGACCGAGCAGGGCTCTCGAACGTGTCGCCGACACGCACTACAGGCCCACCGCAGGTCCTTCGCCAGCCAGGCGTTCGTCGCTTTGCTGTCGCAGGTTTCACTATGAAAACCGGATTGCTGCGCAGAATCTTGCGTATCTCGCGATTTATCGTCATCCGGTGCAAAGATTTGACACACTTCGACGCCGTGCTGTTAACTTCTCGACATGACTGATAACGCCTTCCCCTTGAGCTCCTTCGAGCCTCGTGGAACTGCCGGCATGATGATGGCCGGCAGCGCAGTCATGTGTTGTCGAATGTGTCGCTAACCGCGTAACCCGTCGCCCACGCCCGTCGACCGATCTCGTCGCCGCTCGCGTCCCGGATGCCACACTCCGCATCCGTTCCGGCCACGCACAGGCCACATTCCGAACCGCCGCTTCATACCGGCATCCGTCGTACCCGCTCGAAGCGGGGCCGCGGTTCGACGCACATTCATCATCCAAAGGAACCTCCTGATGTCCCTCGCACACGCAACCTCGTTCGCACCGTCCAGCACCCCGTCCGCGCCGTCATCCGCTCCGCGCCTCCGAGCCGTTCCGGCCGGAACCGAAGCCCGCGGCTTCGTCCTCTACGTCGGCATCGACGACGCCAAGGCCGCTGCCGCCGGCACGAGCCTCGGCGCGATCGTCCAGGCCCTCAAGGCTCTCGCCGCCGACCTCGCACCGGAGTCCGAAACCTACGCCGCCGTCGCCCTGGCACCCGAGGGCGCAGGCGGACGCGACGTCGACGTCGTCCGGCTGGCTCTGCAGGACCCATCCGCCCTCGCCAAGCACCGCCAGGCCGAGGAGCAGGAAGAACTCGACCGCGTCCACTCCGGCGTCGTCATCGACATCTCCCGCAAGCGCCTGGTGCTCGACAACGAGCCGATCAGCCTCACCTACAAGGAATTCGAACTGCTGCAGTACCTCGTGCTCCGCGAAGGCCGCACGATCGACCGGACGGAACTCATCTCGTCGCTTTGGAAGGCCGGCGATGAGGACGAGGTGCCCAACGAACGCACCATCGACGTGCACGTACGACGCCTGCGCGCCAAGCTCGGTCGCTACGAGGACATCGTTCGCACCGTTCGCGGCGTTGGCTACCGTTTCGACCGCCACGCCGACGTCGCGATCCGCCACTCTTCGACTCCGTCGCCCGACCTGTTCTAGCTGCACTCGGCCCGGGCCGCTCAACCCGCGAACGGGGCGGCATGGCAGAATGCCGCCCCCGTTCGGGTCAAATCGATAACCAGCGATCGACTGGCCGTACGCTACAGGCATGACAGACCGTGCGGCGTCGGGCATCGTTGAACCGCGGGACGTCGCGACAGCGAGCTGGCCCCAGGCGTTCGTCATCTACGGCGTACTGGCCGTCATGCTCGGTGTCGGCGCAATCTTCGGAATCATGCTGATGATTCCACTGGGCTTTGCCCTCGTTCTCGGCGCCATCCCGTACACCCTCACCGCGACATTCTTCATAGTTCGCGAGCGCAGGGCAGCGCGTCGGGCTTTGGATGCGATGCAGGACTTCCACGTGGAGATGAGCATTGCGGATTTCGGCGGACGGGCACAGAAGCTGTCACTGCTCAACGGCGTCGTGCTTGGCCTCCTCGGCCTTCTGCTTGCGGTCACCACGGTGAACGCAGTACCTCTACCCGACAGCACCATGTTTCTGCTGGCGCTCATTGCCGCGTTCAGCGGTGTCGAGATCGTCGCGAACGCTGGGTGGATCTACCGCAGGAAGACGGTACTCGCCGAGGAATACGCGCTGAGGACCCGAACCCACTCATGGAAGCTGATTCTCGCCAACCGCTGGCTCGGCTGGGCCATCTGGTACACCGGAGCCGGCATCGCCGGATTCGTTCTGGTGACCCAGCCGTCCAACTTCTTTCTCTGACCGCGTACCGCCCCTGAGGGCACCGATGTCCGAAGCAAGCGGCGCAGCGAACTCCCAGAAAAATAACGTTTGGATAACTAGACGCTGTTACCTTTCCGTTATATATTCAAAGAGCGTTAGTTGTTTGCTGTGGCAGCTACCGCGGAATGTGATTGCAGGACACTCTTGGTGCAAGGGGAGGGTCGGTCGTAAGCCTCTACGACCGGCCCTCAATCCGTTAACCGGCACCCACGTTGGGGGCGGTTAGCCTGAGACGATGGATCACGAGAACCCGGATGCCGCTTCGCCGCCTCCTCCCCGCATGTTCTCCCGCGCGACGCTGACCGGTGTCGTGTGCTTCGGCATCGGGCTTCTCGTCGTCGCGGGCGGTGTCCTCCTCGCCGCCCAATGGTTGTTCGCCGGCGACGTCGTCGCACTGTTCGTTGGGCTGCTCCTCGTCTTCGTCGGGATTGCGACGAACATCACCGGCCTGGTCCTGCTCTACCGGGGGGCGACGCGCCCCGGGCAGGGGACGGAGAACCGCAACGAGACCCCCTAGGCTTGGTCGTCAGGAGGCACCGATGACGGATCGTGAACTGGCGGTATCAGCCTGGGAGTCGTTGTTCCGCGCGCAGGTCGGAGTCATCCGTGTGCTCGCCTCCGAGTTCCCCAGCCGCACGATGTCGCTGAACGAGTATGACGTGCTCTTCAATCTCTCGCTCCAGCCCGAGCACCGCGCCCGGCTGCGCGACATCAACCAGCTCGTACTGCTGAGCCAACCCAGCGTCAGCCGCCTCATCGACCGGCTCGTCGCCCGCGGATTCGTGTCGAAGCATCCTGACCCGACCGACAAACGGGGCACGATCGTTGCAATAACGGATGCCGGCTTCGCCCAGTACCGCGACGTCGCCCGGCTGCACATGGGCACCATCACCGACCTCATGGGCTCTGCGCTGAGCGACGACGAACTGCGCCAGCTCGCCCGCCTCACGGCAAAGCTGCGCCGCTCGAATCCGGACCCGCTCCCACAAGAGGACGAGCGCCCGTAGCCTCGTTCGTTGATCGAGTGCCGGCCGATCGCCAGCGAGGCCGCGTCGCCGCCGCCCGCCGCCGTGTCCGATTTCCGCTAGCCGACCGGCATCCGCTGTGTCAGGCTGAACGCATGGACTTCACCGAGCGTTACCGCGTCATCCAGGCGAAGGACGCCCGGTTCGACGGGCAGTTCATCACCGCGGTGCGCTCGACGGGCATCTACTGCCGCCCCTCCTGCCCGGCGCGCACACCGAAGCCCGAGAACGTCACCTTCTACGCGACCAGCGCCGCCGCCCACGAGGCCGGCTATCGGGCGTGCAAGCGTTGCCTGCCCGAAGCCGTCCCGGGCACTCCGGCCTGGAACCTGCGCAACGACCTCGCCTCCCGGGCCATGCGGCTGATCGGCGACGGCGTCGTCGAACGCGAGGGCGTGCCGGGGCTGGCCGGTCGACTCGGCTACTCATCGCGCCACCTGAGCCGAGTGCTGCACGAAGAACTCGGCGCCGGCCCACTCGCCTTGTCGCGGGCGCACCGGGCACAGACCGCCCGGACGCTGCTGACCTCGACCGACCTGCCCGTCGCCGACATCGCCTTCGCCGCCGGTTTCGCCAGCATCCGCCAGTTCAACGACACCATCGCAGAGGTGTTCGAACTCACGCCCGGTCAGATCCGCTCGAGAGGCTCCCGGCGCTCGACAGCACCCGGCTCGCTGTCGCTGTCCCTCCCCTTCCGGGCGCCGTTCGATGCCGCAGGGATTTTCGGCTGGCTCGCTCCGCGCGCGGTGACCGGTGTGGAGATCGTCACGGCAGAGTCCTACTCCCGCACGTTGCGGTTGCCGGGCGGTCCCGCACACTTCACCGTGCGCTTCGACGGCCGCGCGCTGCGCCTCGATGCCCAGCTCACCCACCTCGGCGACCTTCCCGTGCTGACGTCGCGGGTACGGCGGCTGTTCGATCTCGACGCTGACCCCGTTGCCGTCGACACGGCCCTTGCTGCCGACCCGGCCCTGGCGCCCCGCGTCGCCGCCATTCCCGGCATCCGCCTGCCCGGTGCCGTCGATGCGGAGGAGATGCTGTTCCGTGCCATCGTCGGTCAGCAGATCACCGTCGCGGCGGCGCGCACTCAGCTCAACCGGCTCGCCGCCGCCTGCAGCACCGAGCTCGAACCGGTCAGTGCTGGGGAGGGGCCCAGCCACCTGTTTCCCACCGCAGCGCAGATCGCGGCGACCGGCCGCGACGTGCTCGTCGGCCCGCGCGCGAAGATCGACACGGTGATGCGTGTGGCCGAGGCGCTCGCCTCCGGCGAACTCAGCCTCAGCCTCGGCGATGATCCGACCGAGCAGCACGCCCGGCTGACCGCCATCGCCGGCATCGGCGACTGGACCGCCGGATACGTCGGGATGCGCGTCCTCGGCAACCCGGACGTCTTCCTTTCCGGCGATGTCGCCGTCCGCTCCGGCGCGCGCGCTCTCGGCTTACCCGCCCAGCCCCGGCCGCTGACCACATACGCCGCGGGCCTGGCGCCCTGGCGTTCCTACCTCTGCCTACACCTCTGGCGCGCCGCCGGACTACCGGCCCCCGCGCTTCCCGTTTCGCCTGTCGAGCAGCAGGCACCGATCCCCCAGGAGATCCCATGAACACCATCGCACCGGCCATCCACGAGACTCTCGACACCCCCGACGGCCCGTTCAGCATCCTGGCGCGCGCGGACGGCGCCGTCCTCGCATCCGGCTGGACGGCATCCGTCGACACGCTGCTCGCCCGCATCACACCCGGCCTGCGACCGGAAGCCATCGAGCCGGGCCACGGCGCCGCGGCCGACGCGGTGACGGCCTACTATGACGGCGACGTGGCGGCGATCGACGCGGTTCCGGTCGTCCAGCACGGCGGCGAGTTCCGGATGCGCGGATGGGCCCAGCTGCGTCGCATCCGCCCGGGTCACCCGCAGAGCTACACCGAGTTCGCCGCGGCCATCGGCAACCCCCGTGCCGTGCGGGCAGCGGCGAGCGTGTGTGCGACGAACGCGCCCGCCCTGTTCGTACCCTGCCACCGGGTGCTCCGCACCGATGGCACGCTCGGCGGCTTCGCCTGGGGCGTGGAGGTCAAGCGCTCACTCCTCGCCCGTGAGGCCGCCGCCGCGAACTGACGGATGCCTTTCGCACGGTTACAAGGAGATCACACGGTTCGCAGGACCGAATCGCGGATTTCCTCCTGCAAACCGTGCGATCTCCTGCGATTCGTGCCCCCGCTCCACCGGGGGAATGGCGGTTCAGCCCTCCTGGCGCAGCTTTTTCGACTCGAGCACGGCCTTCGCCTCGGCCTCGATCGCCGCCTCGATCCCGGCGGTCCCTCGTAGCGGCAACTGGACCGCGTACTCGGCCCGGATTCCCGCCCTCAGTTCCCGAACCCGCTCGATCTCAGAGTCGACCTCGGCGCCGTAGAGGATCGCCATGTTGCTGAGATACAGCCACAGCAGGAACACGATCACGCCACCGAGGGTGCCGTACGTTCTGTCGTAGTTGCCGAAGTTGGAGACGTAGAAGAAGAAACCGAGCGTCGCGGCAGCCCAGACGACGAGCGCTGTGGCGGAACCGATGGTGAGCCAGCGGAACTTATGCTGCCTCACGTTCGGCGTGGTGTAGTACAGCATGGCCAGGATCAGCATCGCCAGCACGGCGAGCACGGGCCATTTGGCGAGGTCCCAGACAAGGATCGCCGCATCGGGAAGGCCGATCATGTTCCCGACGGCTTCGGCGATGTCTCCACTGAGCACGAGGATGAGCGCCATCCCGGTGAGAGTGACGAGGGAGATGACGGTCACCAGCAGGATCACCGGCTGGAACTTCAGGAATGGCCGGCCCTCACGAACCGCATAGATCCGATTCATGCCGCGCGAGAACGCCCGGACGAAGCCGGATGCCGACAGGATCGCACCGAGAAGACCGACGACGAACCCGAGACCGGCGGCGGGCGTCGCTGTGAGGTCCTCGATCGGTCCTCGAAGGGCTCGCACTGTTTCCTCCGGGCCGATCGACGAGAACAGCGCCAGCAACTGCTCGGTCACGGCGGAATCCTGATTGACGAGCGAGAGCAGTGAAACGATCGCCAGGAGAGCGGGGAACAGCGCGAGCACCGCGAAGTACGTGAGCCCGGCGGCGACGTCGGCGACCTGGTCCTTCGCGAATTCTCCCAGCGCCCGACGGTACACGGGCAGCACGTCCTTGGGACGCAGCTTCGGCGGCGTGCGCACCTCGGCATCCGACGGCGCCAGCTCGGCGAGTTCGACGTCGGACGGAGCCCCAGCAAGTGCGGTGTCCTGGGCCTCCTTCGCCTGGGTATCGCGGTCAGAGTCAGTCTTATCGCGAACCATGGGCGCCATCCCGTCCGTGGTCACCCGTCGTGATGGCAATCACCGCAGCGATCACGATCCCGACGAAGCCGGCAACCACGGCGATGACCATTCCCCCTGACACCCGGCGCCGGATCTCCGCAACCGTCGATGCCAGATCTTCCCGGATCTCCTCCAGGTTGAGAATCTGCACCTGCTCGCCCATGCTGTTGTCGCGGTCGCGGCGGTCGGTAGGGAGCGTCATCACGACGCCATTCTCATCAGCCATGTTCTTCACCATAATCCTCGGCCGCGAAATGGAGGTAGGGCTTGCCCGCGGTGCCCTGAACTGCCAACGGTCCGCAACCCCTGCATCCTGCGTCGCGCCAGCTCGTATCCTGAACCCGTGGCCAGTATCTCCGTCGTGATCCCCGTCTACAACGACGCCGCCATGCTCCGAGTCTGCCTGGACGCACTCGCACGACAGACCCGCCCAGCCGATGAGATCGTCGTCGTCGACAACGCCAGCACGGATGCCTCCGCGCACGTCGCCCGCATGGCCGGCGCGCGCGTGGTCTTCGAACCGACGCGCGGCATCCCCGCAGCAACCAGCGCAGGGTTCAACGCAGCACAGGGTGCGATCCTCGCCCGGCTGGACGCGGATTCCATACCGGAGGCTGACTGGCTGGAACGGGTGGAAGCCGCGTTCGACGCGCACCCGGAAGCATCCGCCGTCACCGGAACCGCTGCCTTCTACGGAGGCAACAGCTTTCAGCGCTGGTTCGGCGGGTCGTGTTATCTCCCCGCCTACTTCGGGGCGATGGGGCTGCTGCTCGGTCACCCACCACTGTTCGGCTCGAATTGCGCCATCCGGGCGTGCGCGTGGCTGTTGGTTCGGGAGTCGGCCCACCTCGACCGCCACGACGTGCACGACGATCTCGATGTGAGCTTCCAGTTCCGCCCGGGAATGACCGTGCACTTCGACCGAGCGCTCCGGGTATCGGTGTCCGCACGCCCGTTGGCGATCGGCAACGGGTTCGTGCACCGGGTGCGCCTGGGAGTCGTCACGGTTGCCGTGAATGTGCTCAGGGAGTCACCCGTCACCAGGCGGCGGCGTCGGGCGGACCTCCGTGTAACGTGAGGATGCCACGCGTTGCGACCGGCGGTCAGTCCGGCTTCGGGTAGTGCCCGGCTTTCAGCAGCCCGGCGAGGTGGACGGCATTCGACACCGCGGCCGAGAGGGCGGATGCCGTCACCTCCGGTGTGCTGTCGAGGTCCTTGTAATCGGTGGTGTGCATGGCCTCACCGTTCCAGTACGAGACACCCTGGGCGGGGATGGTGTACCCATAGTCGTTGAGTGCCTGGAACAGGTCGGCGCTGACCTTGTGCGCGCCGTCCTCGTTGCCGACGACTGCGACGAGAGCGACCTTGTCAGAGAGAATCGGCCGGCCGTCGGCATCCGTCTCCGAGAGCTCTGCGTCGAGCCGCTCGACGACTCGGGAGGCGATGCTCGACATGTGCCCCGCCCAGGTCGGCGTGCTCACGAGCAGGATGTCGGCTGCGAGGACCTTTTGGCGGATCGAGGGCCAGTCGTCCCCGTCGCCCATGTCGGTCTGGACTCCTGGCCGCACATCATGGTCGACGACGCGCACTTTGCTTCCATCGACACCGTGGCTCCTCAGCGCGTCGAGAAACTGGTCGGCGAGAAGATCACTGCTCGAGGACCCAGGTGACGGGGTGAGTGTGCAGACGAGGGCGATCGCGGTCAGGGGTGAGGAATCCATCCGACCAGTGAAGCGAGGATGCTACTGCCCGGTCAAGGCCTTGTGCCCGGAGCGGTCGGCATCGCTTGACCCGTGTACAGTGCCCGAAAGACTGGCCTCGACCTAAGGAGATGCAATGAGCGACCCACGTGACAGGAACGTGCCGAAGGAACAGAATGCCCCGGACGAGGCACTCCTCGGCCCGGGCAGCACAGCGACCGACGGCGGAACGTCGCAGGACGCCCACGAGGAGACCGGTGCGAACGATACGATGCCTCCGCTCGACCCGGACGGCACCGGCTCGACTCAGCTCGCAGACGAGCGATTCCGGGAACCGGACCTCTGATCCGGCACGTCAACGGACTCGCGCCGGATGTCAAGGCCCTTGAGCGCTGTGACGGCCCGCCCTACCGTAGAAGAGTTAGGCCGCGATATATCGCGGATCGCCAACACAGAAAGCGAGGGACCCTATGGGACTCGGAGACAAGATAGGCAACGCCGCTGAAGAAGCTGCTGGCAAGGCCAAAGAAGGCATCGGCGACGCAACCGACAACGATCGACTTCGCGCCGAAGGTCAGGGAGACCAGGCCAAGGCCAACCTCAAGCAGGCCGGCGAGAACGTGAAGGACGCGTTCAAATAACGCGACTTCACCCGTGGTCCGGCTCCGCTGCCTTTGCGGAGACCGGGCCACACTTCGTTAACGCGACAGCCACCAGTGCGGATGCGTCACCGGCGCATCCGCTCACCGGTCGTTGAACGAGGTGACGACCATCGGACCGTCCCGCAAAAAACGGGCCCGAGCAAAAAGGTAGCAACCGTACGCGATGAAGCCGCTCGCCAGCAGAACGAGCAGTGCGCCGCCGCCCAGGGGAACCGACGCCACCCATCTCAGAGCCCCGTCCAGCCCGCGTGCAGCACCCGGGTCAGTGAACGCGGCTGAAGCGAGGAAGAGCACACCCGTGATGACGAGGGCGAGCCCCTTTGCCACGTGCCCAACAACACCGAGGGCCCCGACGACCCTGGACATTCTCCCATCGAGCGGCCGCAGTTCTTCCCGGAAGTTTCTGGTGACGCCGCGAAAGACGAGGGTACCCCCGACGGTTCCGACGAGGACGCCCACGCCGGCGAGCACAAAGACTCCGCCGGGCAGGTCGAGCAGCGCGGCGCTCAGGCCCTGCCAGGTCTTCGAGGCGTCGGAGCGCCCGCCCAGTGCGTAAAAGCCGACGACGATTCCGATGGCCGCGTAGCCGATCGCCTTACCCACGTTCGTGAGGCGCCGCATGACAACGAGTCGCCGTTTCTCCGAGACGACCTGGGCCGCCTCGGTCCATTGCAGTAAGGCCAGCCCGAACAGAGCGATCGCAGCCGCCCAGAGCAGAACAACACCACCCGGCCCGGCCGCGACGGTTCGGAGCGCGCCGGACTGGTCGGCATCGCCACGTGAACCCCAGGCGACACCGATCGCGATACCCCCGATGAGCACATGGATGATCCCGTTGGCCAGGAGGCCTGCCCGGCCGAAACCCCGAACCTTCGGATCGCGATTCACTCGCCGCGCTGCTTTCCTGACCTCGTCGCGCTTGCGAGTGAATTCCCGCTCCGGAACGTCAGCGCCCGGCGCCCCGCTCTCCCCCGATCGGGTGCGCTTGCGTCTGGGTCGGGCTGTCACCCCTTCATCCTAGGAACGATTCGCTGCCGCCGGCTTCGCGGTGAGGCATCCGGCCTGGAGGAATCCGGACCGCCCTCACTGGTAGGTGCGAACGATTACCCATTCCGATTCGACTTTCACCGCGTCGACCACGACGGATTCGCCGTTGTCATCGGTCGCCTGGAACCTCCAGCCGATCCGGACCGACGGTGAATGCGTGAGAAGGGGATGCGAGTACTCCGGTTCGCCGAAGAGCGCCGTCGGGGTGTCGGTCACCCGCCACCGACGATCCCGCCAGTACATCCGCAACGGCAGGACGCCGTCGGTCCAGATCGTCGCCGTGCGATCCGTCGCTGTTTTCATGCTGCCTTCTTCGTAGATACATTCGAATGTTAACGAAGCATAGACTCATTGAAACGACACGCCAAGAAGAACTTTCCGCTGGCGCTCAACCGGTGCCGCGGTGACCCTCCAGCACTCAGCCGGTGCATCTTGCGTAGGCTGGAGGCCTATGCGACTCCTTCTCATTCGTCACGGTCAGACTCCCGCCAACGTCCTGGGCCGGCTCGACACGGCACACCCCGGGCCCGGATTGACCGAGCTCGGTCAGCGCCAGGCCGAGGCGGTTCCCGGCGCGCTTCGCGACGAAGCGATCGACGGCATTTTCGTTTCCACCCTGCTGCGCACCCAGCTCACCGCGCTGCCGCTGGCCGCCGAGCGCGGCCTGGCGCGGCGGGTCACCGATGGGCTGCACGAGATCGAGGCGGGCGACCTGGAGGGGCTGAGCAGTTACGCCGACCAGATGCGCTACATGGAGGTCGTGTTCTCCTGGGCAGCGGGCGAACTCGATGTGGAGATGCCCGGCGGCCCGAACGGGCACGACTTCTTCGGCCGCTTCGACGATGCCATCGAGTCGATCGGGCGCGAACACGACGGCACTGTCGCGGTCGTCAGCCACGGCGCCGCGATCCGCACCTGGATCGCATCCCGCACGAGCGATGTCAACGTCCGCTACGCCGCCGCGCACGAATTGGCCAATACGGGAATCGTCATTGCCACCGGCAACATGGCGGACGGATGGATCGTTGAGGCCTGGGACGGAGCGCCGATCGGCGGCGCCCAATTGCAGGACGCCTCTGCGGACGACCCGACGGGCGAAGCGCTGGCCTGATCGCAGGCGCGGGCTGCGCACAACTCCGCCTCGCTCTCGACGCACCATCGAAGGGCGCCGACCGTGGGTGATGTCTGGGCTCGGTGGGACGCCGGCTGGCGGAGTCATGGGCACAGGCCACCGTGTGCTCGTCAGGCGCGGAGCGACCGACCGCCCGTCTCCAGCCTGCCCTCGGCAAGGAGCCACTGGAGTCCGTCGGCGATTGCCTGGGCGGATGTGTACCGCGGCGCGTACCCGAGATCGGATGCCGCTGCCGCGATGCTCATCGACGGGCTGCGCGTCACGTGATCGCGCGTGGCGTTTGCGTGCTCCGGGGCGAGCCCGGCCAGGAACTGCTCCAGCGGGAGATAGCCGAGGTTGGCCTCCTGCCCGAACCAGCCCGCTGCCGTTTCGGCGATCCCCCGGAGCGTCATCGCACGCTCGGAGACGACGTGGTAGCTCTTGCCGGCCACCATCGCGGGTCGCTCGATGGCCCGTTGGAAACACTGGGCGACGTCGTCGGCATGAACGTGATGCACGGTCTCGAGGCCGAGGTCGGGGAGGATGACCTCCGCGCCGGCAGCGAGCGCCTCCCACACGCGGAGGTCGAAATTGCCGGCCGCGTTGACCATCGGCCAGCCGGGGCCGGTGATGTGCCCGGGGTGCAGGACGGTACACCGAAGTCCGCCGTCCCGGTTCGACTCGGCGAGGAGCAGAGCTTCGATCGCGGCTTTGCCGATGCCGTATTCGCCGAACGGTCGCCGCTCGTCGGATTCCCTGGTGGGAACGGCGACGGCTGGACCATGAACCCAGATGGTTCCGCAGCTGACCAGCTGCTGGATCCGGCCGCGGAGGGCGTCGACGAGCTGGCTGGCGGACTCCGGGGTGAAGCACATCATGTCGACGACAACGTCGGGGTCCAGATCCGCGATCGCGCCGGCGAACGTCCCGTCGGCGTCGCCCGCGTCCCTGTCGAGTTCCACCCGCTCAACCTGCTGCCACGCCGGATCCGCCCGATACGGTGAGCGGATGCCCCGGCTCACCGCCACGACCTCATGGCTCTGATCCACGAGACGGGGCACCAGGTAGCTGCCGACATGCCCGGTCGCTCCGATAACAACGATGCGTGCCATCCGGCATCCCTCCCTCGCGAATTGGTGCGATGAGTCTACGTCAGGCCGGGGACGGGATCTCCGGCTTGAAGGCGGCCATCGTCGCGGGTCGGGCTCGGATGAGCCCTGGCCGTGGCTGCCCATGCGGACATTCTCCGCCCGCACGCTTCAGCGCAACAGGGGAGAACGCCCCCACGTGCTATCTCGTGAGTGAGGCGTCGTGCTCCTGGTGGGCCCGCTTCAACAGTGCCATGAGTTCGTCCTCGTTCCGGACCCACTGCAGGTACTTCGGCTGCAGCTTGCGGATTGCGGCCTCCTCTTCAAGGAGCATCGCGAACACGCGGTTGCGCTCGGCCTGGTCGGTTGTGTACTCGAGGTCGACGTAGGAGGTGGCGTGACGGCGGGCTCCGGAGATTGCGGCGTGCGCCTTGCCCTTGGGGCTGAGCAGCGATGCCACAATCGTGACGATCAGGATACCGAGGATCACGGTGAGCGAGAGCCCGGTGCTGATCTCGACGACGGGAACAGGCTCACCACTGTTGATGAACGGCAGGTTGTTCTCGTGCAGGGCGTGGAGCACGAGCTTCACGCCGATGAAGCCGAGGATCGCCGCGAGCCCGTAGGAGAGGTAGACGAGGCGGTCGAGCAGGCCGTCGATGAGGAAGAAGAGCTGGCGCAGGCCCAGGAGCGAGAATGCCGTTGCCGTGAACACGATAAAGACGTCCTGCGTGAGCCCGAAGATGGCGGGAATCGAGTCGAGCGCGAACAGGATGTCCGTTCCGCCGATGGCCACCATCACGAGCAGCATCGGCGTGAGCACCCGCTTGCCGTTTTCGATCGTGAACAGCTTGTCGCCGTCGTAGTGCTCGGAGGTCGGGAGCACCTTCTTCGCGAGCCGGATCATGAAGTTGTCTGCTTCATCCGCTTCGTCCTTCTTCGGCTTGAGCATGTTGCCCGCGGTGAGCAGGAGGATCAGGCCGAAGAAGTAGAACACCCAGGCGAACGAGTTGATCAGCGCTGCGCCGAGGAAGATGAACCCGGTGCGGGCGATCAGTGAGAAGACGATGCCGAACAGCAGGACCTTCTGTTGGTCCTCACGCGGAACCCGGAAGCTCGACATGATGATGAGGAAGACGAAGAGGTTATCGACCGAGAGGGCCTTCTCGGTGATGTACCCGGCGAAGTACTCGGATCCGGGAACCGGACCGCCGAACGTCAGGATGCCGAGCCCGAAGACAATCGCGATGCCGACGTAAATGGACGACCAGATCGCCGCTTCCTTGAGCGTGGGGACGTGCGCCTTGCGTACGTGGAAGACGAAGTCGAAAGCCAGCAGGCCCAGAATGAAGACGACGGTCAGTGTCCAGACCAGTGGCGATACGTCCATTGTTCCCTCTCAAGTGATGTCGCCGCTCGAGCCGGCTCCCCGCCGACGTCGCAGCAGTGCGTCGTGCCAGAATACGGCACCGCCCTTGCGCGAAACCTGATCGGCGGACCGAGAAATCGGCCGTTCGGTCAACCGGCGAGCACGGTTTCGGTCGGCCGATCCGACGGCTTCAATCGTCTGGCCTCGCCGGCGTTCGCCCACAAGGCGAGAGCCAGGAAGACCCACACAAAGGCCAGCACGGCCAGTGCAGGTATTCGGGGGTCCGCGGCGATTCCGACGCTTCGATCGACGAACGCACCATCGTGGAACTCGCCGTCCACAACGGCGCCTACCGGCAGGTGGACGCGGGACTCGGGGTGGAACCCACAGTCGAACGCGACGACTCTTCTGCCGCCCCGAAGGTCGGCGTCTGAGAATGCCAATGCCCGCAGCCACGGCCAGCGACCTCAGGACGCCGCAGAAGAACACGCCGACCACAACCGCCTCGACGACGGCGAATGCAGCGAAGACGAGCAGAAAAGCTCCGAAGAGAAGAACCGTGCACCCGCCCGCCAACTGAGCACGGCTCAGCCGGCGATGCGCATCCATCCCAGAACTCTGTCACAGGAGGTCGCGGCGGGCGGTCGCATCCCGCAAGCCCCTTGTTCCTGCGTGTGCCCCTGCGTACTGTGAACGCTCTCGACGAAAGGAAGGATCGAGAATGACCACCTCGACTCGCAAGAGGTTCGGCCGCCGAGCGGCGACGAAGTCAGGCAGCGGGGCGACGCTGACGCGCGATGTCGCGCCCGGCATCCACCGGCTCGAGCACGCCTATGTCAACTGCTACCTGGTCGAAGATGCCGGGGCGGTCACCCTCGTCGACGCGGCATTCCCGTCGACGTGGCCGCATTTCCTGTCAGCCCTCTCCGAGATCGGTCGGTCGCTGGCGGATGTCTCTGCGCTGGTTCTCACGCACGCTCACTTCGATCACGTGGGATTCGCCGCTCGCGCGGTGAAGGAACTTCAGGTGCCGGTTTGGGTGCACGCTGCCGACCGGGAGCTCGCCGCGCATCCATACCGCTACCAGCGTGAGCGCACGCCGTTCCTCTACCCGCTGAAGTACCCGAAGGCCACGCGTGTGCTCGCGGCCATGACCGCGGCTGGCGCGTTGACGGTGAAGGGAGTTTCTGATGTGCGCGAGCTGCCGACGTCGGGGGTCCTCGACGTTCCAGGCACCCCGACCGTCGTTTTCACTCCTGGGCACACCCTCGGGCACTGTGCCCTGCACTTCCCGGATCGCGACGCCTTGCTGACCGGGGATGCGCTTGTCACGCTCGACCCATACAAAGGGGCGCGGGGAGCCCAGATCATCGCGGGCGCTGCGACGGCGAACTCGGCGCAGGCGATGGAGTCGCTTGTACCCCTCGCGGAGACCGGGGCGATGATCGTGCTGCCCGGCCACGGGGAGCCGTGGCTGGCGGGCATCCGCGCTGCCGTGCAGTCCGCCAAGGCGGTGGGCGTGAGCTGAGCTGCGGTCAGATGTGTTTTGCGGACCGCCAGGAACTCCCTCGGCAGGTGCGTGCGTGACGCGGTGAGGCTGGTGCCGTCGAAAGCCCGTGCCATGTCTACGCGGAACAGCTCGCCGATTTCGAGTAGCAGGTAGTTACCTCACTTCACGATCTTTCGCCCGGGACTGGCACGGGGACCGCGGCGCCACCCGCGCCCGCCCCCCCCCCCCGCCAACGGAACGTGAACGCCTCACCCCCCCCCCGAACCC
>NZ_JBKJWH010000002.1:0-15732 GCF_046716805.1 Mycetocola sp. | reverse complement strand
ACGAAGAGTTCGTCGTCGGTGTGATCCAGGGCGGTGCAGGAACCTCGACCAACATGAATGCCAACGAGGTGATCAGCAACGTCGCGCTTGAGATCGCCGGCCGGCCGAAAGGTGACTACGCGTTCATCTCACCGATCGACCACACCAACCGCAGCCAGTCGACTAACGACGTGTACCCGACGGCCATCAAGATCGCGCTGTCATTCTCGCTGCAGACGCTGCTCGACGAGCTCGCCCTCCTTCAGGATTCCTTCTCGCGCAAGTCCGCCGAGTTCCGACACCTCCTCAAAGTGGGACGGACCCAGTTGCAGGATGCCGTCCCGATGACATTGGGACAGGAATTTCACGGTTTCGCCACCACCCTGGGTGAAGACCATGCCAGACTCATCGAGACCCGGTGGCTGCTCGCCGAAATCTACCTCGGTGCGACCGCCATCGGAACAGGCATCACAGCGGATCCCCGTTACGCGGCGACCGTCGTCAGCCACCTCAACCGGATCACCGGCCTCAGTTGCGAAACAGCGCCAGACCTGATCGAGTCCACGAGCGACGCGGGCGGCTTCATGTCATTCAGCGGCACGCTCAAACGCTCCGCGATCAAGCTGTCGAAAATCTGCAACGACCTCCGTCTGCTGTCCAGCGGGCCTCAGGCCGGGTTCGGTGAGATCAACCTGCCGGCGGTGCAGGCCGGATCGAGCATCATGCCGGGCAAGGTCAACCCGGTCATTCCGGAGGTCGTCAACCAGGTCGCTTTCTCCGTTGTCGGCGCCGACATGACGGTGACGATGGCCGCCGAAGCAGGCCAGTTGCAGCTGAACGCCTTCGAGCCGGTCATCGCCCACTCACTGCTGCAGAGCATCACGTGGATGGCGCAGGCCTGCCACACCCTGCGGATCAACTGCATCGACGGCATCACCGCCAATGAGGAACGGCTCCAGACCATGGTCGGCTCCTCCGTCGGAGTCATCACCGCCCTGACGCCGTTCATCGGCTATTCAGCTGCGGCCGCACTCGCCAAGACGGCACTGCTCACCAAGCGCAATATCGCCGACCTCGTCGTCGAATCGGAGCTGATGACGCGCGACGAGGTGATGAAGCAGTTGTCACCGGCACGCCTGTCCGGTCTGGAATCGCTGACGACAGCCATTCCGATCCTCGACGGCACCGTTGAGCACAGCACCGAGGGCGAGGTTCACACCAGCCTCGAGGGGAGCGGGCAACCCTGACGGCAGCTCAGGTCATCCGGCAGTGGGTGGTGAGTTCACCGAGCCCCTCAACGGACACCGTCACCGTCGATCGGTCCCGGAGGAACACCTGCGGGTCACGGGAGTAACCGGCGCCTCCCGGGCTGCCCGTTGAGATGAGCGTGCCAGGGAGCAACGTCGCCGATCGGGACAGGTACGAGATCAGGGTCGCCACCGACCGGATCATCATCCCAGTCGACGAATCCTGCATGAGGTGACCATCGAGCACGGTGGTGATGTTGAGGTTCTGCGGGTCCGGAATTTCATCCCTCGTGACCACGCTCGGGCCGGTAGGGGTGAAGCCGTCGAAAGATTTGCACCTCGACCACTGCGCCTCCGAGTACTGGATGTCGCGTGCAGTGATGTCGTTGACGACCGTGTATCCGAAAACGTGATCGAGGGCATCCGCTTCTGAAACGTCCTTCGCGGCTTTGCCGATGATCACACCGAGTTCCGCTTCATAGTCGATCGCTTCGCTGAGCGCGCGCGGCCATGCCGTAGTGCTGTCGTGTCCTGTGAGGGAGTTCGGCCAGAGCGAGAACACCGTCGGTGCTTTGTCGGCCTTGAGATTCAATTCGGAGGAGTGGGCGGAGTAATTGAGGCCGATCGCGATGATCTGGGGGGTTCCGAGCACGGCCGAGGCGTGGCGCAGTCCGCCGATCGGCGTGAGTTCGACGCCCTGGCTGAGAGCCACGTGCGAGTGGCTGCGAACCCGTTGGAGTTCGTCGTCGCCGCGTTCGATCAGCCGCTGGAGGGTCTCGGGTGCCTCATCGAGGATTTCGTCGAGAAAGAGAGCACCGTCAGCCTGCACAAGTGCGAGTCGGACGGGGGAGCCGGTGTTCGCCTCATTGACGAAATGCGAGAATCTCACCGTCCTAGGCTAGCTGACCACCGGATGCCGGTTGACGCCTCGCGTCAGCGGCGCGCAGCGCTACTGTGTTCGCATGTCGTACTCGCCTTTCGAGCATCCGCAGCCCGTCCGCGCGCCCCACCCGGCCCGGCCCGTCTGGACCAGCCCGGTTCCTCCGAGCCCGATCGGCGGCATCCTCGGCATCCTCGGCGTCGTGGTTCTTGGCCTGGTGTTCCTGGTCGTCTTCGGCTATCTCACGCTCTTCCTCGGGCCAGGTGCTGTGGCCGTCGGGTTTTTCGCGGCACTGCTGCCTCTCGCGGTCGTGCTGGGCGCCGTCGCCTGGATCGATCGTTGGGAGCCTGAGCCGAGGCTGGCGCTTCTCTTCGCCTTTCTCTGGGGTGCAGCCGCGTCGGTGGCGATCGCCCTTCTTGTTGACCTGGGGGTTCAAGTCACCGCGCTTCTGACCACCGGGCAGGGAGCCGATGCCGTGCTCGGCGCAACAGTTCAGGCGCCGATCGTCGAGGAGGTTGCGAAGGGACTCGGGCTGCTGATCCTCTTCTTCGCGGTGCACAAGCACTTCTCGGGCCCGGTCGACGGTCTTGTGTACGCCATCGTCATCGCCGCGGGTTTCGCGTTCACCGAGAACATCCAGTACTTCGGACTGGCCCTGATCGAAGGCGGGGCGGATGAGCTGGGGCTGACCTTCTTCATGCGCGCCATCATGTCGCCCTTTGCCCACGCCACGTTCACGGCACTCACCGGTCTTGCTCTGGGCATCGCGGCTCGACGGCACGCCGGAGTCAGTGCCGTGGGCTATGCCGTGGTCGGTATGGTCGGCGCGATCCTGCTCCACGCTCTGTGGAACGGCGCGACGTTCCTTGTCACATCGCTCGAGTCGTACGCGTCGTACTTCGTCCTCGTGCAGGTCCCGATCTTCCTGGCACTGATTTTCATGACCGCGCTGGTGAGACGCCATGAGATCCGGCTGACACGGGCGAGGCTGGGCGAGTATGCGCGGGCGGGCTGGTTCACGCCGACCGAGGTGGAGATGCTGGCAACCTGGCCCGGACGCAGGCAAGCGCGTGCCTGGGCGAGGACGCTGCCCGGGAACCGGGGCGCCGCGATGACAGCCTTCACCCGGGATGCCACCCGACTGGCGATGACCCGCCAGCGGATGATCACGGGAAGGAACGAGCTCGTGCACCGCCGAACCGAAAGCGAACTTCTGGCCGCGGTGGCTTCCGCCAGGCAGCAACTTCTCGGGCGCTGACGGGGCATCCGTACAGGGAGAAATCCACCCGTTAACGAACTCATCGCCCTGTGCCGCGGCAGTGCCTGCAGGTCGACGGGGCGATGAGTTGTTCCGCCTCCAGCATGCACCGGAGTCGCCGAGAGTGCAAGGTTTTTCTCTCGCTCAGCCCCAGATGCGGAGAGCGTGAAACGCTGCGACGCTGCCGATACCGATCACCGACATGACGATGGCCCCGGGGGCGATTCCCCGTCTGAGCCGGCGCCCCTGCGGCGCCACGATGTTGAGGCGTGGATCGGAAACCCGTTCGTCCGCGTATCGCGCGGTCTGGCAGAGGGTCTTCGACCCGACGGTGTCGACGATCCGGTCGAGCCGCTGCCACACCGCCGGCTGCACCAGGTCGAACGGTTGGGTCGAGTAGACGAACATCCAGTCATCGACAATTTCGACGTCGAATGCGGATGACTCGTCGATCAGAAGCGCCATGAGGTCTGGCGTGAATACGTACAGCGCGTCGCGGCCGTACTCCGGAGGGCAGTAAAGCGTGAAGTGCCGGTCGAAGTCACCTTCCAGCGAGAGCACCGAGTCCTTGCCGAACCGGCGCGGAAGATTCGAGCCGAAGAGCAGGTTGTTGCTCCTCGCGTCGAGCACCATGTGCGGCAACCGGCGATCAAGTTGCAGGGCCAGGTAACCCCAGCGGTAAACGGTGCTGCCTTTGTCCCGCCTCACGGTGTAGCGGTAGTTGGCGGCCTCGAGGGGCCGGCCAGTGTCCGCCCGCACGGAGTCGTACACCGAGCGAAAAGTTCCGATGCCGAAGATCATCCCCGGATACGCGGGGTCGGGCAGGTGGCCCACGTAGGTCGACCTCCTGGCGGCGGCGAATTGCCTCAGTCTCAGGTGTTTGTCCCACGTTTTCGCTGTCCCGGTCCAGCTGCGCCAGGCAGTGCCCGCAAGCCCGGCGGCGATGGCCGTGAACAGCACGGGCACGGCCACCGTGCCGATACCCTCAGCTGCGGTGCCTCGCGTGAAAATTGAAGCGAAGACGGTGAAGAAGCTACCGAGAACGATGAACGCGACGATGCCACCGACAAGTGCGACAATGACGGTGAGCGGGGATACCGGCGCACGTGCGGTGTGGATCCAGCCGGAGGAACGGGCCCATCGACGAAATTCCTTCACCTCTTGTGGGGTCACTGGGCGGGTGAGGGCGGAGTAGTCTCGGTCGGTCACGCGCCGAGCCTATCGGCGTCCCGCTTTGACGCGTGGGCGGTGAAGGGGGTTGGATGGTCCCATGACCGAATCGCAGAACACCAAGCCCGAGATCGACGCCCCGGAGGGCCCAGCCCCCACCGAACTCGAGGTCGTAGACCTCATCGTCGGAGACGGCGACGAGGCGCAGGCCTCTTCCACCGTCAACGTGCACTACCTCGGCGTCTCGTACGACTCCGGCGACGAGTTCGACTCGTCCTGGAGCCGCGGCGAGTCGATCAACTTCCCGCTCCGCAACCTCATTGCGGGCTGGCAGGAAGGCATCCCCGGCATGAAAGTCGGCGGCCGCCGCAAGCTGACCGTCCCGCCGAGCCTCGCGTATGGTGCCGCGGGTGGCAACCACCCGCTGTCCGGCCAGACCTTGATTTTCATCATCGACCTCCTCGGTGTGAAGTAGCGCTTGAACGTCTCTGACCTCGTTCTCGAACGAAGCGACACGATCCCGGACTTTCCGAAGCCCGGGATCGTGTTCCGTGACCTGACGCCCGTTTTCGCCGACGCTGATGTGTTCACCGCGGTGATCGACGACATTGCGGCGCGTTTCGCGGGTCGCTTTGATGCTGTCGCCGGAGTCGAAGCGCGCGGGTTCCTCCTCGCGGCAGCACTCGCATACGCTGCCCGTGTTCCGCTTGTCGCGGTGCGGAAAGGCGGCAAGCTGCCGGGCGACGTCCTCACCGAGGACTACGCCCTCGAGTACGGCACCGCCACCCTCGAAATAAGACCAGGCCAGCTCGCCGCCGGCTCTCGCGTGCTGATCCTCGACGACGTGCTGGCGACCGGTGGCAGTTGCGGCGCCGCCGCTCGGCTGGTGGAACGTGCCGGATATGACGTGGCCGGCCTCGGCCTCGTGCTCGAGTTGCAGGGCCTCGGAGGCCGGGAACGGCTCGCCGAATACGACCTCTACGCCATCGTGGCTGAACCCGCCTGACCCCGCCTCACGCGGCGCGCCGGTGCGCGCGATGAACGCGTCAGCGCTCCGTGGCCCAGCTCACGATGTAAAGCACGATGGTGATCAGCGGGAAGAACCCCTGCACCGCCGCAGCGCGAAGCCGGCCAGGTCCGCTCGTCACCAACACGATCGCCGCAGCGAACATGCACGACACGGAAAACAGGCCAAGAGCGAAGCCGGCATCGGTCGCTCCCAGTCCGTAGAGCACGGAGCCGACGATCGCCCCGATCGCGAGAAACAGGTTGTAGTAGCCCTGGTTGTATGCGAACACCCTGGTGGTCTCGGCGTCCTCGGCGCTCACGAGTCCGAACCGCTTCCAGACGGCCGGCCGGGTCCACGCCAGTGACTCCCAGTAGAAGATGAGCACGTGGATCGCGGCCGACAGGGTCGCAGCGATCGTGATGAGGATGGCCATGTGGCCGAGCCTATTGCGCCGGGAATCCGTTTGTCAGCATTCCCGGCCGGATGTCGATGGCCGCACCGACGGCATCGAGCGCTGAGAAGAGATCGGTTGCGATGTCCTCGACGTGCTCGAGCCCGATCGACAACCTGACCATCCCAGCCCCCGGGCGTGCCTCCTCGGCAACGGGACGATGGGTGAGCGATGCCGGATGCTGGACGAGAGAGTCCACCCCGCCGAGCGACACCGCGTGGGTGACAAGGGTGCAGGCTTCGGTGAAGGCCCGGGCTGCGGCGAAACTGCCGAGGTCGAGGGCGAGGATCGATCCGGGGCCGGCGAGCTGGCGCCCGATCAAGCCGTTCGGGTCGCGACCGGGAAGCCCCGGGTACAGCACCTCGCGCACCCCAGGGTGCCCGTCGAGTCGCGCAGCGAGGAGAGAAGCGGTTTCCTGCTGCGCGCGAACGCGGACCGGCAGAGTTCGCAGGCCGCGGTGGAGGAGATACGCGGCGAACGGATGCAGCAGCCCGCCGGTGAGCGCACGCACCTGTCGGAGCCGGACCAGCCAGTCCTCGGGGCCGGCAATGACGCCGCCCATCACATCGCCGTGCCCTCCGAGGTACTTGGTTGCGCTGTGCATCACGAGAGTCGCACCGTGGCGAATCGGCTGCTGCAGCACGGGGGAAGCGAAGGTGTTGTCGACAAGAACGGGCACATCGCCGGCCTGAGCGACCACAGCGGCGATGTCGATCAGATCCAGGGTGGGGTTGGCTGGGGACTCGAGGATCACCAGACCGGTGTCCGGGCGGAGTGCCTTGGCGACCTCGCCGGGCGTACACCAGGTGACCGTCGTGCCGAGAAACCCGGACTCGAGAACATGGTCGGTCCCGCCGTACAACGGGCGGAGGGCGACGACATGGCGGGCACCCGCGCGGACGCCGGCGATCAGAACCGCGGAGAGGGCTGCCATCCCTGTGCTGAAGGCGACCGCGCCCTCTGCGCCTTCGAGAGCCGCCAGCGACTCCTCGAACCGGGCGACTCCCGGCTGCCAGAGTCGCTGGTAGACCGCAGAAGCCCCGTCAGCAAGCGGATGGCCCGTCGCCAGGTTCTCGTACGAGTCGCCGCCGGACTCGATCCCGGACAACGGGTTCGTGGTCGACAGGTCGATGGGGGGAACGTGGGTGCCCCGGTCGCGGAGATCGTCCATGCCGCCGTGGACCGCGAGGGTATCGAACCGTGCATCGTCATTGAGCATGCGGGAATCTCAGCATTTTCTTCGATCGCACACAAGGCCGGTAACAGGTACTCTGGGTATACGGCGTCTTCACCGCAGATGATGCACAGGCACGAGGGAAAACAGCAATGGAACCGAAGAAGCCACAGCTCGACAGCACCGATCGCGCTCTGCTCCGCGCCCTGTCGACGAACGCGAGGGCATCCGGATCCCAGCTGGCGACCGACCTCGGGCTCGCCGAGTCCACGGTGTCGCTCCGGTTGCGCCGGCTGCACCAGTCCGGCCACATCACCGGGTACCACGCGGACATCGACCTGGCCGTTCTCGGCGCTCCGCTCCAGGCCCTCATCGCCGTGCAGCTCGCCCAGCACAACCGCGCGGACATTCAGAAATTCCGGCGTGAAGCGCTCGCCTGGCCCGGCGTGCTGTCGATGTTCCACATGGGCGGGCGTGATGACTACCTCATGCACGTCGCCGCGCGCAGCACGGCCGACCTCCGCGAATTCGTCGTTCAGTACCTGACCGGACACCCGGCCGTCGCTCACACCGAGACGAACCTCGTCTTCGAACACGCGGCCGGGACCGGCTGGCAGCAACTCCTCGCCTGAGTCTCACCGCCGGACCCTGAGCCGACCAGCGGGGGAGGGAATGTCTCGCGAGGGTGGCACCTTGGACTCAGGGAAAGGTTGTGTGTGTGAAACTCTCTGTTCTCGATCTCGTCCCTGTCCGTTCCCGGCAATCCTCCGCTGAGGCGCTCGCCGCCACTCTTGAGCTGGCGCGCGCCGCCGATGACCTTGGCTATGAGCGCTACTGGGTAGCTGAGCATCACAACATGCCGTCGGTCGCGTCGACGAACCCGGCGGTGATCATCGGGATCCTTGCTGCCCACACGAAGCGGATCCGGGTCGGATCCGGCGGTGTGATGCTTCCCAACCACGCGCCGCTTGTCGTCGCGGAACAGTTCGCGCTTCTGGAGGCCGCGACTCCTGGACGGATCGACCTCGGTCTCGGCAGAGCCCCGGGCAGCGACCCGGTGGTCACCGCCGTGCTGAACCGCTCTGGCGCAACCAGCGATGTGAACAGCTTCCCGAATTACGTCAGCGACATCGCGACCCTGCTCAGCGATGAAGGCGCGACCGTCCGGCTCACCAGCGGCACCGAGTATGAGTTGCGGGCGACCCCCGCAGCGACGAGCTCACCCGACATGTGGCTGCTCGGCTCGAGCGACTATTCGGCAACCCTCGCCGCCTCCCTCGGCCTCCCGTACGTCTTCGCCCATCACTTCGCCGGGGCCGGGGCCGAACGCGCCCTGGAAATCTACCGGAGCCAGTTCCGGGCGTCGCACCTGCTCGACGCACCACGCACGTTCGTGACCGCGAACGTGGTCGTCGCGCCCACGGCATCCGAGGCACACGCGTTGGCCCTGCCCAACCTGCAGCACATGGCCCGGCTGCGCACCAACGAGCCCCTCGGCCGGCTGGCGACGGTGGAAGAGGCACAGGCAACGACGATGACCGCGCTGCAGGACGAGTTCATCGCTGCGTCCCTGGGCAGCTGGATCATCGACGAACCTGTTGGCGCCGCCCGCCGGGTCCGGGAACTCGCGAGGCGCTTCGACGTGGACGAAGTGATGGTGTCGCCCGGTGCCTCGGCTTTCGACGCCGAACCGGCCGACCGGACCCCCGGGCGGGTTCGCACCCTTCGCCTGCTCGCCGAGGAGTTCGAGAACGACACAGCCGCTTGACGCACGGCCGCGGCGCACACGCGGGAGAATGAACAGATGAGCGAAACCGAAAGCCCGAATTCGCGGCTGTCCCGCCTGGATGCCCTTCCGTTCACGCGAGAGCACCGAAAGCTCCTCGTCGGCTCCGGCATGGGCTGGGCGCTCGACGCGATGGATGTCGGGCTCATCTCGTTCGTCCTCGCCCAGTTGGCGGTGACGTGGAGCCTGACCGGGACCGAACTCAGCTGGATCGCGTCATCGGGCTTCATCGGGATGGCGATCGGCGCGAGCCTCGGAGGGCTTCTCGCCGACCGGTTCGGGCGGCGCCAGGTCTTCGCTGTCACCTTGCTGATCTTCGGCATCGCCACCGGTGCGTCTGCGCTCGCCTGGTCGGTCGGGGTGCTGATCGCCCTGCGGTTCCTCGTCGGCCTCGGCCTCGGGGCGGAACTCCCCGTAGCTTCGACCCTCGTGTCCGAGTTCGCGCCGCCGCGCATCCGCGGTCGGGTCATCGTGCTGCTCGAAGCGTTCTGGGCCGTCGGCTGGACGCTCGCGGCGGTCATCGGTTTCGTCGTCGTTCCGGCAAGCGCTGAAGGGTGGCGCTGGGCGCTGGCCATCGGTGCGGTCCCTGCCCTGTACGCCGCCTTCGTGCGGTTCGGGCTGCCGGAGTCGGTTCGGTTCCTCGAGTCACGGGGCCGGGCGGCCGAAGCCGAGAGAACCGTTCGGCGATTCGAACGGTCCGCCGGCGTGCAAGCGCCGGAACAGCCGGCCGCGATCGTCGATGTCCCGGCCCAGCCGCGGCTTGACGCCGGCCGCCAGGTGGCGGCGCTGTGGGCGCGGCCGCACCGTGTCCAGACGGCGGCGCTCTGGCTGGTCTGGTTCTGCGTGAACTTCGCCTACTACGGCGCGTTCGTCTGGCTGCCGACAATTCTCGTGGCATCCGGTTTCTCGCTTGTCCGATCATTCGGCTACACGCTCATCATCACCCTCGCGCAGCTGCCCGGCTACCTCGTCGCCGCCTGGCTGGTCGAGAAATGGGGGAGGAACAAGACACTTGCGGTGTTCCTCACCGGGTCCGCCGTCTCTGCCGTGCTGTTCGGGCTCGCCGGTGCTGAATGGCAGGTGATCGGCGCCGGCATGCTGCTGTCATTCTTCAACCTCGGCGCGTGGGGTGCCCTCTATGCCGTGACCCCGGAGCTGTATCCGACCGCGCTTCGCGGAACGGGTTCGGGCTGGGCGGCCGGTGTCGGGCGGATCGCGTCGATCCTCGCCCCGCTGGCCGTGCCGATGCTCACCGGGGTCGGCGGCAACGTCCTGCTGTTCAGCGTGTTCGCCGTCTTCTTCCTCGTTGCGGCGGGGGCCGCCCTGACGCTCGCCGACAAACGCGGGAAGTCCCTCGACGATGTCGTGCCGCCGGAGCTGGCCCGCGTCTGAAGTCAGCGGCCGTTGCGGGGCGGATGTGTGGAGTGAGGTCCGCGTTCCTGCTCATCCCGTTCGCGGACCAGGTCGACGAGCTCACGCCAAGGCCCGGTCAGGCGCTGTTCGGGGATGATCACTTCGCGCGGCCCGGGAACGACCGGCTCGCTGGGTCCCGCGGTGCCCTGTCGGTCGTCCTGTGCAGTCTTTCGGGGTTCGTAGTTGATCCGGTACAGGTAGCGGTCGGGTTGCGGTGGTTCCTGGGGCAGGTCGTCCCACGGCAGACGCCGGAGCAGGAGAATCCACGCCTCCTCGTCGGGTTCGCGCTCGACGAATACCTGCCAGCGGCGGGCGATTCCCGCGAATCCGCCGCTTCGAGTCACGGTCACCTTCATGCCCGCGATCGTACTCCGCTCAGTCCGTGACGCCTACCTCCCGCCACGCCTAGCGGACGGCGTCAGCCTCGGGTGAGTGCTGGCCGTAAAGCCGGCCGGCCACCGCCGTCGTGGCGTCGGCGAAGCCGAGGAAGTCGGTGGTCGCCTTGATTTCGGTGGTCACGGTTTCGTACCAGATCCGGCCCGCGCGATCCCACGCGTTGCCTCCGATACCCGCAGCGGCGAGGT
Organism: Mycetocola sp.; assembly: GCF_046716805.1. Taxonomy (GTDB): domain Bacteria; phylum Actinomycetota; class Actinomycetes; order Actinomycetales; family Microbacteriaceae; genus Mycetocola_A. The sequence continues at coordinate 4,781 of NZ_JBKJWH010000002.1, read as the reverse complement.
AGAAAGCGCGATTGGGGATGCCGGAGTTGATGTGCACCCCGCCGTAGTCGTCATCCGTTTCGACGAAGTCGTTCATGTGCCCAGGCTGGGGATCCTTGCCGAGCACGTCATCGTCGTATGCGGTGCCAGGAGCTTTCAGGGAGCGCAGTGCCGTGCCCTGCACGTCATCGGTGAAGATGCCCTCGCCGATGAGCCAGCTCGCCTCGCTCACGTTCTGCCCGAGCGAGTGTTGTTCGACGAGGGCCCCGAACACGTCGGACACCGACTCGTTGAGTGCACCGGACTGGCCTGAATAGACCAGGTTGGCGGTGTACTGGATGAATCCGTGGGTCAGCTCGTGGCCGATCACGCTGAGAGAGCGGGTGAACCCGGCGAACACCTGTCCGTCGCCGTCTCCGAACACCATGCGGCTGCCGTCCCAGAAAGCGTTGTCATACGCGTTGCCGTAGTGCACGGTCGCTTCGAGTGGGAGCCCGGCGCCGTCGATGGACGCACGGGAGTACACCGCCCAGAAGAGCGCGTGGGTGAGGCCGAGACCGTCGTACGCTTCGTTGACGGTGGCGTCGCGGTGCGGGGGTTCACCCTCGCTGCGGACGAGGCGACCGGGCAGGATTTCTGTGCCGGCGGCATCCGACACGAAGCGGTTCGGTGTCGAGAGGTCGGCGGTCGGGGACGCTCTCGGTCGCACGGGCGAACGCATCGTTGTCGGCTCGCCCGGCCGGACGGCGTGAAAGACATGCTCGCTTTCGAGGGCCCGCTGAGCCGCATGGCGTGCGTGCTGTAACCGCGGGTCTTCAAGCGTTGCCAGATGTGCGAGCAGATACGGCGGCACGATGAAGCATCGATGCGCGGCAGCGGATGCTACGGGTGCGGTCGGTGTCGGGATCGGTCGCGTTGTCATACCGGAATTCTCACACCCGCCCCCGACAGAGGGGGTAACCGGGGCGGCGGGGCGAGCAGATCCGGTCGACCGTAGACTCGGGCGCATGCGATGTGGAATCACGATCCTGCCGCAGGATCCCTGGCCCGAAGCCCGACGCAAATGGGCGGCCGCCGAAGAGTACGGTTTCGACGCCGCCTGGACCTACGACCACCTGTCCTGGCGCACGCTCGCCGATGAGCCATGGCACGCCACCATTCCGACACTCACGGCTGCGGCTCTCGTCACGGGCACGATCGGGTTGGGGGTGATCGTCGCTTCGCCGAATTTTCGGCATCCGGTGCCATTCGCGAAGGAGATCGCAACTCTCGACGACATCGCCGGTGGCCGGCTTCGGCTGGGAATCGGGGCCGGTGGTACCGGTTTCGACGCGTTCGTGCTTGGCCTGCCCGAGCTGTCGCCCGGGGAACGCCACGAACGGTTCGCTGAGTTCGTGTCTTCGCTCGACCTGCTCTTGCGGCACGAACTGCCCCACAGCGGTGGCGTGAGCGTCGACGGCGACTGGTTCACCGCTGTGAACGCACGCATGGTGGGGGCCCCGGCGCAGCACCCCCGGGTGCCGTTCGTGGTCGCCGCGAACGGTCCGAAGGGAATGCGCGTCGCGGCCGAATACGGTCAGGGCTGGGTGACGACCGGTAAGGACGGTGACGTGGACGAGGGATGGTGGACGTCGGTCGCGGATGCCGCCGGCCGCTTCGAGGACGCCGCGGTCTCCGTCGGCACGGACCCGCTGTCTGTGGACCGCTACCTCATGATCGACTCCGGCGGGTCGTACGCGCTGGAGAGCATCGGCCGTTTCGACGACTCGGTCGGCCGGGCTGCCGACCTCGGTTTCACCGACGTGATCACGCACTGGCCGAGAGCTGCCGGCGTCTATGCCGGGTCGGAAAGCATCCTCGACGAGGTTGCGGCCCGCCTGCCTGGTCTGCGCTGAGCGCGCAGATAGGAGATCGCACGATTGTCAGGATCGAATCCCGGTTTCTCTCCTGCCAACCGTGTGATCTCCTGCAAACCGTTCGACGCCGGTCACGAACGGATCGCCGCCGCGGCATCCGTAAGCTGAACGGATGAACCTCCTCGACGGACGGCGTGCCGCATTCGCATCAGCCGCGTTGACGGATGCCGCCGGCCGCGTGATTGCGACGGCGACATCGACCCTTCTCGTGTTCGAGCGGAGCGTTTAGCCGCTCTTCCGGCGGAACTCCCGCTGGTGCGACACAGGACCGTGGGTCGAGTGAATCGACGACTCGCCGTCGAGGTGGTCGGTGCCCTTGCCCTCTGACCGTTGCTTCTTGCGTTCGAGAGCTTCGCGGAACTTGCGTTTGGTCTCCTCCGACGCATGGGTGTCGTCGGCGTCGGGTGCTGGAATTTCGGTACTCATGGTGTCCTCAAGATCTTCGGAATGTCGTCCAGTGTAGGCACGTATAGCCTCCGTCTCCATCCCGTTCGTCGATTCGCGAGTCGACTCTGCGTCACCGCGCCATGCCGAGCGTGCCCAACAGATCCTCCAGGGCCGCCGCAACGAGCGTCGGCTCCGTCAGCATCAGCAGGTGGCCGCCGGGAAGGGTCTTCACGGGCCACGCCGAGCTCGCTGCCGCCTCCCGTTCCCGCTGGTAGGTGTCACCGAACGCGAGGTAGGCGGCCGGGCGGTGCGTCCACCCGGCGGCCACGGGCATCCGATGGGCGAAGTAGGAGAGGGGTAGCCGCACCTGTTCGGCGGCGACGGTGTCGCGCGTCGTGGCATCCGGGAACAGGTCGGCCAGCTCGGCGTCTCCCCACCACTCCGTCCAGGGTGGCAGGAGGCCTTCGCTGTCGGCCAGTCCGGCGAGCATCCGGTACAGCCCCGGAGGTGCCATCGGAGTGGAGCCGGTCGCCGGCGGCAGGGCAGCGTCGACGAACACGGTGCCAACCACGCGGCGGCGCTCGCCGAGTTCCGGTACATACAGGCCCGCATTGCTGTGCGGCATCACAACGTACTCGGCGGCCTCGGACAGAGCGTGCTCCCAGTGAGCAAGCACGTCCGCTGGGCTCCGGATCCGGCCGAACGGCGGCGGAATCGCGACGGTCCAGCCGCGATCGGCGAGCAGAAAGCCGACGGCGGCCCACACCGCGGGCCCCAACAGCGGACTGGGCAGGAACGCCAGCGTCGTCGTCATGGCCGGGACGCTCCTCCACTCGAACGCACAACAGGGGAGCAGGTGCGAGGGCGGCACTTTTCTCCTGTTGGGCGCACATCGGCGGCAACTGATCCGGTTGAGCGTGCTGACGACACCCGCCGCAACACGATCACGGCCAGAGCAGGCCGCGCTCCCAGGCACGGTTGTGAAGCCGGTACTGGAGGCGAACGTGAGCCCGGTCGGGGGAGGCCTGCCAGAACTCGACGGTGTCGGCGGCGACCGCCCACGTGTTCCAGGTGCGGGCCACCAGGCGAGGATTCTCGGCGAGGCGGGCAACGGCATCCGCGTACGCAGCGGCGTACTCTTCCCGTGAGCCGAGCGGTTCGCTCTGGTGCCCCACGAACGCCGCGGCGCGCGACTCGGGCGGCCGGGCGAGGAAGTCGGCCTCGCCATCTGCCTGCGGCAGTTGGCGGACGGGACCGGTGACCCGCACCTGCCGGCCGAGCGCGGGCCAGAAGAAGGTGAGAGCCGCGAACGGGTTCGCCCCCAGGTCGCGTGCCTTGACGCCGTCATCGCGCGACGCGAACACCCAGCCACGTTCGTCGATGTCCTTGAGGATGAGCGTTCGCGCTGTGACGACACCGTCCGGCCCGCTCGTCGACAGGGTCATGGCATGCGGAGCGAGCACGCCGGCGTCGATGGCCTGGCTCAGCCAGCCCTCGAAGAGATCGACCGGATCCTCCGGTGCCTCACCCACGCCAAACGCCGGAAGGTCGTCCGGAAAGCTGGGCACCGACCGCAGCAGAGAGGGAAGAAGGTGGCTCATGGCATCCCTTTCGGACGGTGATCACACGACGGAGCTCGTTCCGACTGAACGGGTACACCCTAGCGCCGACCGGGGCAGCGAAACCTGCTAAACTCTTGAGGTTGCCGTCCAACGGCCGCGGATAAAGAGAGCCTGCACATCCTGTGACGGGCACCGCGCAACGAGAGAAAAGGGGATTCACCTATGGCACTTGAAGGCGAAGCCAAGAAGGCGATCATCGAAGCGTACGCAACTCACCCCGGTGACACCGGATCCCCCGAGGTCCAGATCGCCGTGATGACCCAGCGGATCAAGGATCTCACCGAGCACCTCAAAGAGCACAAGCACGACCACCACTCACGTCGTGGCCTGCTTCTGCTCGTCGGTCAGCGTCGCCGCCTGCTTGGCTACCTGGCTGATGTCGACATCAACCGTTACCGCTCGCTCATCGAGCGTCTCGGACTGCGTCGCTAATCTCAGTCTCAGAGACCAAAATTCTCGAGAACGGGCCTTTCACCGCGAGGTGAACGGCCCGTTTTTTATACCCGGATGCCGCCGGTCGCGAGGCTCACAGCCGGTACAGTCGCGCTTCCCACGGACGCAGGGGAGAGTCGGCTTCGACGGGATAGTTCCCGAGCATCAGCTCGGCCGGACCGATGTCGACGGGAAGCGCGCCGTCGAACGGTTCGTCCGACACGTTCGCGACCACCGCGAGGACTTCTGATCCATGCGTGCGGGTGAACACATACAGCGTCGGGTGTGACGGCTCGAGCAGTTCGAATCTGCCGAGGGCGACCGTCTCGCTCTCGTGCCTGAGGGCGATGAGCTTGCGGTAGAAGTCGAAAGCGCTCGAACCGGACGCCCGATCCGCCTCGGCGTTGAGCTCGGTGTAATTCGGGTTCACGGCGATCCACGGGGT
>NZ_JBKJWH010000001.1:0-15110 GCF_046716805.1 Mycetocola sp. | reverse complement strand
GTCCGCCCTACAAACCTTCCTTGATCAGGGCTTCCTCGCGGCCGAACATTGTCGCCCTTATTCGCTCGTGAAAAGGCACACGAGCCAGGTTGACTCACCTCGGGGGTCTTGGGTTGCTGTCCGATGAACCCGGGATATCTGGAGCAATTCGAGCATGGCGTTTGTGGACCCATGGATAACGCGGTGCAGGCTGTTGGTCGAGAATGAGGCAAGGGCATCCTGCGAAGCGGCCCGGCCCGGCTTGACCTTCCGCGAGGTTTCGTCCGGAGACGACGGTGTTCCAACCGCGGCGCCCTAGTCAACGTACTATTACTGGGGCACGTTTGTTCTGTCGATCGAGGAGGCTCCGATGGTGGCTGTACGGCGTACGGAAGATGGTCTCATTCAAAACGCATTGGTGCTGGCGCCACTGGTAGCGGCGAGCGGCCCCGGCAGGTGAGCCCTACGCAGCACACCTCCCGCGCAACATTCGACAGAGCCGTCTCCTCGCTGATCTCCGGGGTCTCACTCACAGTCAATGAAGTGGAAGTACTGCTCGGCGCGCGCGATGACGAATTTGATCAACTGCTGGCGCTTGCATCCGCCAGTCGCGACGCCGGTTTAGCCGCAGATAGACGCTCGGGGATCATCACCTATTCGCGCAAAGTGTTTATTCCGCTGACGACGCTGTGCCGGGATCGGTGCCACTACTGCATCTTCGTCGACACACCGAACCAACTAATGAAGATGAACAAGCCGACCTACATGAGTGCGGAACAGGTACTTTCAGTCGCCCGGCAAGGAGCTGAGCTTGGGTGCAAGGAGGCGCTTCTTACCCTGGGCGATCGGCCGGAAGACCGCTGGCCGGAAGCTCGCGAATGGCTCACCGCCAATGGCTACACGTCCACTCTCGATTATGTCGGCGCGATGGCGGCGCTGATCACCCGCGAAACAGGCATGCTCGCTCATCTGAATCCCGGCGTCATGACTTCGGAGGAGTTGCGCGTGCTGCGGCCGTTTGCTCCGTCGATGGGGATGATGCTGGAAACCACGTCCCGGCGACTCTTCGAAGTGCCAGGCGAGGTGCATTACGGATCACCCGACAAAGATCCGGCCGTCCGTATGCGCACGATCGAAGACGCTGGCATTGCCCGCATCCCCTTCACGACAGGCATTCTGGTTGGCATCGGAGAGACGGAGCGCGACCGCGCGGAGTCACTTGTTGCCCTTCGGGACGTGCAGGCGAAGTACGGTCACATTCAGGAAATCATTGTTCAGAACTTCCGCGCCAAGCCGAGGACGGCGATGCAAAATGCGGCCGATGCTTCCTGGTGGGACTACATTTCTGCAGTTGCGGTAGCGCGTCTCGTGATGGGCTCGGACATGACGATTCAGGTTCCACCGAACCTCTCCGATCTCGAGGAATTGGAGATGCTCGTCAGAGCAGGCGTCGATGACTGGGGCGGAGTCTCCCCGCTCACGGCAGACCACGTCAATCCGGAGCGACCCTGGCCACACCTTGACGATCTCGCGTCTCGAACAGCGGATTTAGGATTCACCCTTCGGGAGCGTTTGACTGCTCATCCCGAGTATCTCGCTGAAGCCGACACCTGGCTCGATCCGGCGATCGCTCCCGCAACGATGGCTCTAGCTGACCCGGCATCCTTCCTCGCTCGGGTCGAGGGCGACGGAACAGTGACCCGGCCGCAGGCGGGGCGTCACGCGGAAATTTCGGAACAGAATGTCTCCGATACGCGTACAGGAGGTGGATCAAGCCGCTCCAGCCAATTCCGTTCGAGTGTTGCTCGCGCCGCCGGAGACCCCAGTTCCCGGGATGATGGCGAGTGGGTGGCCTTGCTCCAAGCGACCGGGGACGACCTGGATGTGCTGGCACAGACCGCCGACAGTGTGCGCCGATACACCGTTGGTGAGGCCGTTAGCATCGTGGTCAACCGCAATGTTTCTTCGAGTGCCTATCGCGCAGTACCCAGCGAGGATCCGGCCACGTACAGCTCTGACGAGCTTGTACAGATCGCGGTAGATGCGTGGGAACTGGGCGCAACCGAGTTGTGCGTGCAGGGTCTCCTTCCATCGGCTGAGGATCCTGCGGCGTACGTTCAGGTCGCACGCGCCATCAAGACGGCTGTGCCGAGAATGCACCTTCACGCATTCCGCCCTCAGGATGTCAACGACCTCGCCGTACGAGGGAAACTAGGGCTCTCCGGTGCTCTCGAAGCCCTCCGTGAGGCAGGAGTCGCCACGATTCCCGGCACCGGCGTGAAGGTCCTCTCCGAGCGGGTTCGCCGGCTCGTGGCCCCAGAAGACCTCAACACCGACGCGTGGGTTGACATCATCACGGCAGCTCACAGGGCAGGCCTCCGTTCGAGTTCCGTGCTGTTCTACGGTCACGTCGAAACAGCGGAAGAACGCATCGCGCACCTTCGCACTCTGATGAGCATTCAGTCCCGAACGGGCGGCTTCACGGAGTTCGTGCCGATACCCCTGCCCGGGCACGGCGTTCCACTGGTCCCGGGCCGCGCGCCAATCGATGAGCACCGCGCGATGTTCGCGGTCTCACGTTTGATGCTCTCGGGCGTCATTCCCCACATCCAGGTTCCATGGACGCGACTCGGTATCGATGGGGCGGAGGCGATGCTCCGGTCAGGCGGTGATGACCTCGGTGGCACGCTTCTCGATGGGCGTGTGCTTCCCGCTGTTGGCGCCGAGAGCGGGTTGACGTTGCCTCTCGCAGACGCCCGACGGCTCGCCCATCACATGTTCCGCCCTTTCCGTCAGCGCCTCACCGATTACCGCGAGCCTGACGGTGATCGGAGAACAGCCTGATGCGTGTCGAAACGGCGATCGTTGGTGCAGGGTTCGCCGGAATCGCAGCTGCACTTTCGCTGCGACGGGCCGGACGAGACTCGTTTGTGATTCTCGAGCGCGGCGCGTCAGTCGGAGGCACATGGCGCGAAAACACCTACCCGGGAGTCGCCTGCGACGTCCCCTCTCACCTGTACGGGTTGGAAAGCCACCCGAACCCAGCATGGTCTTCCACGTTCGCCGGCGGATCAGAGATACACACCTACCTCGGATCGATCGTTCACAACGAAGACTTGACGGAACGAATCCTGCTTGGCACTCCGATGACAGGCGCGAAGTGGAATGGCTTCACCTGGCTAATCGCGACTAGCGGTGGTCAAATCGTGGCCGACCACCTCATCGTTGCCTGCGGGAGACTGACCGAGCCCCGGGTGCCGATGGTTCCAGGGCTTGAAACATTCTCCGGGCCCATGTTCCATTCAGCCCGCTGGGACCACAGCGCGGAATTCGAAGGCGCCCGAGTTGCGGTCGTCGGTTCGGGAGCGAGTGCCGTTCAGCTCGCGCCAGCTTTATCGCAGCTCGGTGCGAAAGTGACGCTGTTCCACCGAAGCGCCGCGTGGATCCTTCCGAAGGGGGACCGGCTCTACACCCCTGAGGAGCGGGCCCACTGGCGGTCGGATCCGGAGGCTCTTGCAAGGGTCAGGGAGGAGCTCTACCGGGAGGGTGAAGCGCGATTCGCCTCCCGCGCCGGCGATGATGCTGCGTCGACGGCGGCCCGGGAACAGGCTCTGCTCCACCTCTACTCGCAGGTCGAAGATCGGGAACTTCGGCGGATGCTCACCCCCGACTACGCCTTCGGATGCAAGCGCGTACTGTTGTCCGATGCGTTCTATCCTGCGATCGCTTCTGGTGACGTACAGCTGGAGGCTTCGGCGCTGGCCGCTGTCGAGGGCAACACCCTCATCGCCGCGAGCGGGACTCGCCGCGAGGTAAATGTTCTCATCCTGGCCACCGGTTTCGAGACGACAAGGCAGCCTTACGCCACACTCATCGAGGGCGAGAACGGCCTGACGCTCGATCGGCACTGGTCAACCGGCATGACATCCGTCGGTTCCACATTGGTTGCGGGTTTCCCCAGCCTGTTCGTGCTGAACGGGCCGAACGCGTCGTTGGGCCACAACTCCTCGATTCTCATGATGGAGGCACAGACAGACTTCACCGCGCGCCTTATCGCGGCGGAGAATGGACCGATCCGTGTCTCCGCCGAGGCTGAGGCGTCCTACACGCGTGAGATAGTCGAGCGAAGTGCAAACACCGCGTGGATCGCTGGCGGTTGCCGTAACTGGTACGTCGATGGACGAAGCGGGCGACTCACCCTGTTGTGGCCCGGCACCGTCGCGTCATATCGCGACCGCCTGGAGCGTGTCCTGGCTGCAGATATCGAACCGGATCTCCGGAAAGAGCCCCTGCTGTCGAAAGAATCATCATGACCGCTCCCATCTGCTTGGGCGACACGGCATCCGCGGACCGGTTCCATCCCAAGGCGGGTCGACATGCGGACAACTGATTGGGTGGTGGTCATTCCGGTCAAGGGCACACCGCAGGCGAAATCGCGAATGGATCCGAGCCCCGGACTTGCTCTCGCGATTGCCCTTGACACCGTCGAAGCCGCCCTCGCGGCCGCTGATGTGCTGGTCGTGACAAGCGCATCGGCAGCAGAATCTTTTGAGGACATCGGCGCCCGAGTCGTCATCGACGAAGGCGGCGGCCTCAATGACGCGGCGAGCCACGGGTTGGCCGTAGAGAACGATGGGAACCGCGCGGTGCTGCTGGGAGATCTTCCCGCCTTGCAGCCGGACGAGTTAACCGAAGCGCTCGAAATGGCCCTCCGGTTCCCCCGTGCTTTCGTGCCAGACACCGAACGGCAGGGTACCTCCCTTATTACAGCGCGCACCGGGGTGGCTCATCGTCCGGCCTTCGGCACCGGATCCCGGGCGGCGCATCAGGACCGGGGCTATGTGGAGCTCGACGTGAATCCGCAATCCGGGTTGCGGCGCGATGTGGACACCCGAACTCACTTGCGCGAGATTCCGCCAGCACGGCTCGGCTCCCGCACGCGGAGGATACTCGAGGAGTACGCCCTTCTCGTCGTTCAACCCCGTTGAAATCGCGGCGGCTGCGAGAGCGGAGCTTGTGTCATTTCGTCGATGCATATTCGGCTAGCGATCTATTGATCTCGTAAGCGGTCTTGGGTTCAAGTCGGGTTGGGCTCCGCGAATGAGCCTCTGATTAGGAAGTCCTGCCTGATTTAGATGGAGTCAATTGGGCGGGCTTTCACGTTTACACAGCGTTTCTTGCCGCTCCACGGGTGCCCAACAACGCGCCAGCAAAGTGCTTCGTTGCCGCTGCGCTACACGATCACGCCCCCTTCGCCGACTGCTGGCGGCATGGAGAGGCTGCCGCATAGCGCCCAGCCGCGTGTCGCCGAATGAGCGAGTTCAGATATGCTCAGATTCCATGTCCTGGCCCGGTTGGCTTCGGAACTTGGCGATCGCAACCGCCTCATATGTGACAGGGCTGCGGTGGACAACGGCCACCTGCTGCTGATCGTTGAAGTGACATGGGCATTGCTCAGGGTTCTCCGGTGCAATTTGCCTTGCCTCGTCCGAGATCACGCCGGATGGGGGGCGTCGGCCACGTCCTATTTCCTTACTCGCATTGCTGGATGGGTTGCAGTCATCGCCTCGATCGTGCTGCTATCGTGCCAAGTAGGCGAGCCTGCAACTGAACCAGTCAAGAGCGGACAGCTCCTAGCCGCCGGCTACAGCACCGTCCCGTTGTGGGTTCGGCATACGGTCTGGTTCGCGTCGACGGAACCGGCGGGCACCGTCCGCGACGAACAACCCAGCGATGCACGCGGGGGGCGGCGAGGGCGCGATCAGGTCACAGGGATTGGACGCCCGACCGCATTTGCCTCGCTCGCGACTTGACGGCACTGGGTGCCTCCCCGAACTCCGCGCGGAAGGCGCGACTGAAATGGGCCGCCTCCGCGAACCCCCAGCGGGCGGCGATCTGGCTTACCGGATGAGGCGACAGAGGGTCGGCGAGTTCGCGCCGACAGCGGTCGAGCCGTCTCGAGCGAATCCAGCTGGAAACAGTCAGCCCATCTTCGTGGAAGATCGCGTGAAGATGCCGCGTGGAAATATAGTGTGCGGCGGCGATGCTCGACGGGCTCAGCTCAGTGGAAGCGAGTCGCGAATCGATGTACGACTGCACACGGCGGAGCATCGAGCGGTGCGGCCGGTCGGCGTCCCGCACGACGTCGAGCTCCTGAGCGAACATCGTCGTGACCAGGTCGACCGCATGCTGTGCGAGTCGCGCTCCAACGGAGCCATCGAGCTGGTCGAGCTCGCCGCTGAGGCCGGCGAGGAACTGCGCGACCACTCGGCCGAGGCCGTGCTCCCCGGAGATCGTGGTTGCAGTCAGCCCGCGCAAGCTGTCGGTCGGAAGTTCGATGAACCGATGCGGCACCATGAGCACTGCCGACGCGAAAGAATCCTCGAACATCAGTGAGTATGGCGTGTTTGTGTCGTAGATCGCGAGGTCTCCGGGGCGAAGCACCGCCTCGCGGTTGTCCTGGATGAGCAGCCCGGTGCCGGAAAGTTGCAGACCGAGCTTGAAGAACCGGCTTTCCGTGCGCGCAATGAGCTCTGGGGTGCGCGTGATGGTGTGCTCTCCTGCGGTAACGACCGAGAGATGCACGTCGTCGGTGCCGGCGGCCCTGATGTCGCCGCGGAACGGCTCGGGTCGGTCGGATGTGACGTGGAGTGGCACGAATGACTGCGACACCTGCTCCCTGAACCGGGTGAAATCCAGGGGCAGCGTTGACGTGTCGATCGTTGCCTCTGTTTTTAGAAATTGTTGCACGGGTGCACCTCGTCTCTGAGAGTCTCGTCGCCGATGACGAGCCCGAATTGAAAATATACGCCTGTTGAGGAAAAAAAGGTGAATCCGGTTTCGTGACGCCCGGGTTCTCGCATCAGGTTCCGAGAATCGCCGGCACCGTCATGGCGGCAAGCATGAGGGTGATGCTCGCCGTCTCGGTTGCGTGCAAGGTCTCACAGCGGCCTGGACTCAGGAGCCGCCAGAAGAGCCAGCCCCCTAGGATCACGACCCCAGTGGCTGCGGCCAGAGGAAAATCGCTCGATGAAAGATGCACGTGCGTGCTCACATCCAGCATCTCGGGGGAAGTGGAAACTCCATCCGTACCCACGAGCAGCCACCCGCCGACGACGAAGACCAAAGCGCGGTGCAGCTCACGGGTCGCGTTGTGGTCGTGACCGCGTCGATCGAAGTGGACCCGAGCGCGAGTCGCACGGATGCGCGCGCCGAGCGCCATCCCGACAGCGACCAGTATGAGAGTCCAGACAAGGGCCGGGACGAGGCGGGTGAAAGCCATATCGGCCATCGCGCCCAGCATTGCTGCTGAGGAGACGACGTCGAGCGTACGCGCGCGGCGCGACCCCATCAGCGTGCAGGCCATGCAGGCGAACGCGCCGATCAGCATGGCGCCGTGCGTCATCTCGCCCATATGCAGACTTCCCTGTCTCGTTCCGTGATGGTATGTTACACAACAACTGTAGAGAAAAAGGAAGTCAGCATGACGACGAAGTCAGCCCCCGAGGCACGAAACCTGCACCAGAAAGCCCACGAGACCGTGCAGGCGGCATCCGGGGAACGCGCACTCGGCGACCCGATGCGGGGACTCGCCGCCGATGAGATCATCGCGACCCGGGAGATACTCGCCTCGGCTGGTCTCGTCAGCGGATCGACCCGGTTTGTCTACGTCGGAGTCGACGAACCGGTGAAGGCCGCCGTGCTCGCCGGTGCGGAACTTCCCCGTGTCGTGCGCGCAATCATCCTTGACCAGGCATCTGGTGCGTCCCACGACGCGCGGGTATCGCTCAGCGCACGTGAAGTGGTCAAGGTCGACGAGATTGACGGCTCGATGGGGCAGGCGCCGATCCTCGATGTCGAGTTCGAATCAATCTACGACACGCTTGGGAAAGAAGCGGAGTGGCATGCCGCGCTTGCGAAGCGTGGAATCACGCACGAGCAGGTAGCGCTCGCGCCGCTCTCCGCGGGCAACTATGGTTTCGACGACGAACGGGGGCGCCGTGTCATCCGTGTGCTCGCCTTCATGCGACAGTTCGAGGCCGACCATTGCTGGGCGCACCCGGTAGACGGGCTCTGTGCCTACGTCGACATGATCGAGGGACGCATGTTCAAGCTGGTCGACGACCAGGTTTTCGACATCCCGGCGGAGGGGGGCAACTTCGACGACCCCGAGGTGCAGGGCGCCCCTCTCGACACGCTCAAGCCGATCTCGATTACCCAGCCTGAGGGGCCGAGCTACACGGTGAAGGGCGACGAAGTCTCATGGGCGAACTGGAAGTTCTCGATCGCCTTCGACGCCCGGGAGGGTCTCGTGCTGCGACGCATCCGCTTCACCGACGCCGACCAGGGCGGCGTCGAGCGGGATGTGATCTACCGCGCGTCGATCGCCGAGATGGTCGTACCGTACGGCGACCCGTCGCCATCCCGGTTCTGGCAGAATTACTTCGACACTGGCGAGTACGTCTACGGCAGGTACGCGAACTCACTCACGCTGGGCTGCGACTGCCTCGGTGAAATTCGCTACTTCGACGCGACCCTCGCCGACGAGTTCGGCAACCCCCGAGTCATCCCGAACGCGATCTGCATGCACGAGGAGGACTACGGCACCCTCTGGAAGCACACCGACATCTACACGGGATCCAGCGAAGTACGTCGGCAACGCCGCCTGGTGATCAGTTTCTTCACCACGGTGGGTAACTACGACTACGGCTTCTACTGGTACCTGTACCTTGACGGCACCATCGAATGCGAGGCGAAACTCACGGGAGTTTTGTTCACCTCGGCGTACAACCCTGACGCCGGCGACTACGCAAGCGAGGTTGCGCCCGGACTGGGCGCCCCGTACCACCAGCACCTGTTCGGCGCCCGGCTCGACATGATGGTCGACGGTGTCTCGAATGCGGTCGACGAGGTCGATGTGGTCCGGATGCCTATGGGCGAGGGGAACGAATACGGCAACGCGTTCACCAAGCAGCGCACCCGACTGCGCACCGAGTCAGAAGGTGTGCGCGACGCTGACCTCACCGTCGGACGGGCCTGGCACATCGTGAACACCGAGAAGAAGAACAGGCTCGGCCAGCCGGTCGCCTACGAGCTGCTCGCCCAGGGCACGCCCACGCTCCTGGCTGCCCCGGAGTCTGTGATTGCTCAGCGCGCCGGCTTCACCCGCAAGCACCTTTGGGTCACGCGGTACTCGCCCGACGAGCGGTATCCTGCGGGTGACCTTGTGAACCAGAATCCCGGGGGCGATGGGCTCCCTCGCTATATGGAGGCAGACCGGGTTATCGACGGCGAGGACATCGTGATCTGGCACACCTTCGGACCGACCCACTTTCCCCGTGTCGAGGACTGGCCGGTTATGCCCGTTGACTATGCCAAGTTCACGCTGAAGCCCTATGGCTTCTTTGGCCGCAATCCCACCCTTAACGTGCCGGCATCCCAGGACAGGGGCGGAGCATGCCACTCCGGCGGGCAGACCGCCACAGAGCACCACGAAACGCAGACCAGCGGCTGCGCCTGCGAGGGCCACGGCCACTGAGCTCGTCGGTCCCGAACGCCTCAGCGAAGCAACAGCAAGTAGTTGTCGAGCATCGCGGTGAGCCGCTCGGGTGACGACCTGCCGGGGGAGAGCACCGCGAGTGTCTGCGCGCCGTTCAGCATCGCCACCAACTGGTCAGCAGCACTCTCTATATCGACCTCGAGGCGCACCTCGCCGAGGCGCTTGGCTGCCTCGAGGTCATCGGCGAATTCGGAGCTCCAGAGTTCGAGCGTGCGCTCATGCAACTCACGCAGTTGCGGCTCGTTCGCCGCATATTCCCAGAATGGGATGACGATGCGCGACTCGAGCACACGCTCCTCGTCGAGGGGGAGGATCTGTAGCATGAGCTCACGCAGCGCCGCAAGACCGACCTTTCCCGCGCGCACCTCGGCAAAGCGCTGATTCGTGGCGGCGAACACGTGCTCGAAGGTGGCTCCGATCAATTCCTGCTTGTCCTGAAAATACGGGAACAGGCCGCCATTGGCGACACCTGAGGCCTTCGCGATCTCGCGCATCGTCGTGGCGCGGAACCCCTTCGCAGCGATGAGCCGCCAGGTCGCGTGGACGATTGCGAGTCGACGTTCGTCGTGGTCGACGATCTTCGGCATGGAGTCCCCTGCAGGTTGGTAAGCGAGTTCATCCCACCCTACGCGGCGCCGGGGAGGCAATTGTGGCGCCGCAGCGGCAATCGTGTTCACCTGCCGTGCCGATCGCGTGGACGGCGAACCTGGATAACGGTCGCCGACATGGGCTCGGAGCGGCGGCCGTCAGGATGCTGATGTGGTCGTGAGTTCAGCGAGCTTCTTCGCCTCGTTCGCCTCGAGCCGCTGGCGAAGGACGTGCGTGTATGCGCTCAACGCGATGGCCGCAATCAACGCGAGGCCGCTCGCGACGCTCTGCCAGAAGCTCGTGACTCCGATGAGGGTGAGGGAGTTGTTCAGTATTCCGAGGAAAAGCACGCCGATGAACACCCCGAACATCGAACCCTCGCCACCCGTCAGCGCGATTCCCCCGAGCAGCACCGCGGTGAGGACGGTGAGCTCAAAGCCGAGACCCAGCTGGCCCGCCGGCGCGCTGTTGAGACGGGCGGCCGTGATTGTGCCTGCGAAGCCGGCTGCGGCACCGGAAAGGATGAAGAGCACGAACGGGAGACGGCTCACATTGACGCCGGACAGGTACGCCGCTTCACGATTGACACCGATGGCGTAGACGTGGCGACCCCCCGGGGTGCGGGCGAGGAACAGGCCCGCCACCACAAGGAGGATCCCGGCGATCCAGACCGACACAGGAATTCCCAGCAGGGTTCCAACGCCGAGGAATCCGAATGCATCACCGAATGAGCTGCGCGGAAGCGGGCTCAGCAATTGGGCGACACCGCGCACGGCGGTTAGCGTACCGAGTGTGGTGATGAAGGCGCTCAGGCCGAAGCGGCACGTCAGAAAGCCGTTGAAGAGGCCCACGATCGCCCCGGCGCCCACCGCGGCGATGACGGCGAGGGCCGGGTCCCCGAAGCGCGACATGATCATGCCTCCGACGACCCCGCCGAGCGCGAGGGTCGAGCCCACCGAGAGGTCGATGTAGCCGGCGATGATGAGCATTGCGCACGGGATCGCGACGATGGCTATCACGGCGCCATCCATGAGGACCCCGCGCAGGTTCTGCCAGTTCAGCAGCGATCCGGTGGTCAACTGCACAGCGATCACGATCACGATGAGGAAGATGAGCAGGGGATTGCGGATGATGCCCCGGACGAGACGGTTGGCCATGGATTCAGGCACGTGGAGCTCCTGTGGGTCGAGGTGGGAAAAGGTCAGGACGCGCGCGGCGCGGCGTTGTCGTGGATGATCGCGAGGAGGCTGTCGGCTGTCGTCGAGGCGACATCGATCTCGTCGACGACTATGCCCTTGTGCATGACGAGGCAGCGGTGCGCGAGTTCCATGACCTCCTCTGGCTCGTTCGTCGCGACGATGACCGCGAGGCCGCGTTCGGCGGCAAGACGTCGCAGGACATCGTAGATTTCCCGGCGAGCCCCGACATCGACGCCCTGGGTCGGATCGTCGAGCAGGAGCACCTTCACACCTGCCTGCTCGTTGATCCAGCGCCCTAGCAGGAGCTTCTGTTGATTCCCGCCGGAGAAGCGTCCGGCCGGCAAGGTCGAGCTCCGGGGGCGGAGCGAGAGAAGGTCGGCTACTGCATCGAGCACCGCTTGCTCGGCGGCGAGACGCCGGACGCCGAAGCGGCCAAGCGCTCTCATGACATGGACAACAGTGTTGTCCAGTGCGGGAAGAGTGGCGAAAAGGCCTTCCTTCGCCCGATCGCCTGGAACGAGTGCCAGGCCAGCCTTAAGGGAACCCTTGGGGTTGCTCGTGTTCACTGGCACGCCATCGATGCGGACCAGACCGGTATCTCGCGCTCGCCGGCCGAACAGCATGTCGAGGAACCGGGTGCGGCTCGCACCGATCAGCCCATACAGGGCGACGATCTCGCCGGGGCGCACCACCAGGTCGATCGGGCCAAGGCCCGGCCCGCCAAAGTCTTCAATCTCAAGCCGAGGCGACGCCCCTGCCGCGACCGGTGCAGGTCGGTCGCTCACCTGTGCGTGGCCTCCGCTGATGGCGTCGACGAGATCCGCCTTGGTGAACTCGGCACGACTCGCCGACCAGACGCTGCGCCCGTTCTGCAGTACCGTTGCGCGATCGGCGAGTTGCATGACCTCGTTCAGCAGATGTGTGACGTACAGGATCGCTATGCCCTGTCGCTTGAGATCGAGAATGAGTTCGGCGAGTCGCTCGGACTCCGCACGCGACAGGGCTGCGGTGGGCTCATCGAGGATGAGCAATTTCGCGTTCCGCTGCAACGCTTTGGCGATCTCGACGAGCTGGCGTTGCCCGATGGACAGCTCACCGACGAGGGTGTCCGGGTCAGCGATCGACCCTACCTTCTCCAGTGCTTCGGTTGCGAGGCGGCGCTGCGTCTGGCGGTCGACGATGACGCCGCCGAGCGTACGCTCCTGGCCGAGGAAAAGGTTTTCGGCGACCGTCAGTCCTTCGATGACGCTGAGGTGCTGGTAGATGACGGCGACGCCTTCGGCGATCGAGGAGCGAGGATCGAGGCTCGTATGAGTTGTGCCGTCAATGACCATCGTCCCCGAGGTGGGCGAAATGCCACCGCCCAGACATTTGATGAGGGTTGATTTGCCCGCGCCGTTATGCCCGAGTAGCGCGTGCACCTCGCCGGGGGCGATCTCGAGGTCGACGGAGTCCAGCGCGAGGGTCGCGCCGTAGCGTTTGGTGAGACCCGTTACGATCGCGGTCATCGGCTGCCTTTCTCTGGGATGGAGGTGTGGAGCGGACCGGGAGCGGATGGCCCCCGGCCCTGTGCCGCGATCAGCCGCCGAGTTCGGCGATGTAGGCGTCGAGGTTCGGGTCGTCGACCGTCACCAGGCTCACTGGAAGGTTGACGCTCGCATCCTTCTTCCCCTTGCCGAGTGCGATGGGAATGTCGATCACCTGCTGTACGAGGTCCGAGACCGAGAAGTACGTGCTCGCGCGAAAGAAGTTGCCGGCCTTCATCTGCTGCAGCTCGAACAGGTTCGGGTCGAGCCCGCCGACGAAGGTCGTCGGATCGTTCTCTGCCCGGCCCGAGGCGATCAGCGCCTGGTAGGCGCCCTGCGCCGCATCGCCGACCGCGGCGAGGACGATGTCAACGTCCGGATGCTGCGCGAGCACTGCGCTCGTCACGGTGAGGCCCTCGTCGGGCGTGATCGCCTGCTGCTGGGACACGATCTCGAGGTTGGGAGCAGCTTCGGCGAGAGCCTCCGCGATGCCCTTTGTGCGCTCCTGGCCGATCTGGATCGTCATGTCTTCGAGGATCAGGACCTTGCCCTTGCCGTCGAGGTTGTCGAGAGCCCATTGGCCCGCGTACTCACCCAGTTGGCGACCTGATTCTTCGAACGAGAACTGGAGCGTGGCATCCTGGTTCTCCAGATCCCCGCCGTAGGTGACCCAGTACTTACCCGCGTCAATGTACGAACGCGCGATGCTCTCGAGGCTTGCCGGGTCGGCGGGGAATGATACGACCGCGTCGACGTCGCTTGAGAGGTAGGTGTTGAGGTTCGTCACTTGCTTGCCGAGATCCATGTCGTCGTTCGTGAACTCGACGGTGACACCCATCTCTTTGGCCCGCGCTTCGATGATCGGGACGATCGCTCCGTAGACGGGTAGAGCAGTGAAGGGGTAATCGAACAGGATCTTGTCAACGGGACCGCGCTCGGTCGTTTTCGCTTCGCTCGCCGAGTCGGATGTGGTCGTGCCGCAGCCGGCGAGAGTGAGAGCGGATGCGGCGGCGAGGGCGATCGCCGCGACGAGCTTTCGTGGTGCAGACATGTGGTGCTCCTTGCTGTGAGTGGACGGGTTTGTGCGCTTGCGGTCTGAACGGTACGGCCGACAGTCATTCGGACGCGGTGAGAGGGAGTGCCCGGACGTCAGGAAGCCGAGTAGACCTTCGTGCCGGCGAACCAGGTTTCGGTCACCGTTGTCTTCACGAGCGTGTCGGGGGCTACGGTGAATGGGTCGCGATCAAGCACGATGAAGTCGGCGGACTTTCCCACGGCAATCGAGCCGGTGACGTCGTCGACGCCCATCGCTCGCGCGGCGTTGATCGAGAAGACAGCGATTGCCTCATCGAGAGAGATCGCCTGATCCGGTCCGAGAGTGCCCGGGAAGATCCCGTGCGGGTCGGCGCGAGTCACGAGTCCGTGAATTCCTTCCCACGGGTTCGGGGACTCGCTCACTGGCCAATCGGAGCCGCCCGCGACGAGCGCGCCGGCGTCCAGAAGGGCCCGGTTCGGCTGGATCTCCGCTCCGATGTCGCCCGGGCGGACGTCCGCGATGGCGTTGGGGATGACGCCCGGGAACCAGAGGAACGGGGAAATGTCGGCGACGACGCCGAGCGCGGCGAACCTCGGGCGGTCGTCCGGGTGCACGAACTGCCCGTGCGCGATCTGGTAAATCGGAGTGTCGAATCCTGCCTCACGAACGACCTGCACGGCGTCGAGTGCCGCCCGCACGGCGGCATCGCCGGTGCAGTGAATCTTCGCCGAGAGACCGGACTCCGCGGTCCGGAGCAGCCAGCTCTCCAGCTCGTCCGGGGTCATGGACGTCACCCCGTGGTGGTGGGCCCCATGATCGCGGTCGGGCAAGTACGCCTCAAGAAAAGCCGCGGTGCGCGTCGGTGGCACACCGTCGAGGAAGATCTTGACGAAGTCGGGGCGGTGGTGAGTGGTGCGATACTCTTCGGCCTCCGCGATGAGCGCGTCGCCGACCGGTGAGAACCCGAGCACCGGGTCACTCACAAGCAGTGACGTGACTACCCAGGCGTGAAGGTCGCCACGCTCGTCGAGCACCTTGAGCGCCGTCAGGATGTTCGTCGATGCCCCTGCGTCCTGGAAACCCGTGATGCCGTAACTGTTCAGGATCTCGATCCCACGCTTCGAGCTCTGCGCGAGCTGCTCGTCGCTCAGCCGCTGCGTGCGCGAGATCGCGTCCGCGATCGGAATCCCGGCGGCTTCGAGGAGGAGACCCGTCGGCTCGCC